>JADCGQ010000040.1 GCA_020248945.1 Rubrivivax sp.
ATGCCGGGGCAATTAAGTTCTACGACTTGGCGCGCACTACACTAGCAACTGCCTCGCAGTCCGTCGCGAGCCCAGGCTGCAGTCGCGGACATGACCTCCTGCGGAGGCTTGGCCTGCACCCCGCTGTAAACGGTAAGCGTCCGGCGAACTCATCTTTAGTCCGCCCTGAAAAACCCGACTGGAGCGCTACACCGTAAGCGTTCTGCGAGCCCAACTTGACCTGAGGCCGCGCGGCGATGACGATCAAGTCCAGTTAACTCATGGCTGGACACGATGGAGACGGAGAACAGTCGCAAGCGCCGGCGCCACGGCGCGGAGTTGAAGGCGCTGATCCTGGCCGAGTGCGCTGTGCCCGGCGCTTCGGTGGCCAACGTGGCGATGGCGCACGCGATCAACGCCAACATTGTGCACGGCTGGCGGAAACTGGCACGCGAGGCCGGTGCAGTGAGCGGATCGCAGCAACTCGTGCCCATGGCCGTCGCGCCGACCGTGGATCAGTCGGCAGGCAAACGCTCCCTCGAACTTGAGCTGCGCCGCGGCGGCATCACGGTGAAGCCGAGCTGGCTGATGAGCGCTGCGATGGACCTGTCCGGCTGGATGTGCGAGTTGCTTTGGTGATCAAGCTCGAGGCGGTGTGGCTGGCTGTGGAGCCAATGGACATGCGTGCTGGCACCTAAGCAGCTCTGGCGCGTGTGGTCACGGTGTTCGGCGCCGCCAGACCGCACCACGCGTGTTTGTTCTCCAACCGTCGCGCTAACCGCATGAAGGTGCCCATGCATGACGACATCGGCCTGTGGCTGTGGCTGCCGGTGGGGGGCGATGTGGTGGCTGTCCCTCAAGCGGCCGGGCTTGGCGGGGCTGCTCGGGCGCGGCGTGGCGGTGGTGGCGGCGGTGGAGTTCGCGCAGCTGTTCGTGCTGTCGCGCGTGACCGACCTCACCGACGTGTTCACCGGCAGCTTCGGTGTGGTGGCCGGTGCCGCGCTGGCGCGCTCGCTGCGGCGCTGGCGCCGCTGGCCCGAGCAGCGCCAGCGCGCGCTGCTGCACGGGGCGCTGGCGCTGTGGGCCGCCGGGGCGGTGGCGGTGCTGTGGGTGCCCTTCAACTTCGAGCCCGCGCGCGGCAGCGCGGCCGCCTGGTGGGACGCCGTCTCGCGGCTGCCGTTTTCCACCTACCTGCAGCGCACCGAGTACGGCGCGCTGGCCGAGATCCTGCGCAAGCTGCTGGTCTTTCTGCCCGGCGGCCTGCTGCTGGCGCTGGCTGCGCGCGGGCCGGCGCCGGCGGCCGCGCCGCGCCTGCTGGCGCTGGGCGCGCTGGCTCTGCTGCTCGAGGCCGGGCAGGTGCTGCTGCCGGCCAAGGTGGCCGACCTCACGGATGCGGCACTCGGCCTGCTCGGCGGCTGGCTCGGCTGGCAGCTCGGGCGCGCGCTGGCCACCGCCGAGCCCGAGGCGCTGCGGCCCTCGGCGGCCACGCTGGCCTCGGCCCCGCGGCGGGCGCGCTCGGCGCGCGGGGCCGATCCGGCCCAGGTGAAGCTGCCGGGCTGGCGCAGCACGCTGCTGGTCGTGGCCGTGCTGGCCTTGGCGCTGTGGCTGCTGGCCCGGCTGCCCGGCGTGCCCTACAACGTGGCCAAGCTGATGCCGGCCGGCCCCGCCGGCGCGGTGTCGGCCCTGGGCGTGGCATTGGCACTGACCTGGATGCTCGTCGCGCCCCTGCTGCTGCTGCCGGCGCGGCGGCGGGGCTGGCGCCTGGCGTTCCCGCTGCTGCTGCTGGGCCACGCGCTGCTGACCTTTGCCGCGCTGCGGCTGGCGGTGCCCTTGCCGATGCTGCACAAGGTGGTGGGCTCGCCGGTGCTCGGGCTCGGCGGGCTCTCGGTGCTCGAAGACGCCGGCCGCTACCTGGCGCTGCACGCGGTCGTGATGCTGCCGCTGCTGGGCGCCGTGTGGCTGGTGCGCGTGGTGACGGCGCCGCGGGCCGTGGCCGATCTGCTGTGGTGGGCGGCCTGCTCGGTGCTGCTCTTCGTGCCCGTGCATGCGGTGGTGGTGTGGGGCGCCGGCACCGACAACCTGGTGGAGCTGATGCGGGGCGGCGGCAGCGTGGCCAGCAGCCTGCTGCTGGGCGCCGGCTGGGGCGCGCTGGCCACGGCCGGCGTGGCGCTGGCGGCAGCGCTGGCGGCCGGCAGCGGCCCCGCTGGCGAGCCGGCGCCCTGGCGCCGCACGCCCCTGCTGCTGCTCGCGGCCCTGGCCCTGCCGGCGGCGCCCGCGCTGCTGGTGGCCGGGCTGGAACCTTCGGTCTACAAGTACGGCCAGTTCTTTTCAGCCGCGCAGTTCTTGCTGAGCGCGGGCCGCGATGCCTACGCCCAGGGCCCCGAGCTGGTGCTGCGGGCTGCCGTGGCGCTGTCTGGCGTGGTGCTGCTGGTGGCGCTGATGCAGTGGCCGGGCTGGCGCGCGCTGGCGCAGGCCGCAGTGGCCGAGCCGCGGCGAGCGGGCCTGCCTCAGACGGCTGCGCTTGGCAGCCGGGCCGCGAAGTAGCCGATCGTCTTGCCGAGACCCTCGTTCAGGTCGGTGCGCGGGCCCCAGCCCAGCGCTTTTGTGGCCAGCGCCAGATCGGGCTTGCGCTGCATCGGGTCGTCACTCGGCAGCGGCTGCCGCACGATGGTGCACTTGCTGCCCGTGAGCTCGATCACCTTCTGCGCCAGCTGCAGGATGGTGAACTCGCCCGGGTTGCCCAGGTTCACCGGCCCGGTGAAGCCGTCGTCCGAATCCATCAGCGCAATCAGCCCGCCGACCAGGTCGTCCACATAGCAGAAGCTGCGCGTCTGCGCGCCTTCGCCGTACACCGTGATGGGCTCGCCCTTCAGCGCCTGCACGATGAAGTTGCTCACCACGCGGCCGTCGTTGGGGTGCATGCGCGGGCCGTAGGTGTTGAAGATGCGCGCCACCTTGATGCGCAGCTTGTGCTGGCGGTGGTAATCGAAGAACAGCGTCTCGGCGCAGCGCTTGCCCTCGTCGTAGCAGCTGCGGATGCCGATCGGGTTGACGTGGCCCCAGTAGCCCTCGGGCTGCGGGTGCACCTGGGGGTCGCCATACACCTCGGACGTGCTGGCCTGCAGGATCTTGGCCTTCAGCCGCTTGGCCAGGCCGAGCATGTTGATGGCGCCGTGCACGCTGGTCTTGGTGGTCTGCACCGGGTCGTGCTGGTAGTGCACGGGGCTGGCGGGGCAGGCGAGGTTGTAGATCTCGTCGACCTCCACATACAGCGGGAAGGTCACGTCGTGGCGCATCAGCTCGAACCGCGGGTGGTTCAGCAGGTGCGCCACGTTGTCCTTGGTGCCGGTGTAGAAGTTGTCGACGCAGAGCACGTCGTCGCCGCGTTCCAGCAGGCGTTCGCACAGGTGCGAGCCCAGGAACCCGGCCCCACCGGTGACCATGACCCTGCGGGCCGTGCCGTAATTGCGCATTGTCGTCCTCCTGGGTGGCCATCGTAGCCGCCGCAGGGCCTCGCGGCCGGCTCCCGGGCGGGCCGGGCGTGGCTCGGTAGAATCGCCGGTTCCCTTCGCCACCCACAGGCCAGCCGTGCGCCTCGCACGCGGCCCGAACTGCCGTGTTCATTTCCAACGCCTTCGCCCAGGCCGCCCCGGCCGCCGCCGCTTCCGGCACCGACACCCTCTTCAGCCTGCTGCCGCTGGTGCTGATGTTCGTGGTGCTGTACTTCATCATGATCCGGCCGCAGATGAAGAAGCAGAAGGAGCACAAGGCCATGATCGAAGCCCTGGCCAAGGGCGACGAGGTCGTCATCGCCGGTGGCGTGATGGGCCGCATCGCCAAGCTCGGCGACAGCTACCTGCACGTCGAGGTCTCCAGCGGCGTGGAGTTGCAGGTGCAGCGCGGCGCCATCATCCAGGTGCTGCCCAAGGGCACGTACTCGCCCGTCAAGTGAACCCGGTGCCGGGCAGGCCCTGCAGGCCCGGCGCTGAGCTTGCTCCCGACCGCGCTTGCTGGCTGCGGCCAAGGAATCGTCCATGAACCGCTATCCCTGGTGGAAGTACGCGATCCTCGCGGCCACGCTGCTGATCGGCCTGCTCTACACCGCTCCCAACTTCTTCGGCGAGGCGCCTGCGGTGCAGGTGTCTTCGGGCAAGAGCACCGTCAAGGTCGACGCCACCACGCTGGAGCGGGTGCAGTCGGCACTCGCGAGCGCCGGATTCAAGCCCGATCTGGTGCAGATCGAAGGCACCTCGGTGCGTGCGCGCTTCGCCGACACCGACACGCAGTTCAAGGCCAAGGACGTCATCTCCAAGGCGCTGAACCCCGACCCGAGCGACGAGCGCTTCATCGTGGCGCTGAACCTGGTGTCGCGCACACCCGAGTGGATGGTGAGCCTGCGCGCGCTGCCCATGTACCTGGGCCTCGATCTGCGCGGCGGCGTGCACTTCCTGATGCAGGTGGACATGCGCGCCGCGCTGCGCCAGCAGATCGACAGCTACGCCAGCGACACGCGCAACGCGCTGCGCGAAAAGCGCATCCGCTTCGCCGGCATCACGCGCGAGTCCGACGGCCTGACGGTGGCCCTGCCCGATCCCTCGGTGGCCGCCACCGCGCGCGACCTGCTGGCCGACCGCATGACGGCGGTGCAGTGGACGGTGCAGACCACGCCTGACGGCACCCGCCTGGTGGGCCGCCTGCAGCCGCAGGCCGTGGCCGAGATCCAGAAGCAGGCGCTCTCGCAGAACATCGAGACGCTGCACAAGCGCGTCAACGAGCTCGGCGTGGCCGAACCCGTGATCCAGCAGCAGGGCCTCGACCGCGTGGTCGTGCAGCTGCCCGGCGTGCAGGACACGGCGCGCGCCAAGACCATCATCGGCCGCACCGCGACGCTGCAGATCCGCCTCGTCGAGACCGACGTCTCCTCGGCTGCCGAAACCGTGCCCGAGCGCCTGGGCGCCGGCGAGACCATGCCGCGCACGGTGGGCCTCAAGCGCGACGTCATCGCCACCGGCGAGCAGCTGGTGCAGGCCAGCGCCACCATCGACCGCGACCAGCGCCCGGCCGTGAGCGTGCGCCTGAACGACGTCGCCGGCCGTGCCATGCGGCAGGTCACGCGCGAGAACCTCGGCAAGCCGATGGCCATCGTGCTGTACGAAAAGGGCAAGGGCGAGGCCATCTCGGTGGCCACGATCCAGGGCGAGTTCGGCAACGAGTTCCAGATCACCGGCAACTTCACCTCGCAGGAAACCGCCGACATGGCGCTGCTCACGCGCGCCGGCGCGCTGGCCGCGCCGATGGAGGTGATCGAAGAGCGCACGATCGGCCCGAGCCTGGGCGCCGAGAACATCGGCAAGGGCTTCAACAGCGTGCTGTGGGGCTTCATCGCGATCGCGGTGTTCATGTGCGCCTACTACATGCTGTTCGGGGTGTTCAGCAGCATCGCGCTGGCCTTCAACCTGCTGTGCCTGCTGGCGCTGCTGAGCATGCTGCAGTTGACGCTCACCTTGCCCGGCATCGCCGCCATCGCGCTGACGCTGGGCATGGCCATCGACGCCAACGTGCTGATCAACGAGCGCGTGCGCGAAGAGCTGCGAGCGGGCCTGGCGCCACAGCAGGCCATTCACAAGGGCTACGAGGCCGCCTGGGGCACCATCCTCGACAGCAACGTCACGACGCTGATCGCGGGCATCGCGCTGCTGGCGTTTGGCTCCGGCCCGGTGCGCGGCTTCGCGGTGGTGCATTGCCTGGGCATCCTGACCAGCATGTTCTCGGCGGTGATGTTCTCGCGCGGCCTGGTCAACCTCTGGTACGGCGGCAAGAAGCGCTTGAAATCGGTGTCGATCGGCCAGGTCTGGATGAGCGGCGAGGCGCGGCCCGCGCTCGACGACGCCAAGCTCGACGACGCCAAGTCCTGAAGCGGGAGACGCACACATGGAATTCTTCCGCATCAAGAATGACATCCCGTTCATGCGCCACGTGCTGGTGCTGAACGCGATCTCGTTCATCACCTTCGGCCTGGCGGTGTTCTTCATCATCACCAAGGGCCTGAATCCGTCGATCGAGTTCACCGGCGGCACGCTGGTGGAGGTGGAGTACGCCAGCACGGCCGACATCAACCGCACGCGCGGCACGGTCGAGCAACTGGGCTTCGGCGAGGTGCAGGTGCAGAAGTTCGGCACCAGCCGCGACGTGCTGATCCGCCTGCCGGTGCGCGGCGACATGAAGCAGGACCAGGTGTCGACGCTGGTCTTCGACACGCTGTGCAAGGCCGAGCAGGCCACGGTGGGCACCAAGCAGTACACCACGCCACAGGGCGAGCAGGTCAGCCGGCCGGCGTGCAGCAAGGCCGACCCCAATGGCCGCGAAATCGAGCCGCTGAAGCTGACGCGAACCGAGTTCGTCGGCCCGAGCGTGGGCGAAGAGCTCTACACCAACGGCGCGCTGGCGCTGGGCGTCACCATCCTGGGCATCATGGCCTACTTGGCGATGCGCTTCGAGTGGAAGTTCGCGGTGGCGGGCATCGTGGCCAACCTGCACGACGTGGTCATCATCCTGGGCTTCTTCGCCTTTTTTCAGTGGGAATTTTCACTCGCGGTGCTGGCGGCCATCCTGGCGGTGCTGGGTTATTCGGTGAACGAGTCGGTCGTCATCTTCGACCGCATCCGCGAGAGCTTCCGGCGCTACCGCAAGCTCGACACGCCGCAGACCATCGACCGCGCCATCACCAGCACCATCAGCCGCACCGTCATCACCCACGGCAGTACGCAGATGATGGTGTTGAGCATGCTGATCTTCGGCGGACCGACGCTGCACCACTTCTCGGTGGCGCTCACCATCGGCATCCTGTTCGGCATCTACTCGTCCATCTTCGTGGCCGCCGGCATCGCGATGTGGCTGGGCGCCAAGCGCGAAGACCTCGTGAAGCTAGGGAACAAGGACCACGACCCGAACGACCCCAACGCAGGGGCCGTGGTGTAGAGTGAACTGCTCCACGTTTGCCTAGCAAAAAGCCTCTTCCTCCCATGGCCCTTGCCGCCTCGCCCGACTCCCTGGCCGGACAGGCGCGACGGCTCTACACCGAAGAGCTGGTCAAGGGCCTGACGCACGTGGTGCAGGCCACGATGGACCAGTCCCGCGTGCTGCTCGACAAGCCGTCCGAGCACGGCACGATGATGCGGCGGCGCGATCTGGTGCAGGCCCTGATGAAGGGCGCCCAGGGCTGGCACCGCGGCATGGTGGCCGGCCTGCGCCGGGTGCTCACGCAGGGTGCCACGGCCTCGCGTCCCTACGACCTGCCGCCGCCCGGCGGCCGTGAGACGCTGACGCTGGTGCCCGACGACACCATCGAGCTCGAGATCGTCACCTCGCGCCTGGCGCTGGCCGTGATGGACCGCGCCAGCTGGGAGTTCGCCGACCTGCGCTCGCGCGTGGCCCACCTCGAGGGCCGCACCGAGCTCGAGCCGCACGACATGCTGCGCGCCCACGTGCTGGCGCGCATCGTCTTCGACGCCTGGCGCGGCGCCGGCCTCAACCTCGAAGGCTGGCGCGAGGTGCAGGCCACGCTGCACGAAGAGCTCGCCGGCCTCGTCGAGGAGTCCTACCACGAGACGAACCGCTGGCTGATGGAGCAGAAGGTGCTCCCCGAGGTCGATCTGCGGCCCTTCATCCGCCGCTCGCGCACGCACCCGAACACGCAGATGGGGTTCGGGGGCTGGTCGCCGAGCGCTGCAGGCGACGGCAACTCGGCCTCGATGGGCTTGGGTGCGCCGTCCGAGTACCCCAGCTCCGCGGGCTTTGCCAACGCCGGCCGCGGCCCGGGGGGCTGGACGGGCGGTGGCGGTGGTGGTGGCGGCCGCCACGTCGGCGAAGAAACGCGCCTGATGACCCGCGCCGCGCCGCTGGCGCGCAGCCGCGAGCACGCCGAGGCCGTGCTGGGCCGCCTGAACCGCCTGATCGGCCGCCACGTGCCGAGCTTTTCGGCCAGCACGCGCAACTCGGAGCTCGAGCGGCCGGCGCATGCGATGTCGCCAGCCCTGGCGCGGGCCATCGACACGGCCGAGAAGGGCATCCGCCAGCGCGTGTCGCCGTCCACGCAGCGCGGCGAGTCGTTGGTCACGACGCCGGTGCTCCTGGATGAGCTGCACCACCGCAAGCAGGCGCTCAAGAAGGCCGCCGCCACGCCCGAGGAACGCGCCACCATCGAGATCGTGGCGCTGTTGTTCCAGAGCATCCTCACCGAAGACCGCATCCCGCCGGCCGTGCGCGTGTGGTTTGCGCGGCTGCAGATGCCGGTGCTGCGGGTGGCAGTGTCCGAGCCCGACTTCTTCGCCACCATCGACCACCCCGCGCGCCGCCTGATCGACCGCATGGGCGCCTGCGTGATGGGCTTCGACAGTGGCGCCGCCGGCGTGAACGAGGCGCTCAAGAGGGAAGTCAAGCGTATCGTGCAGGTCGTCGAGGCCTACCCCGACACCGGGCGCCGCGTCTTCCAGACCGTGCTGATCGAGTTCGAGAAGTTCCTGGAGCACTACTTCAAGAACGAGAACGAAATGACCAAGCGCGGCGTCTCGCTGGCCCAGCAGGTCGAGCAGCGCGAGACGATGGCCATCCAGTACACCATCGAGCTGCGCCGCATGCTCAACGAGGTGCCGGTGCAGGAGGGCGTGCGCCAGTTCCTGTTCCATGTCTGGGCCGACGTGCTGGCCACTGCCGGCATGCGCCATGGCGCGCAGGGCGAGCAGACCAAGGCCATGAAGCGCGCCGCGGCCGACCTGATCTGGAGCGCGAGCGCGAAGGTCACGCGCGAAGAGCGCGCCGAGGTCATCCGCCGGCTGCCGCTGCTGCTGAAGAGCCTGCGCGAAGGCATGGCCAACGCCAGCATGGACCAGGCCAAGCAGGACGAACACATCCAGCAGCTCAACAACTCGCTGGCGGCGGCCTTCACGGCCAAGGCGGCCGTCATCCCCGACGACCGCCTGCGCGAGCTGATGGAGCAGCTCGAGACGCTCGAGGAACTGCTGCCCGACGCGGCCGACGTGGAGATCGACGAGAGCATGGTGCTCGATCTGTCGGGTCACCAGAGCAGCGAGCTCGAGGTGGTGCTCGAAGGCGGCAGCATGCCGACGCCGGCGATGGTGGCCTGGGCGCGCGAGTTGATGGTGGGCAGCTGGTACATGCTCGACCGCGGCGGCCACACCGAGCCGGTGCAGCTGAGCTGGCACGGCCTGCGCAAGCAGCTCAGCCTGTTCGTCACGCCACAAGGCCGCTGCGTGCTGTTCCAGCAGCATCGGCTGGCGAGCTACCTGCAGGCCGGGCTGATCGTGCCGGCGCAGGATGAAGCGCTCACCGTGCGCGCCACGCGCAGCGCGCTGGCCAAGCTGGATGTCGACGCGTCGCGCCTCTTGTCGTAAGCGCCAGGCCAAGTGACATGCGTGGAACCGGCTTTGCCGGGCCGCTGCATGAGCCCCCTCGGGGGGTGGCGAGCGCTAGCGAGCCTGGGGGCTCAATGTATGACGCGGTCTTCGCTGTCGACGAACAGCTCGTCGAGCACCAGCGCGTCGGGCTCTTCGCCCAGGCTCCAGAACACCATCAGCACGATGATCTTCAGGTCGTCGAGTTCGACACGGCCGTTGCCCACGGCCAGGGCGCGATCGATCACCATCTCGCGCATCGCCGGGGCCATGACGCCGGCGCTTTCGAGGAAGGCGATGAAGCCGATCGATTCATCGCCCAGCACCTCGCGCTCGTGGGCGGTGTAGATGCGCACGCTGCCGGCCTGCGGCTGCAGCCGGGCGAGCTCTTCGGTGCCGCCTTCGGCGGTGTGCGCCAGGCCGTCGAGCCACTTCAGGGCGTCGTTGATCTCTTCGGCCTCGAAGCCGACGGCGCTGAGTTTGCGCGAGAGCTGCTTGGGCTCCGGGCAGGCGTCCGGGCGCCAATAGTTCTCGTAGAGATAGACCAGCACGTCGAACATGCGACCCACTATACCCGAGGGTCGGCTGCTGCGAAGGGCTGTCCGCGGCCCTCGCTCACCCAGTGATTAGCCGCTGATCAGACGCTGGTAAAGGCCGCCCGGCAGCCGCGCCACCAGGCCGTCGAGCTCCAGTTCCAGCAGCCTTGCCGACAGCACCGCCGCGCTCTCGCCGGTACGCGCCAGCAGGGCGTCGAGCGTCACCGGATCGTGGCCCAGCGCGGCGAGCAAGGGGTCGTCGGCGACCGCAGCCTCGCCATCGGACGGGGCGGCCGCATCGAGCACCAGCGGCCGCTGCCCGCGCAGCTCTTCGACGATGTCCTCGGCCGTCTCGACCAGCTTGGCGCCCTGGCGGATGAGCGCGTGGCAGCCGCGCGCCTGCGGCGAGTGGATGGAGCCCGGAATCGCGAACACCTCGCGTCCGGATTCGCTGGCCAGCCGCGCCGTGATCAGCGAACCCGAGGCCAGCGCGGCCTCGACCACCAGCGTGCCTTGGCTCAGGCCGGCGATGAGCCGATTGCGCTCGGGGAAGTGCTCGCGCAGCGGCGGCATGCCGGGCGCGTATTCGCTCACCAGCGCGCCGTGCGCGGCGATGCGGTGCGCCAGGGCGCGGTGGCGGGCCGGGAACACGCGGTCGAGACCGGTGCCCACCACCGCCACGGTGCCGGCGCCTCCTTGCGCCATCGCCTCC
This sequence comes from Rubrivivax sp., assembly GCA_020248945.1. Taxonomy (GTDB): domain Bacteria; phylum Pseudomonadota; class Gammaproteobacteria; order Burkholderiales; family Burkholderiaceae_C; genus Rubrivivax. The sequence goes on from JADCGQ010000040.1 coordinate 10,638, forward strand.
AGCGCGCCCTCGTGGGCCGCGGCGTCGATGCCCAGCGCCAGGCCCGAGACGATCGTCCAGCCCTGCTGCGACAGCGCCGCGGCGAAGGCACGCGCGTTGGCCAGGCCCTGCGGCGTGGCGCTGCGGCTGCCCACCACGGCCAGCGCCGGGCGCGACAGCGCGGCAGGGTCGCCCTGCACGTACAGCAGCAGCGGCGGGTCGGCGGTCTGCAGCAGCAGCGGCGGGAATCGGGGGTCGCCCGGCACGAGGGCATGCCGGTCGGGGCCGGCGGCCAGCCAGGCGGCGGCCGCGGCGTGGCGCTCGTCGTCTTCAGGTCGCGGGCTGCGCAAGGCCTGCGCGACGGCTTCGCCCACCAGCTGGCGCAGGCTGCTCAGCGGCGTGGCCAGCACGGCCTCGGGGGTGCCGCAGGCGGCCAGCAGCTTGCGTGCCGTGCCTCGGCCGACGCCGGGCGTGCCGAGCAGCCGGAACCAGGCGCTGAACTCGGCCGGCTCCATGCGTGGCGCCGGACGCAGCCGGTCAGAGCCGGTCAGGGCTGGGTGAACCGGTCGCCGGCGCGGATCGGTTCCTGCACGTTCAGCACCAGCGCGTAGGACACGCGGTCGAAGACGCGGAACACGAACATCAGGCCGTGACGCTCGTCGGGCAGGCGCATCGGCGACTTGTCGGCCGAGGTACGGTCGACCGCCGTGCGGCCGGCGCGCCACACCGCCAGGATGTGGCCGCGTTCGATGCCTTCGCGCTGGCCGCGGTTGATGGTGACGATCTGGTTCTGGCCCGCCCGAACGCCCTCGCCGTAGACCGAGACGATGTGCCCATCCACCGGGTTGGACGGCGCACGCGGCACATAGGCCACGAGTTCCTGCTGCGGCACCGGGCTCAAGCGGTCGCCGACGACGGCCTCCAGCCGCGTGCTGGTGACGCGGAAGGTGGCCGGCACCAGTGCCGGCTTGCCGTCGACCGTGGTGCTGCCCTGCGGCCGCGTGGCCTCGGCGGTGCCGACGTAGCGGCCCTCGAAGCCCAGCACCTCTTTCGTGACCGGGTCGGCCAGCGGCACGAGTTCGCGGAACAGGCGGAAGTCGCGCGCGCCCTTGAGGTCGCCGCGCACGTAGGCGGTTTCGCCCCGCGTCACCATCACGCGGCCTTCCTGCGTGGCCACGATGCGCGGGGCCACTTCCAGCTCGTTGCCGTTGAAGACCACGGCCTCGTTGAGGAAGGGGCCGATCAGGTGCAGCGGAATGGCCGCGATGGCGCCGTTGTCCAGCAGTTCGGCGCGCACCCGCGGCGACAGCTTCACGGTGTTGGTGCGGGCGTTGCCGTTGCCGCCGTTGGGCGCGCCGGCCATGCGCAGCCGCGCAACGCCGTCGACCTTTTCGAGCACCAGCACCTGGCCGGGGTAGATGAGGTGCGGGTTGCGGATCTGCTCGAGGTTCATGCCCCACAGCTCGGGCCAGCGCCAGGGCGAGGTGAGGAAGAGCGTGGAAATGCCCCACAGCGTGTCGCCGGGGCGCACGGTGTGCGAGTCGGGGGCGTTGGGCGCCAGTTCGGACAACGGCACGCCGGCCGAGGCCACGCGCTGGGCGGTGTCGCGCCAGGCCGGCAGCACCGGCAGGGCGCTCGTCTGGGCCCAGGCCACGCCACCCGATACAAAGGCCGCCGCAGCCGCGCCGGCCGCCCCGGTGGCTTGGAGCAGGAGGCGGCGGCGGGGCAGGGGGGTCGTTTGGGTCACGCTGCGGATCTCCGGACGGCTTGCGGTGCGGTGCCAGAATGTGCGCCCTCGCGCCGGACCCGGTGAGCCGGGCCAGGAGCGGCGACAATCTTCATTCAGTTTGGAAGATTCTGCCCCTAAACCCTTGATGCCGCAAACAAAGTGAGCGTCGACTCTGGCGCAAACCAGCCGTGTTCGGCGTGCTGGCGTTGCGATCGTTCGACAGCTGTTGCGAGCTGTTTCGCCGTCCCCATATCCACCGGGTGGTGACCGAGCCACCCTGCCCCTGACGTCTGTTCCGCCCGTTCTGCCATGGCCCAGCTGACCATCCTGCGCTACCCCGATCCCCGCCTGCACACCGTGGCCCGCCCGGTGGCGGCCGTCGACGAGCGCATCCGCGCGCTCGCCGCGAGCATGCTGGAGACCATGTACGCCGAAAGCGGCGTGGGCCTGGCGGCCACCCAGGTGGACGTGCACGAGCGCCTCATCGTCATGGACACCTCCGACTCGCGCGACCAGCCGCTGGTGCTGATCAATCCCGAGATCGTCTGGGCCAGTGACGAGCTGGCCGTGGCCGAGGAGGGCTGCCTGTCAGTGCCGCAGGTCTACGACAAGATCGAGCGCCACGCCCGCGTGAAGGTGCGCGCGCTCGACCGCGACGGCCAGCCGTTCGAGATCGACGCCGAGGGCCTGAGCGCCGTGTGCGTGCAGCACGAGATGGACCACCTGCGCGGCAAGGTGTTCGTCGAGTACCTCAGCGGCTTGAAGCGCGACCGCATCCGCACCAAGATGCTCAAGCGCACGCGCGACGAGCAGCGCGCGCGCGCCTGACGCGGGCGCCGGTTCCGATGCGCATCGCCTTCGCCGGCACGCCCGAGTTCGCGCGCGTCGCGCTCGAGGCGCTGCACGCCGCAGGCCACGACGTGGTGCGGGTGCTCACCCAGCCCGACCGGCCCGCCGGCCGCGGCCTGAAGCTGCAGCCCTCGCCGGTGAAGCTGTTCGCGCTCGCCCACGGCCTGCCGCTGGCGCAGCCGCGCAGCCTGCGCCTGGACGGCAAGTTCCCCGACGAGGCCGCGGCCGCACAGGCGCTGCTGGCGGCCGACGCGCCCGAGCTGATGGTGGTGGCGGCCTACGGGCTGATCCTGCCGCGCTGGGTGCTGGTGCTGCCGCGCCACGGCTGCCTGAACATCCACGGCTCGCTGCTGCCGCGCTGGCGCGGCGCGGCGCCCATCCACCGCGCCATCGAGGCCGGTGACGCCACCACCGGCATCACCATCATGCAGATGGACGAGGGCCTGGATACCGGCGACATGCTGCTGGCCGAAGCCACGCCCATTGCCGCCAACGACACCACTGCCACGCTGCACGACCGCCTGGCGGCGATGGGCGCGCGGCTGATCGTGCAGTCGCTGGCGCAGTTGCAGGCGGGCACGCTGGTGGCCACGAGGCAGCCCGAGCAGGGCGTGAACTACGCGCACAAGATCGACAAGGCCGAGGCGGCGCTTGACTGGGCGCGGCCGGCGGCGGAACTGGAGCGCCGCATCCGCGCCTTCGATCCGTTTCCGGGTTGCACGGCGCAGGTGGACGGCGAGGCGCTGAAGATCTGGCGCGTCGCCGTGCTGCCCGGCGCGACCGGGCAGACGCCGGGCATGCGCCTGGACGTGGGCAAGGGCCGCATGGCGCTGGCCTGTGGCGACGCGGCGCTGGAACTGCTGGAAGTGCAGGCCGCGGGTGGCCGGCGGCTGGCGGTGGCGGAGTACCTGCGCGGGCAGGGTGGCAGCTGAAGGCACTCAAGCCCGTGGCGGCGGGCGCCGATAACCGGGCCATGAGCCGCCATCTGCCTCGACCCCTGTACCTGGCCCTCCTGCTCGCCCCGCTGATGCTGGGCGGCTGCGACCTGCTCGGCATCGAAACCCCCGAGCAGATCGCGGCCAAGCGCGAGGCCGACGGCCGTGCCATCGGCGCCGGCTGCCGCCACTCGGCCCGCTCGGTCGAGGCCTGCTTCGAGCTGAACAAGCGCGCCGACAAGGCCGCCGTGTTTGCCGGCTGGAAGGAAATGAACGAGTACATGGCCGAGAACAAGCTCGAGGCCGTGCCCCCGCCGCCCCCGGCCGCCGCCGATGCCGGTGAGGCGGAAGAGGACGAGCCTGCGAAGAAGAGCGCTGCCGACGGCAAGGCCGACGACGCCAAGGTCGCGGCCAAGTCACCCAAGTAAGCGCGGCGGCTGGCGCTCCATCGCGCCGGCCTGCAGTCCGTCGCCTGCCGCAGGCGCCAGCACCCCTGACGCGTCAGCATCGAGGCTCTTCGACACCAGGAGCGCCCATGCGTGCAGCCCCCGCCCCCGTTTCGTCCGCCCGCCGGCGCTCCTTGGTCCGCCTGGCCGCACCGGCACTGCTGGTTGCCGCCGGCCTGCTGCCGCTGGCGGCCCAGGCCGAGCGTGTGAGCGGTTCCGGGCGCACCGCCACCGAGCAACGCAGCCTGCCGCCGTTCCAGGGCGTGGCGCTGTCGGGCTCGATGGATCTCGTGGTGCGCCAGGGCAGCACGCAGCAGGTCGAGGTGACGGTGGACGACAACCTGCTGCCCTACCTGGAGACCGAGGTCACCGGCAGCGGCGCCGACGCCAAGCTGCAGGTGCGCTGGAAGCGCGGCACCTCGATCTACTCGAAGACCGACGCCCGCATCCACGTCACCGTGCCGCGGCTCACCTCGCTGGCGGCCTCGGGCTCGGGCGACATGACGGTGGAGCCTTTCGAGACGCCGTCACTCTCGATCAGCATCTCGGGCTCGAGCGACACGCGCCTGCAGAAGCTGACGACGGCCGATCTGCAGATCTCGATCTCCGGCAGCGGCGATGTCGAAGGCACCGGCAGCGCCACGCGGCTGAAGGTCGGCATAGCCGGCAGCGGCGACGTGAAGCTGCGCGAGATGAAGTCCGACGAGGTGTCGGTCAACATCGCCGGCAGCGGCGACGCCAGCGTGCATGCCGACAAGGCGCTGGAGGTGCGCATCGCCGGCAGTGGCGACGTCGTCTACACCGGCAACGCCGCCACCGTGAACGCCAAGGTGGCGGGCAGCGGCAGCGTGAACAAGCGCTAGGCCTGGCGCCGACATCCGGCGGCCGCGCGGGCGCGGCGCCCCTGGCGCAGCCCGCACCTGCAGCGCTGCAGGCCGGTGCCGGTGGCCACGCTGGGAGAATCCCGGGGTGTCTGCCGCTCCCCCGCCCCCGCCCGGCCACGTGCTGCCGGCCCCCGCCGTGCCGCTCTGGCGCCATCCTGAATACGCCCGTGGCGCGCGCGACATGCTCGCCACCTCGCTGGGCATCGGCGCCTGGGGGCTGATCACCGGCGTGGCCATGGGCAACAGCGGCCTGCCGGTGCCGCTGATGGTGATGATGTCGCTGCTGGTCTATGCCGGCAGTGCGCAACTGGCCACGCTGCCGCTGTTGATGAGCGGCGCGCCGGTGCTGGTGGTGTGGGCCACGGCGCTGTGCGTGAACCTGCGCTTCCTGATCTTCTCGGCGCAGTGGCGGCCCTATTTCGTGCACCTGGGCCGGCGCAAGCGGCTGGCGCTGTCGTACTTCATGGCCGACCTGAACTACGTGCTCTTCATGCGCCGCTTCCCCGAACCGAAGCCCGCGCCCGAGCAACTGCCCTACCTGCTGGGCGGCGCCACCACCAACTGGCTGAGCTGGCAGGTGCCGTCGATCCTGGGCATCTTCTTTGCCGAGTCGGTACCGGCGCAATGGGGCATCGGCTTCGCCGGCACGCTGGCGCTGCTGGGCGTGGGCTTGAGCCTGGTGTCCGACCGCACCACGGCCCTCGCCGGTGTGGTGGCCGGTTGCGCGGCGGTGGCGGCGTACGCACTGCCGCTGAAGATGAACATCCTCGTGGCCATCGCCGCCGCGGTGGCCATCGGTGTGCTGATGGACCATGCCGGGCCGAAGAAGCCCGCCAGGGCCCAGGCCGTGGCGCCGCCGCCGCCGGCCCCCGGCGGCCCGGAGGACCGGTCATGAACGACTGGGATCCCTGGCTGCTGGCGCTGACCATCGTCGGCCTGGCGGCCATCACCTTCTTCACGCGCGGCTTCTTCCTGATCCCCGAGCGCGAGTGGCCGCTGCCCGCCTGGCTGCGCGAAGGCCTGCGCTACGCGCCGCTGGCCGCGCTGGCGGCGGTGGTGGTGCCCGAGATCATCAGCACGCAGGGCCGATTCGTCAGCACCTGGGCCGATGCGCGCCTGTTCGGCGCCGCCGCCGGCGCGGCCTGGTACTTCTGGCGCCGTGACATCCTGGGCACCATCCTCATCGGCATGGCGGTGTACCTGCCGCTGCGGCTGGGGCTGGGCTGGGCCTGAGCGAGGTCTGACAGGGGCGCTGCCTAGAATCCGCGGCTTCGCCCACTGCTGCACCCACCGCTGGAGAACCGATCCATGAACGTCATTTGCCTTGCCGACTTGGTGGCCGCTGGCCGGGTGAAGGGCAAGCGGGTGTTCATCCGCGCCGACCTGAACGTGCCGCAAGACGACAACGGCCGCATTTCTGAGGACACCCGCATCCGCGCCAGCGTGCCGGCCATCCGCATGGCGCTGGACGCCGGCGCCGCGGTGATGGTGACGAGCCACCTCGGCCGCCCGACCGAAGGCGCGTTCAAGCCCGAAGACAGCCTGGCCCCGGTGGCCGAGCGCCTGGCCGAACTGCTGAACCACGAGGTGCCGCTGGTGAGCAACTGGGTCGACGGCGTCGACGTGCAGCCCGGCGAGGTGGTGCTGCTCGAGAACTGCCGCCTGAACAAGGGCGAGAAGAAGAACGACGAGACGCTGGCCCGCAAGATGGCGGCGCTGTGCGACATCTTCGTGCACGACGCCTTCGGCACCGCGCACCGCGCCGAGGCCAGCACCTACGGCATTGCGCAGTACGCCAAGGTGGCCTGCGCGGGGCCGCTGCTGGCGGCCGAGATCGACGCCGTCACGCGCGCGCTGGCGGCACCGAAGCGGCCGCTGCTGGCCATCGTGGCCGGCAGCAAGGTGAGCACCAAGCTCACCATCCTGAAGAGCCTGGCACACAAGGTCGACGGCCTCATCGTCGGTGGCGGCATCGCCAACACCTTCATGCTGGCGGCCGGCCTGCCCATCGGCAGGAGCCTGGCCGAGGCCGACCTGGTGGACGAGGCCCGCGCCGTGATCGCGGCCATGAAGGCGCGCGGTGCGGCGGTGCCCATCCCGACCGACGTGGTGGTGGCCACCGAGTTCAAGGCCGACGCCGTGGCCACGGTGAAGAAGGCCACGGACGTGGGCCCCGACGACATGATCCTCGACATCGGCCCCGACACGGCGGCGCTGCTGGCGGCGCAGATCGGCCAAGCCGGCACGGTGGTGTGGAACGGCCCGGTGGGCGTGTTCGAGTTCCCGGCCTTCAGCCACGGCACCGAAACCATCGCGCGTGCCATCGCGGCCAGCAGCGCGTTCAGCATCGCCGGCGGTGGCGACACGCTGGCGGCCATCGCCCAGTACGGCATCGAGCGCCAGGTGAGCTACATCAGCACCGGCGGCGGCGCCTTCCTCGAGGTGCTGGAGGGCAAGACGCTGCCGGCGTTCGAGATCCTGGCGCGGCGCGCGGCGGGTTGACAAGCGGCCTTCGGGCCGGTGCCACCGCCACGCTCAGGGCAGCGCCGCCGCCAGAAAGCCCGCAATGCGCTGCAGCGCTGCGTGCTGCCAGGCCACGCGGTCGAAACCCGGCGGGTCGCAGGCCGGGTCGATGCCGTCGGCCGGCAGCGGGCCGGTGCCGGACTGGAACGACGCAAAGTGGCCCGCTCCTTCATCGACATGGCAGTGCACACGCGGCCGCCCGCAGAGCGTGAGCGCATGCAGGCGGGCGGTGAGCACCTCGTCGCGGCCGGCGGCCTCGACCCACACCGGCACGCGCAAGGCTTGCAGCGACGCCGGCTGCAGCGGCACCACCAAGGGCGCCGCCACCACCGCAGCGCGGATTCGCGGGTCTGACACGTCCATCGGCACCGTCTGCTGCATCACGGCTGCTGAGTCGGCGCGGCGCGGGCCGCCCAGCCCGCACATCACGGCGTCGCTGGTCAGGCCGGCGCCACCGGGCGAACAGTGAGCCACCACGCGCGCCGGGTCGGGCTTTGCACCCACCAACGCCAGCACCGAGTGGCCACCGGCCGAGTGGCCGAAGGCGGCGATGCGCGCGGCGTCGATGCGGTCGCGCCAGCGGGCATCGGCCAGCAACTGGTCGAGCAGGCGGCTGAGCTGGCGTGCGCGCTGCTCGAAGAAGTCGGCGCGGGCGATGGCGCTGCGGTCCTGGTAGTTGTCGGCCGTGTGGCGCAGCGTCAGCACGATCCAGCCGCGCGCCACCATGCCCTGGGCCAGCCAGGCGTGGCCCAGCTCGTGGCCGCCGGTGCCGTGCGACAGCAGCAGCAATGGCCGGCGGCCGGGGGCGGGCGCGGCGTCAGCCGCCACCTCGAGCGAAAACGGGCCGATGCGTTGGGCCTGGGACTGCGCTTGCGTCGGGTACCAGACCAGGGCCGAGACCGCGGCCTTGGGGTCGGCCCCATCGAGGCGCTGCACGCCCACTTGAGCCAGCGCGGCGATGGGCAGCAGCAGCGGAAGCAGCCCAACCGCGGCGCGGCGCTTCAGAACGGTGAGCATGGGGTGTGTCATGGGCTGAAGCATCGGTGGGCGCTGCGCCAGGCGCGAGGCCGCCGAGACCAACTGGCGGCCGCCGTCGCCAAGCGGCCCGCCCACGGCGCGAAACCGCGATGAAACTCCGCCGCCGCACGCGCCACCCATAATCCGCTCGCCCTGCCGCAAGGCCGCCTTCCGAAGAGCCGACCCATGACCCGCGCCACCAAGATCGTCGCCACCCTCGGGCCGGCGTCGAGCGACCCCGCCGTGCTCGAGCAGCTGTTGATCGCTGGCGTCGACGTCGTGCGGCTGAACTTCAGCCACGGCAAGGCGCAGGACCACATCGACCGCGCCAACCTCGTCAGGGCGATCGCCGACAAGGTCGGCAAGACCGTGGCGCTGATGGCCGACCTGCAGGGCCCGAAGATCCGCGTCGGCAAGTTCGCCGAGGGCAAGGTGATGCTGGTGGCCGGCGAGGCCTTCGTGCTGGATGCGCAGCGCACCGAGCCCGGAGACATCAGCGCCGTGGGCCTGGACTACAAGGAGCTGCCGCGCGACGTGCGCCCCGGCGACACGCTGCTGCTGAATGATGGCCTCATCAAGCTGCGCGTCGAAAACGTGCTCGGCGAGCAGGTGCACACGCGCGTGGTGCTGGGTGGGGAGCTCAGCAACAACAAGGGCATCAACAAGGCCGGTGGCGGCCTGACCGCACCGGCGCTCACGGCCAAGGACATGGAGGACATCAAGACCGCGATGGCCTTCCAGTGCGAGTACCTGGCGGTGAGCTTCCCGAAAAACGCCACCGACATGGAGATGGCGCGCCAGCTGGCCTACGTGGCCGGCGAAGCGACGCGGCACAAGCCGGCGATGATCGCCAAGATCGAGCGCAGCGAGGCCATCCCGCAACTCGAGGCCATCCTGCGCGCCAGCGACGGCATCATGGTGGCGCGCGGCGACCTCGCCGTGGAGGTGGGCAACGCGGCCGTGCCGGCGCTACAAAAGCGCATGATCCGCATGGCCCGCGAGATGGACAAGGTGGCCATCACCGCCACACAGATGATGGAGAGCATGATCCTGGCACCGGTGCCCACGCGCGCGGAGGTGTCGGACGTGGCCAACGCGGTGCTCGACGGCACCGACGCGGTGATGCTGAGCGCCGAGACGGCGGCCGGCAAGTACCCGGTCGAGACCGTGGAGCAGATGCACCAGATCGCGCTCGAGGCCGAGCGCGCGGAAGACATCTCCATCGAGACCGACTTCACCAACAAGAAGTTCGGCCGCATCGACCAGAGCATCGCCATGGGCGCGCTGTTCACCGCCCACCACCTGGGCTGCAAGGCCATCATCGCGCTGACTGAGAGCGGCAGCACGGCGCTGTGGATGAGCCGGCACAACGTGAAGGTGCCGATCTTCGGCCTGACCTCGCAGCCCGCCAGCCAGCGCCGCATGGCGCTGTACCGCAACGTGCGGCCGATGCTGATGCCCAAGATGAGCGACCGCGACGCCGCGCTGGCGCAGGCCGAGAAGCTGCTGGTGGAGCGCGGGGTGCTGAAGCCGGGGGATACCTATGCCATCACCTGCGGGGAGCCGATGGGGTACCCGGGGGGCACGAACATGCTGAAGGTTTGCCAGGTGCGCTGAGCCGCGGCTCCAGGTCCGCCTGCGCGGACCTGGACGGCGAAGCGGCCCGGAGCTCTGCGACGGGCGCTGAAGGCGGGTTTCTCGTTCGGGCTCACCCGGCCGCCCGCACCGCCTCGACCATCGCCGCCACCCGAGCACTCATCCCCACCGGCTGCAACTGCAGCCTGGGATGCAGCCTCGGCTGGACGCGGAACATCTCGTCGGCAAAGCCATGCCCGAGCTGCTCCACCCCAGTGAAGTCGATCTCCGCAATGGCAAAGCGCTCCAGCCGTGCGAGCGCCCGCCGCGCCTCGGCGCGCGAGGCCAGCTGTCGGGTGATGCCGCCCTGTTGCCCAGGCTGCCCCAGCAGCGCCAGCGGCACGCGCGTGCGCTCGAAGCCGTAGCCCTGGCCGCTGGCGCTGTGCGCCTGCAGCACCTGCTCCAGCCTGCGCGGGGTGTCCAGGGATATCGCCAGGTAGATGCTCGTGCCGGTGGGCGTGGCCGCGCGCTGCGGGTGCCAGCGCCCGCCGTCCCATCCGCGGCGCTGGAACGCTGCCGCGTTGGCGTGCAGGTCGAACACATCCGCCAGCTGCGCCGTGAAGAAGAGGCCGTGGCCGCAGTGGCGATCGGGATCGCTGGTGAGCTTGCCCTTGGCCAGCTCGAGCATCGCCAGCGCCGGCTCGGCCACGTCGAAGTGCTCGGCCACGCGGCGGAACAGGCCCACGCCGTCGTCGCTGACGAGCAGCTGCAGCTGCAGCGGCGTCTGCCGCATAGAGACAGTGACGCTGCTGCCGCCGCTGTGATCGATGGCGTTGTTCACGAGCTCGGTGAAGGCGTGCTGCGCCATCGCCTGCAGTGCCGGCGGCAGCGCGAAGCAGGGCGCGAAGTCTTGGCGCCAGGGCGCGTCTTCCTGCAGCCCGGCGAGGGCGTAGCGCTTCACCACCTGGCGCAGCGGCCCCGGGGTGTAGCGGGGCTTGCGCGGCGTGCCGCTGGCCTGCAGCCACTGCAGCGCCACCAGGCGCCTGAGCAGCAGCCCGGCCTGGCGGCGGCTGATCTGCAGGCGCTGCATCAGGTGGGCGGGCAGCGTGTCGCCATGCTGCACGGCCGCGGCGGTGATCCAGCGCGTGACGGAGATCGGATCGATGCGGGCCATGGGGTGAGCAGCTGTTTAGGGTGGTCGGGCCCGAAGTGTCGATCGACCGGCGCCGAGGCTTGAGCGCGAACAGCGGCACGGAAGCCCGCCAATTCCCTGTCAGGGGTGGCACCTAGAATTCCGGCCCAGTTACCGCGTGGTTACGGCCGGGCTGGCTGCATGCCGCGCGCTCGTTCGAATTCGCAAACCCATCGGAGTCCCGCCATGCCCCTCGTTTCCATGCGCCAGCTGCTCGACCACGCCGCCGAACACGGCTACGGCATCCCGGCCTACAACGTGAACAACCTCGAGCAGGTGCAGGCCGTGATGCAGGCCGCCAACGAGGTGGGCGCCCCGGTCATCCTGCAGGCCAGCGCCGGTGCCCGCAAGTACGCCGGCGAGCCCTTCATCAAGCACCTGATCCAGGCCGCCACCGAGGCCTATCCGCACATCCCGCTGGTCATGCACCAGGACCACGGCACGAGCCCGAAGATCTGCCAGGGCGCCATCGACCTGGGCTTCGGCTCGGTGATGATGGACGGCTCGCTGATGGACGACGGCAAGACGCCGGCCAGCTTCGACTACAACGTGCAGGTCACGCGCAAGGTCGTCGACATGGCGCATGCGGTGGGTGTCACGGTCGAGGGCGAGCTCGGCTGCCTGGGCAACCTGGAAACCGGTGACGCCGGCGAGGAAGACGGCGTCGGCGCCGTCGGCAAGCTCGACCACAGCCAGATGCTGACCGACCCCGAGGAGGCCGCCGTCTTCGTGCGCGAAACGCAGCTCGACGCGCTGGCCATCGCCATCGGCACCAGCCATGGCGCCTACAAGTTCAGCCGCAAGCCCACGGGCGACATCCTGGCCATCGGGCGCGTGAAAGAGATCCACAAGCGCATCCCGAACACGCACCTGGTGATGCACGGCTCCTCCAGCGTGCCGCCGGAGCTGCTGGCCATCATCAACCAGTACGGCGGCAAGATGAAAGAGACCTTCGGCGTGCCGGTGGAAGAGATCCAGGAAGCCATCAAGCACGGCGTGCGCAAGATCAACATCGACACCGACATCCGCCTGGCGATGACGGGCGCGGTGCGCAAGTTCCTGGCCGAGAACCCCGACAAGTTCGACGCGCGCGAATGGCTCAAGCCCGCGCGCGAGGCGGCCTACAAGGTGTGCAAGCAGCGCTACCAGGAGTTCGGCTGCGAGGGCCAGGGGGCCAGGATCCAGCCGCGCACGCTGGTGCAGGTGGCGGCCGACTACGCCGCCGGCCGGCTGGCGCAGGTGGTGCAGTGAGCGCGCCGGCCGTTGTGGCGGGCGACGCTGACTTCGTCGCCTTCGAGGCGCAGGCCCGCGCCGACGGCTTCGACGAAGTGCTGGTGCGCGAGTGGGCGCCGGGCCAGGTGCTCGACACCCACACGCACCCGTTTGCGTTGCGGGTGCACGTGAAACGCGGCGAGGTGGCCTTCACCCGCGACGGCGCCACGCGCACGCTGCGCGCGGGCGATCGTTTCGAGCTGCCGTTCGAGGCGCCGCACGCCGAGGCCTACGGGCCCGAGGGCGCCACCTTCTGGGTGGCTCGCAAGCGCTGACGCAGTGCCCGCTGCCTGAGCCAAGCCACCGCCGCGGAACCGGCTCCGCCGGGCCGCTGGCGGAGCGGCCCCCTCGGGGGGTAGCGAGCGAATGCGAGCTTGGGGGCTCGTTACACCGATCCGAGGATCGCCGGGTCGATGCTGTGGTTCTGCGGCCCGCGTTCGGCGATCTTCAGTGAACCCAGGCGGTTGCCCAGCGCCGCGCAGGGCTCGAGCTTCCAGCCGCGTTCCAGGCCGTACAGCAGTGCGGCGCGGAAGGCGTCGCCGCAGCCGGTGGGGTCGAGCACGCGCTCGGCCTTCACGCCCGGCACCACCGTGCGCTCGCCGCGGATCCACAGCTCGCAGCCGTGCTCGGCCAGCGTCACCACGACGCCTTCGATGTTCGGCAACTGCGAGATGGCCTGCGGCGACCAGCCGGTGCGCTCTTCGAGCATGCGCGCCTCGTAGTCGTTGACGGCCACCCAGCGTGCCAGGCCGATGATCTCGCGGTGCTCTTCGCCGTTGAACTGCGGCAGCTGCTGGCCCGGATCGAAGATGAACGGGATGCCGGCCTCGGCCATCTGGTGCGCGTGCTGCCACATCGCGTCGCGGCCGTCGGGGGCGATGATGCCGATGGCGAGATCGCTGCGTTCGCTGCGGCCCGGCACCTTCATCTGGTGCGCGTGGCTCATGGCGCCCGGGTGGAAGGCGGTGATCTGGTTGTTGTCGCGGTCGGTCGTGATGTGGCACTGCGCGGTGTGCAGCACGGTGTCGCGGTGGATCAGGCGCGTGTCGGCGCCCCAGCCGGCGACGCGGCCCACGTACTCGGAGCCGTCCACGCCCACCGCCGCCAGGATGACCGGCTGGCCGCCGATGGCCTGCAGGTTGTAGGCGATGTTGCCGGCGCAGCCGCCCCACTCGCGGCGCAGCGTGGGCACGAGGAAGCTCACGTTCAGGATGTGCACCTGCTCGGGCAGGATCTGCTCGGCGAAGCGCCCCGGGAACGTGGTGATGGTGTCGAAGGCGAGTGAACCGCAGATGAGCGCGGGCATGGGAGCTCCGGGTGGGGCGCCGCGTCAGCGGCGCCTGGGGACTTGAGGGACAGGCTTCAGGGATAGAACAGCTCGACGGTGTAGCCGGCGATGACCCGCGGCGCGCCGTCGACGGCCGCCGCCTGCAGCGTGGTCTGCAGCGCCAGATCGCGGCCGGGCGGGATTGTCGCCGCGGTTTCGCCGAGTTCGGGCAGGCGCAGCACGCGGCGTGCGATCAATTCGCCACGCGCGTCGGTCAAGGTGAGGTCGAGCGCCGGTGCGGCCACCGGGTGCGGCGCGCGGTTGCGCAGCGACACCTGGAGCTTGTAGAGGTTGCTGCGCTCCACGCGCACGAGGCCCGAGCTCTCGACCGACAGCGCATCGATCTGGCGCGCCGGGCCGAGTTCACAGCCGAGCCACTCGCAACCCTGGGCCAGCAGCGGTGCCAGCACTGGCGCCTTGGCGGCGAGGCGGTCGCGCCAGGTGTAGGCCAGCTGGCCCGCCAGGCCGGCCGAGGCCAGCAAGGCGACACCGGCGAGCGCGGCGCGCACGCCGGGCCGGCGCCAGCGCGCGGCGCGGTCGGCCTGGCGCACGAATGACGGCTTTTGCGCGGGGTCGGCGCGCAGCGCGCCCGGGTCGCTGTCGTCGCCCGCGTCGGCGCCGAACACCGACGGCGGCGCTGGCGACAGCAGCTCCGAGGTGTGCGGCGGCCGCGTCTCCGGCGCCGAGGTGGACGCGAAGTCGCGGGCCAGCTGATCGGCGGCATTGGGCAAGGCCGGCAAGGCCGGCGTCGGCGCGGACGGGGGGCTCGGCGGCAGCGCCGGCGCACCCGGGCGGGCCGCTGGCTGCGCCACATCGAGCGGCATGCCGTTGCTGCCCTCGAAGCCCGAGGCCGGGCCGAAACCGCCCTCGCGCCGCGGCAGGCCGGTCTCGAGGTCGACCAGGCTTTCGAGCGCGTTGAACACCTGCGAGCAGCGGCCGCAGCGCACCCAGCCTTCGGACACGCGCAACTGGTCCGGCACGACGCGGAACACCGTGCCGCAGGCGCTGCAGCGGGTGGCCAGGCTGCTCATCGGCGCCGGCCGGTCATCAGGATCCAGCCGTCCTCGCGGTCGGCCACGGTCAATTCGATGGCCGGCGTGCAGGCGGCGTAGGCGGCGGCGATGTCGGCCTCTTGCCGTTCCAGCAGGCCGGCCAGCACCAGCCAGCCGCCGGGTGCCACGTGGCCGGCCAGCAGCGGCGCCAGCAGCTTCAGCGGCGTGGCCAGGATGTTGGCCAGCACGAGGCCGTACTCGCCCTCGGCCAGCTCGGGCAGGCCGGGGTTGAGCGTCACGCCGTTGGCGCTGGCGTTGTCGCCGGTGCTGCGCACGGCGGCGGGGTCGATGTCGACGGCGTCGATGAGCTGCGCGCCCATCAGCGCCGCGCCGATGGCCAGGATGCCGGAGCCGCAGCCGTAGTCGAGCACGCGGTTCAAGTCCGCCGGCTTGGTGAGCTGGTGCTGCGTCGCCAGCCAGCGCAGGCACATGCGCGTGGTGGGGTGCGTGCCGGTGCCGAAAGCCAGGCCGGGGTCGAGCCGGATCACCTGGCGCGCGGCGGCGGGCACCTCGTGCCAGGTGGGCACGATCCAGAACGTGGGCGTGATGGGCACGGGCTCGAACTGGCTCTGCGTCAGGCGCACCCAGTCGGCCTCGGGCGCGGCCTGCAGCGACTGCACCGCGAGGCCCGTGGTCCACTCTTGCGCCAGCAGCAGCGCGGCCGCGGCATCGGCCTGCGCCTCGGTGTCGAACAGCACCTTCAGCGTGCTGCGCTCCCAGCCGGCGGCGGGCGCCGGCATGCCGGGCTCGCCGAACAGCGCCTGCTCGGCGTCGGTGTCGGCATCGGCGTCCTCGACGCTGACCGACAGCGCCTCGAGCTCGTCCATCAGCGCGTCGGACACCGGCTCCACCAGGGCGGCCGGGGCGCGAAGAATCAGCTCGACCATGTCCGACCCGCGTGAATGGCCCAGATTCCCGCCGCGGAACCGGCTATGCCGGGCCGCTGGCGGACGGCCCCCCCGGGGGGTAGCGAGCGCAAGCGAGCTTGGGGGCTCACGTTCACCGTTTGTGCTGCGACATCCACTGCTCCAGGTAGTGGATGGTGGTGCCGCCGGCCATGAACTTGCTGTCGACCATCAGCTCTCGGTGCAGCGGGATGTTGGTCTGGATGCCTTCGACCACGGTCTCCATCAGCGCGATGCGCATGCGGGCCATGGCCTGCTCGCGCGTGTCGCCGTGGCAGATGATCTTGCCGATCATCGAGTCGTAGTTCGGCGGCACGAAGTAGTTCGTGTAGACGTGCGAATCCACCCGCACGCCCGGGCCGCCCGGCGCGTGCCACAGCGTGATGCGGCCGGGGCTGGGCACGAACTTCACCGGGTCTTCGGCGTTGATGCGGCACTCGATGGCGTGCCCGCGCAGCTCGATCTGGCGCTGCGTGAACGGCAGCTTCTCGCCCGCGGCGATGCGGATCTGCTGCTGCACGATGTCGATGCCCGTCACCAGTTCCGTCACCGGGTGCTCGACCTGCACGCGCGTGTTCATCTCGATGAAATAGAACTCGCCGTTTTCGTAAAGGAACTCGAAGGTGCCGGCGCCGCGGTAGCCGATCTTCTTGCAGGCGGCGGCGCAGCGCTCGCCGATGCGCTCGATGGTGCGGCGCGGGATGCCCGGTGCCGGCGCTTCCTCGATGATCTTCTGGTGGCGGCGCTGCATGCTGCAGTCACGCTCGCCCAGCCACACCGCGTTGCGGAAGGTGTCGGCCAGGATCTGGATCTCGATGTGCCGCGGGTGCTCGAGGAACTTCTCCATGTAGACCTGCGGGTTGCCGAAGGCCGCCCCGGCCTCGGCACGCGTGGTCTGCACGGCGTGGATCAGTGCCGCCTCGGTGTGCACGACGCGCATGCCGCGCCCACCGCCACCGCCGGCTGCCTTGATGATGACCGGGTAGCCCACCGTGCGCGCGATGCGGATGATCTCCTTCGGGTCGTCGGGCAGCGCGCCCTCGGAGCCTGGTACGCAGGGCACGCCGCTCTTGATCATGGCCTGCTTGGCGCTGACCTTGTCGCCCATGATGCGGATGCACTCGGGCGTGGGCCCGATGAACACGAAGCCGCTGCGCTCGACGCGCTCGGCGAAGTCGGCGTTTTCGCTCAGGAAGCCGTAGCCGGGGTGGATGGCCTCGGCGTCGGTGACCTCGGCCGTGCTGATGATGGCCGGCATGTTGAGGTAGCTCTGCGCGCTGGCCGCCGGGCCGATGCACACCGCCTCGTCGGCAAGCTTGACGTACTTCGCCTCGCGGTCAGCCTCGGAGTAGACAACAACCGACTTGATGCCCATCTCGCGACAGGCACGCTGGATGCGCAGGGCGATTTCGCCGCGATTGGCGATCAGGACCTTCTTGAACACGAGGCCCTGCCTTATTCGAGGACGAACAGCGGCTGGCCGAACTCCACCGCCTGGCCGTTTTCGCACAGCAGCTTGGCGATGCGGCCTTCGAGATCGGACTCGATCTCGTTCATGATCTTCATCGCTTCGATGATGCACACGGCCTGGCCGGGCTTGACGGCGTCGCCGACGTCGGCAAACGGCTTGGCGCCCGGGCTGGCGGCGCGGTAGAAGGTGCCGACCATCGGCGACTTGATCACGCGCGCGGCCGGGGCGGCCGGAGCGGGCTCGGCCACCGGGGCTGCGGCGGGCGCGGCGGCCGGCAGCACCACGGCCGGGGCGGCCATGGGTGCCGGTGCCACGGCCACGGCGGCCACGCCGGCCTTGACGATGCGCACCTTGCCTTCGGCTTCGGTGATCTCCAGTTCGGAGATGTTCGACTCCGAGACCAGGTCGATCAGGGTCTTGAGTTTTCTCAGGTCCATGGGGTCCTCGCGGGTTGGCCGCCGGTCATGGCCGGCGCCTATTGGGGGGTCGGGGGTGCCGCGCTCAGGCCGATGCTGGCGGCGGCCGCTGTCCGAGCGCGTACTGCAGCGCGAGCCGGTAGCCTGCCGCCCCGAGCCCGACGATCACGCCGGTGGCGATGTCGCTCAGGTAGCTGTGGTGGCGGAAGGGTTCGCGCCGGTGCACGTTGCTCAGGTGCACCTCGATGAAGGGCAGCGCCACGGCGGCCAGCGCGTCGCGCAGCGCCACGCTGGTGTGGGTGAGGCCGCCCGGATTGATGATGATGAACTGCGTGCCGTCGTTGCGCGCGGCGTGGATGCGGTCGATCAGCACGCCTTCGTGGTTGCTCTGCAGGCTGCTCAGTCGCGCGCCTGCATCGGCTGCCATCTGGGCCAGATCGGCGTCGATCTGCGGCAATGTCGTCGAGCCATAGACCCCGGGCTCGCGCGTGCCAAGCAGGTTGAGGTTGGGGCCGTGGAGGACGAGTAGTTGCATCGGTCATCGGCGCAGAGCCGCTGAAGGGCGCGACTGTACGCGGATTTGCTGCAGTTGCCAGCCGTTCGCTGCAAGTGGATTCGGCGGCGGTCAGACCAGGCCGTTGGCGGCCATCTCGCGCGCCCAGGCCGCCATCTCGGCTGCGTTCGTTTCGCCGGCCTTCAGTTTGGCGATGCGGCCGCGGCGGTCGAAAGCCACCGTGAAGGGCAGGCCCGACTGCGTGTTGCCCAGCCGGCGCGCCAGCTCCGAGCCCTCGAAGCCGGCCATGGCGATGGCATAGCTGACGGGCGTGCGGCGCAGAAACTCGCGCACCGCGCGCGCGTTGTCCACCGCCAGGCCCAGCACGCGCCAGCCTTGGGCGGCGTGATCGCGGGCGAAACGGTCGAGCTCGGGCATCTCCTTCACGCACGGCGGGCACCAGGTGCCCCAGAAGTTGAGCAGCAGCGGCTCGCCGCGGAAGCGGGCCATCGCCAGCGTGCGCGGCGCGGTTTCGTCGGGGGTCGGGAAGGCCAGGTTCCAGAAGCCGGCGGTGTCGCGGTCGACGGCGGCCTGCTCGTCGAGACGCCGCTTCTCGGCCGCCCGCTGCGCCGCCACGCCGGCGGCCAGCACCACCACCGCCCCGCCGGCGAGCACGAGACGCCGCTTCATGCCGCGGCTCCGGCCATGCGCGCCTGCAGCGCGGCGGCGTCGCCGCGCCAGCTTTGGCCGTCGGCATCGGGCTTGAGGGCGCCGCGCAGGTCGTCGAGGTCGTGGATGATCAGGTGCACGGTCACGATGTCGTTCAGTTCGGCGCTGCGGCTGGCCACGGTGAGCACGGGGATGGGTTCGCGGCGGTGGCGGCCGCCGGGGCCGTGGCCTGCCGGCAGGCTGTCGACGTCGTAGTCGACACCGGCGTTGATGAGGGCGATCTCGGGGGCCTTGCCGTCGTCGGCGTACAGCTCGATGCGCAGCGCGCTGAGCCGCGTGGCGGTGCCGCGCCAGGCGGCGCCCGCCAGGTGGGGGTGGAACTCGGCCAGCCGCTCCATCCAGAGCAGCGCCACCTCGCGCAGCGCGCGCAGCTCGGCGGGCTGGGTGTCGGCGCAGAAGATGGCGATGTGCTCGCGCACGGCGGCCTCGACGGTGGCGCTGTCGGGCAGCTCGACCCGCGCACCGAAGTCGCGCGCGGCGCGCCGCTTGGCCTGGTCGTACTCCATGCCTTCGTCGACGATCAGGCGCGCGGCGGCGGCGGCGATTTCAAGAAGTTGCGTCATCTGCGCCCCGACTCGCAGAGCCAATCAAGCGCATAGCCGCGGAACCGGCTTTGCCGGGCCGCTGGCGGACGGCCCCCTCGGGGGGCTGAGTGCCGCGGCTCCAAGCCCGCCTGCGCGGGCTTGGACGGCACGAAGAGCGCCGCCTCTGGCGGCGCGTGGAGCGCGAGCGAGCTTGGGGGCCTCATTTCGGCAGCTCCACGTCGTTCATGCGCGCGAGGATGGTCGCGGAGCGCGACAGCAGGTACGGGCTCGAAGGCCTCTTCTCGAAGCGCTTGGGCGCCGGCAGCATCACCGCCAGCCGCGCCGCCTGGTGCGGAGCGAGCTGGGCCGCGTCGACGCGGAAGTAATGGCGTGCCGCCGCCTGCGCGCCGAACACGCCCTCGCCCCATTCCACGTTGTTCAGGTAGATCTCCAGGATGCGTTCCTTGCTCAAGAGCCCTTCGAGCATGATGGCCAGCACCAGCTCCTGCGCCTTGCGCAGCACCGTGCGTTCGCCCGACAGCAGCAGGTTCTTCGCCAGCTGCTGCGTGATGGTCGAGCCGCCCACGATCTTGGGCACCGCGGGCCGGCCCTGCCGTGCCGGGGCTTTTTCGGCCTGTGCCTGAGCGCGGGCTTCCGCACGTTCGTTGCGCTCCCAGGCCTTCTCGATGGCTTCCCAATCCACGCCGCCGTGGTCGATGAAGCCGCCGTCTTCGCTGGCAATCACGGCGCGCTTGAGGTGGGGCGAGATGCGTTCGCCGTCCACCCATTGCTGGTTCCAGCGGATGCGCTGCTGCTCCACCGCCAGCCGCCAGGCCTCGCTGCGCTGGAAGCTGGTGCTTTGCGGGTCGACCACCGCCATCAGCGCAATGCGGCCGGCGAACACCAGCTGCAGCGCCAGCGTGCACAAGGCCACCAGCGCGATGAGGCGCAGCGCGTGGGTCTTCCAGACGGAGCGGCTCATGCCGACGCGTCCACCTCGGCCCGCAAGGCCGCCAGCACCGGTGCCGTGGCGGGCATCACGCCGCGCCACAGGCAGAAGGCCTCGGCGGCCTGCTCCACCAGCATGCCCAGGCCGTCGCGCGCGGTGGCGCCGTGCTGGCGCGCCCAGGCCATGAAGGGTGCGGCGGCGGCGCCGTACATCAGGTCGACGGCCAGCGTGCCTGGCCGCAGCACGGCGCCCGACACCGGCACGGCCGCGCCGGCCAGGCTGCTGCTGCTCGCGTTGATGACGACATCGAAGCCGCGACCCGGCTCGGCCATTGACGCGGCCGCGAGCTGCGCGCCGTGGCCGGCGGCCAGCGCGGCGTGGCTGGCCACCAACGCCTCGGCCTTGGCCGCCGTGCGATTGGCCAGCACCAGATCGGCCACGCCGGCCTCGATCAGCGGCCCCAGCACGCCGGCCGCCGCACCGCCCGCGCCCACCAGCAGCACGCGCGTGCCGGCCAGCGGCAGGCCGGCGTGCTGCTGGATGTCGCGCACGAGGCCGATGCCGTCGGAGTTGTCGGCCCACCAGAGGGCCGGCTCGGGGCCGTCGAAGCCCAGCACGTTGGCAGCGCCGGCCAGGCGCGCGCGCGGGCTCACGCGCCCCGCCATCTGCAAGGCCTCGAACTTGAACGGCACGGTCACGTTGCAGCCCCGGGCGCCACTGGCGGCGAACCCGTTCACGCTCATGGCAAAGCCGTCCAGCGGGCACAGCACGCGGTCGTACTCGAGCAACTGCCCGGTCTGGGCGGCAAAGCGGGCGTGGATGGCCGGGCTGCGGCTGTGGGCCACGGGGTGGCCGAGCACGGCGTAGCGGTCGGGGTTTGGCATCAGGAGTTCAGCGACTGATCTGCGTCGTTTCCAGCGCCCCGTCGCGCGTGAACCGAAAGCGCGAGGTGACGACGATCTGGTCGGCCTGCGCCCGCAGCGCCGGCGTGAACGGGCCGAAGGGTGCCGCCGCCATCACGATGGCCAGCGCCTGCTGGTCGAGCCGGCGGTTGCGGCTTGAGCGCACGATGTCGGCCTCGATGACGCGGCCGGTGGCGTCGACCGTGACGTTCATCGTCAGCTCGCCGAACAGCTTGCGGCCCTGGTATTCAGGGAAACTGCGCGTGCCGCGGTCTTCGATGCGGCGGCGCAGCGTGTCGTAGTAGAGCGCGTAGACCTCTTCGCGCGTGGCCGGGCTGATATAGCGCTTCTTGGGCCGAGCGTTTTCGTCGTTCACGCGTTTTTCGATCTCGGCCAGCAGCCGCAGCAGCTGGCGGCGGCGCTCGTCCTGCTCGAGCTGGTCGGGGCGGCCGCTCTCGCGGCTGGGGTCGGGCGGCGGCAGCGCGGCGATCTCGCGCCGCACCTGGGCCAGCAGCTGCTGCTGCTCGCGCTGCAGCTGCTCGATGCGCTGGCGCGCCTCGTCGGGCGCGTCGCCCATCTGCACCGTGGCCGCCAGCGGCAGCGGGCTGGTGGCGCGGCCTTTGGCGGCATCACCCCCGCCGGCGAGGTTGGCCTGCGCGATGGCCTGGGCTTCGGCCGGCGGCTCGTTGCCGCGCGCGTTGACGAGGATCACTTCCAGCGGCGTGTCGCGAAAGGCGCGGTTGATGGCCTCGGGGTCGACGAAGCGCACCGACAGCAGCACGCCGTGCGCGCCCAGCGACAGCGCCAGGGCCCACTGCAGCGGCGTCAGGTCGGGCCAGCGCATGGCGTGCTCGGGCCGCGGGCCTCAGGCCGCGGGCGGGGCCGGGGCCTCGGTGCCGGTGTCGGCCGTCGTTTCGGCTTCCGCCACGTCGATGGCCAATTGCAGCGCGCCGGTGGGCTCGGACTCGTCGTCGTCGCCGGTCTCATCGGCCGGCGCCGGCTCGGCGTCGAGGCGTGCAGCCAGCGTCGCGTGCAGCTCCAGCGTCATCAGGTCGACACCGGCGACGCGGGCGCGCACGCGGGCGCCGCGCGGCAGGCCCTCGGTGCCGGGCACGCGGAACACCAGCGGCAGCGCCTCGGCGCGCACCAGGCCCTCCTTCATGACGGCGGCGTCGAGCTCGGCCGTGCCCTCCTGCTGCAGGTGGCGCAGCGTCCAGTAGCGCTCGATCTGCTGCTGGAAGTCGTTGTAGGCCGAGTAGTTGGCGTCGAAGCCGCTGATCACGCTGAAGAGCGCGGCGTCCTTCGGCTTGAACGGCGCCACCAGCGGCGCCGTGCGGCCGTGGCGCGCCACGGCGACGATCTGCCACTGGTTCACGAGGTCGGTGTAGCGCCGAAGCGGGCTCGTGCTCCAGGCGTACTGCGCCACGCCCATGCCGGCGTGCGGCGCCGGCTTCACGCCCATCTTCACCTTGATGCCGGGCGCCAGACTGGCCTGGCTGCGGTAGATGGCCGGCACGCCGTGCTGCGCCAGCCAGCCGCCCCAGGTGCTGTTGGCCAGGATCATGGCCTCGGCGACGATCAGGTCCAGCGGCGCGCCGCGGCGGCGCGTGCCGATGAGCACGGTCTCGTCACCCTGCGGCTCGGTGCTCGTGTCCTCGCGCTGCAGCTTGAAGCTGTAGTCGGGCCGGTTGAAGAGCTCGGGTTTGCCGCGCACCACCTCGCGCGCGGCCTTCAGGTGCCGCGCCAGGCGGAAGGCGAAGGCCAGTTCGGGGGCGAATTCGTAGCCCGCCGGCTCGGCCCCGGTGAGCGTGGCCTCGGTGACGACAGCGTCCAGCACGTCATGGCGCAGGTTGGCCACGATGGGCACGCGCTCGATCTTCGTCTCGTGGCCGCGCAGCTCGAGCGTGGCCTCATCAAGCGTGGCGTACAGGCTCACGGCGGGGCAGTCGCGGCCGGCCATCAGCGTGTAGGCCTGCACCACCTCGTCGGGCAGCATGGTGATCTTCCAGCCCGGCATGTAGACGGTGGACATGCGCTCGCGCGCCACCTTGTCGAGCGCCGAGTCGGGCGCGATGGCCAGGCCCGGCGCGGCGATGTGGATGCCGAACACCACCGTGCCGCTGCCGAGGCCGCGCACCGAGAGGGCATCGTCGATCTCGGTGGTGGCCGAGTCGTCGATGGAAAACGCCGCCACGCCGTCGGCCAGGGGCAGATCGCCTTCCACCGGGGGCGCGGCCAGCGCCGGGAAGCCGGTGCCCTTGGCGAAGAACTCGAACAGGAAGCGCCGCCAATGAAACTGGTACGGGCTGCTGATGGCCCCGGCCGCGGCCAGCAGATCGAGCGGCGAGCGCTGCGCCCGGCGCGTGGCCTCGACCACGGCCTTGTATTCGGGGCCGTTCTTGTCGGGCTTGAAAAGGATGCGGTAGAGCTGCTCGCGCACGGGCTCGGGACACTGGCCGGCGGCCAGCTCGGCGGCCCAGGCCTCGATCTGCGCCGCGACCTGCTTCTTGCGCTCGATGCCCAGCAGCGCGGCCTTCACGGTTTCTTCGGGCGCCTTCTTGAACTGCCCGCGGCCGAGGCGGCGGAAGTAGTGCGGGGCGTCGAACAGGCGCAGCAGCGCGGCGGCCTGGTGCTCGGGGCCGGCCTTGGCGTCGAAGTACTCGCGGGCCAGGTCGGCAAAGGCGAACTCGGCCTCGGGGGCGAACTCCCAGGCCAGGTCGAGATCGATCTCGTCGGCGAGTGCACGCGCACGCGCCAGCAGCTCGGCCGGCGCGGGCTTGTCGAAGCGCAGCATCAGGTTGGCGGCCTTGACCTTGACGCGCTTGCCGGAGTCGAGCTCCACCTGCAGCGAGCTGTCGGCCTCGGACATCACGCGGCCCGCGTGGAACTTGCCGGCGTCGTCGAAGAGGGCATACATGCGTGGATTGTCGCTGCGCGGTGGGCCACCCGTTCGGGCTGAGCCTGCCGAGGCCCTTTCACACCGACATGCCCCCCGACACCTCGATGACCGTGCCGTTGATGTAGCTGGCGTCGTCGCTGGCCAGAAACGCGTACACGCTGGCGATCTCCTCGGGCCGTGCCAGCCGGCCCAGCGGCACCTGCGAGCGCATCTGCTCCAGCACCCTGTCGGGCACGGTAGCCAGGATGGGCGTCTCGACGAAGCCCGGCGCCACGGCATTGACGCGCACACCCTTGGGTCCGAGCTCGCGGCTCCAGGTCTTGGTGAAGCCGATGACGCCGAACTTCGACGCCGCGTAGTTGGTCTGCCCGTAGTTGCCGTACAGCCCCACCACGCTGCTGGCGTTGAGGATGACGCCGGCGCCCTGCGCCACCATCAGCGGCGCCACGGCCTGCGCGCAATGGAACACGCCGCGCAGGTTGACGTCGATCACGGCGTCGAACTGCTCCAGCGTCATCTTCACCAGGCGCGCATCCTTGGTGATGCCGGCGTTGTTGACGAGCACGTCGATGCGGCCGTGCTCGGCCTGCACACGCGCCACGAGCGCGTCGACGTCTTCACGGCGTGTCACGTCCACCGCGTGCAGCGCAGCCGCCCCGGGCACGCTGCCCGCATCGCTGCCGATGCGGCGGTCGCAGCCGATGACGATGGCGCCTTCGGCCGCCAGCCGGGCCACGGTGGCGGCGCCGATGCCTTGCGCCGCGCCAGTGACGATGCAGACCTTGTTCTTCAGCTTCATGGTGAGTCGGGCTTCTCAAGCAGGGGTCAGGGAAAGGTGTTCCAGCAGCCGCGGCAGGTGCGCGGCAAAGTCGCTCAGGGCGTGGTCGCTGCCGTCCACGCGCAGCAGCGGCTCGCCGGCGTAGCGCGCGGCCATCTCGCGCCAGTCGAGCAACTCGTCGCCGGTGGCGATGATCGGCAGGTAGCGCGCGCGGCCGCTCAGCGCGCCGGGGGTCATCGCACGCAGTTCGTCGACGAAGCCGGGCTGGAAGAAAAAGCGCTCGGCCGGGTCGTGCCAGGCGGTCTGCTCGCCGATGTGGGCCGCGAGATCGCGTGCGGGGTCGACGGCGGGGTTGATGACGGCCACTCGCCACGAGCGGCGTGTCGGGGTTTCCGCCAGGGCCGTGGCGTAGAAGCCACCCAGCGAGCTGCCCACCACGGCCGAGCTCGCCGCCGGCCACGCGGCCGTGCCGGCGTCGACCAGCGCCAGCGCCTCGCGGGGCGAGGGCGGCAGCTGCGGGCACCACGCATGCACGTCGGGCCGCTGCGCGGCCAGCCAGCCCGCCATCTGCTGCGCCTTGGCCGAGCGCGGCGAGGAGCGGAATCCGTGCAGGTACAGCAGGTGGGTGATGGGCTGCCGTTCGGCCCCGGCTTCTGGCATTTCGGCAGTCTACGGGCCGGCTTCGTCGCGGGGGCAGGTGGCGGCGGTGCGATGCCGCAGAATCTCGCGTTTCGTCCCTCTTCCCACCACGGCCTTGCGCCGACGGCGAGCCGACACCCATGCGCCAGAAATCCCGAAACCATCCGTCCCGCCGCACCGAGCTGGCCGCCGTCGCCGCCGCAGTGGCCCTGCTGAGCGCTTGCGCCACCACCGAGCCGGGTGGTGCAACCCCAGGTGCAGCCGCCAACGCCGCAGCCCCGGCGGCGGCCAAGGCCACGCCAGCGGCCGCCCCGGCCCCCGCCGCCGCTCCCGTCGCGGCCGCGGCTCCTGGCGCGGCGGCCTCGGCACCGGCCGGTGCGCGGCCGCCCGTGGCCACCGCAGGCGCTCGCCCGCCGGCGGCACCGGGGACGCCGCCGCCCTTTGCCGACGTCATCAAGGACGCCAAGCGCGAGGACGGCTTCGTGCCGATCTGGCGCAAGGACGAGAAGGTCTGGCTCGAGCTCACGCCCGAGCGCCTGGGCAAGCCCTTCCTGCTGTCGGTGAACGTCAAGAACGCGGTCGGCGAGCGCGGCCTGTATGCCGGCGCGATGGGGCCGGCGTGGCTGGCGCAGTTCCGCAAGGTGGGCAACCAGATCCAGCTGGTCGCGCAGCAGACCGACTTTCGCGCGGATGGCGACCCCGGCAACAAGATCGTCGTGCGCGAGAGCTTCAGCGACAGCCTCGTGGGCTCGGGCCCCGCTGCCAGTGCCGAGCACCCCGAGCGCAAGAGCGTGCTGGTCGACGCGGGCTTCCTGCTCGGCGACATGATGGGCTACAGCACCCGGCTCGAACTCGCCTTCCGCATGCCGTTTGCGCCCGACCGCGCCAACAGCTTCTTCGACGCGGCAAGGGCCGAGCCCGGCCTGACCACGCTGGGCGGCCAGGTGCACTACAGCGTGCCGCGCATCTCGGCCCCGCCCTTGCTGCCGCCCGGCGCGCCGCGGCCGATGACGCCGCCCCCGCCCCAGACCACGCCCGACGCACGCAGCCTCTTCGTCGGCTTCGTCTACAACTTCCGCGAACTGCCTGCCGAGCCGATGAAGCCGCGGCTGGCCGATGCGCGCGTGGGCTACTTCGTCGACAGCTACACCGACCTGTCCGACGACCTGAAGCCGAACCCGCGTGTTCACATGATCAACCGCTGGCGCCTGGAGAAGAAGGACCCGTCGGCCGCGGTCAGCGAACCGGTCAAGCCGATCACGTTCTGGATGGACCGCAACACGCCGCTGCGCTACCGCAAGGCCGTCGAAGAGGGCATCCTCGAGTGGAACAAGGCCTTCGAGCGAATCGGCTTCAAGAACGCCATCGTGGCGAAACAGCAGCCCGATGACGCCAGCTTCTCGCTGCTGGAGGCGGGCCACGCGTCGGTGCGGTGGTTCACCGGCGCCGACGTCGGCTACGCGGCCGGGCCCAGCCACTCCGACCCGCGCACGGGCGAGATCTTCGATGCCGACATCGTGATGTCCGACGTCTTCGGGCGTGGCTCACGGCGTGAGTTCCGCGAGGACTACCGGCCTGTGCAGAGCTTTGCTGCGCCCGCCGGCCCCGACGCGCCGGCCTGGCAGCGCTCTCTGTCAGCGCTGTGGCAGCAGTCCCAGGCCGAGGGCGATGGCGCGGCGCAGGCCTGCAACTACGCCTTCGAAGCCGCCAGCGAGCTGCACTTCGCGATGGACCTGCTCGAAGCCCGGGGTGACATCGATCCCACCAGCCCTGAGGCCGAGGCCTTCGTGCAGAGCTACGTCAAGGCCGTCATCGTGCATGAGGTCGGGCATGTGCTGGGCCTGCGCCACAACTTCATCTCGTCGACCACCGTCACGCGCGAGCAGCTCAAGGACAAGGCCTTCGGCGAGACCCGGGGCATTGCCAACTCGGTGATGGACTACAACCCCTTCAACCTGCCGCTGCCTGGCGAGCCCAAGGGCGAGGCCAACATGAAGGGGCTCGGGGCCTACGACTACTTCGCCATCGAGTACGGCTACAAGCCGCTGGACCCCAAGCTCGACGCACAGGCCGAGGCGGCCGCGCTCGACCGCATCGCCAGTCGCCAGCGCAACGACCCGCTGCTGGCCTTTGCCGACGACGGCGACGCCGGCTTCGGCGACAACCCGGGCCTCGACCCTCGTGTCAACCGCTTCGACCTGGGTGATGACCCCTTGGCCTACCACCAGCGCCGGCTGCAGCTGACGCGCGAGTTGTGGAACCGCGTGCAGGCCCGGGGCCCCAAGCCTGGCGACGACGCCACCCGCCTGACCCGCAGCCTGCTGTCGGGCTTCCGGCTGCTGCGTGACGCACCTGCCGACGCGGCCAAGTACATCGGCGGCCTCTACATCGAGCGCGATCCGCTGGGCCGGGCCGACTCCAGGCCCGCCTTCCGCCCGGTGGAGCCGGCCAAGCAGCGCGAGGCGCTGAAGTTCGTCACCGATGCCGTGTTCGTGGTGGATAGCTTCAGCTTCAAGCCCGAGTTCCTGAGCAACCTGCAGCCGGACTTCATCGGCTGGGGCGGGCGCGCCCCGGCGGACATTCCGGGCCGGGTGATCGCCCTGCAGACGCAGACGCTGGACCGCCTGCTCTCGGCCGGCACGGCGCGGCGGCTGCTGGATCTGCCGAACCTGCTGCCCGAGGCGCAGCGTAAGAACGTCATCTCGCTCAACGAGTTGTATGGCACAGTGCAGTCGGCGGTGTGGAGCGAGCTCAAGACCGGCAAGGAGATCGACCCCATGCGCCGCAGCCTGCAGCGCGCGCACCTCACGCGGCTGCAGGGGCTGCTCACGCGGCCCGGCGGCGCGCTGCCGGCCGACGCCTACGCGCTGGCCCGTTTCCAGGCGGTGCGGCTGCAGGCCGAGTTGAAGGCGGCCGCCGGCAAGCGGGGCCTGAGCGTGGAGAACAAGGCCCACCTCGACGAGGCGCTGACCACGCTGACCGAGGCCCTGAAGGCGACGCTGTCGCGGGGCTGAGCCCCCCCGTTCAGCGGCCGGCCAGCGCCGCCAGCAGCTGGCCGTGCAGGCCGCCGAAGCCGCCGTTGCTCATGCACAGCACATGGTCACCGGGCCGCGCGGCCTGGGCCACGGCGGCCACGAGGGCCTGCACGCTGTCGGCCGCGAAAGCGCGCTGGCCCATCGGCGCCAGCGTGTCGCGCACGCTCCAGCCGTAGTCGCCCTGCAGGCCGAACGCGAGGTCGGCTTCTTCCAGCGACCACGGCAGCTGCGCCTTCATCGTGCCCAGCTTCATGGTGTTGCTGCGCGGCTCGAACACCGCCAGGATGCGTGCGGAGAGGCCCACCTTGCGGCGCAGGCCGTCGATCGTGGTGCGCATGGCGGTGGGGTGGTGGGCGAAATCGTCATACACCTTCACGCCGCCGGCCTCGCCGAGCAGCTCGAGCCGGCGCTTCACGTTGCGAAAGCTGGCCAGGGCCTTGCAGGCCTCGGCCGGCGCCACGCCCACGTGCTCGGCTGCGCCGATGGCGGCCAGCGCGTTCATCTGGTTGTGTTCGCCCAGCAGATCCCAGGCCACGTGGCCCAGCTTGAGGCTGCCGCGCAGCACGTCGAAGCTGCCGGGCTCGCCGCGCGCACACAGGCCGCCGGGTTCCTCGCGCCGGGTGCCGAAGCGCTGCACCTCGCTCCAGCAGCCGCGCGCCAGCACGCGGGCCAGGGCTTCGTCGCGGGCGTTGACGACGACGCGGCCCTGCGAGGGCATGGCGCGCACGAGGTGGTGGAACTGCGTCTCGATGGCGGCCAGATCCGGGAAGATGTCGGCGTGGTCGTGCTCGAGGTTGTTGAGTACGGTGGTGCGCGGCCGGTAGTGCACGAACTTGCTGCGCTTGTCGAAGAGCGCGGTGTCGTACTCGTCGGCCTCGATGACAAAGGGCGCACCGGCATCGCCCAAACGCGCGCTGACGCCGAAATTGAGTGGCACGCCGCCGACCAGAAAGCCAGGCTTGCGGCCGGCCGGCGCGGCTTGTTCCAGGATCCAAGCGAGCATGGCCGTGGTCGTGGTCTTGCCGTGCGTGCCGGCCACCGCCAGCACGTGGCGGCCGTGCAGCACCTGCTCGGCCAGCCACTGCGGGCCGCTGGTGTAGCGCGCGCCGGCATCGAGCACCGCCTCCATCAGCGGCATGCCGCGCTTGACGACGTTGCCAACCACAAAGACATCGGGCTTCAGCGCCATCTGATCGGCGCCGTAGCCCTCGATCAGCTCGATGCCGAGATCGCGCAGCTGATCGCTCATCGGCGGGTACACCGCGGCGTCGCAGCCCGTCACGCGGTGGCCGGTTTCGCGTGCCAGCGCCGCCAGGCCGCCCATGAAGGTGCCGCAGATGCCGAGTACATGAATATGCATGCGCGGCATTCTAGGAGTCGGGTCGTCGCCGGCATGCAGGGCCTCTGCTAGCGTTCCGCGCATGACGACCGGTTTCGTGGGCCTGCCCTGGATCGCCGAACACCCCATCGCCTACCCGGCGCTGGAGGTGGTGCACATCGTCGGCATCGCGCTGCTGCTGGGCAACCTCGTGCTGCTGGAGCTGCGCGTGTGGGGCGTGGCGGCCGAGCTGCCGCTGGCGCCGCTGGCGCGGCTGACGGTGGCGCTGTCGCTGGCCGGCTTCGGCCTGGTGGCGGCCAGCGGGCTGGTGATGTTCGCAGCGAATCCGGGCGAGCTGCTGGCCAACCGGGCCTTCCTGCTCAAGCTGGGGCTGGTGTCGGCCGCGGGCACCAATGCCGCGATCTTCCACGCCCGCGGCGGCCTGCACAAACCCGATGCAGTGGCTCGGGCGCAGACCGTCCTGTCGTTGGGACTATGGATCGCGGCCATCATCAGCGGTCGCTGGATTGCCTACATCTGAAGGAGATTGCCATGCACCGCCGAACCCTCGTCGCTGCCGCCCCGTTGTGGCTGTGGCTGCCCTCGGCGCCTGTGCGGGCCCACCACGGGTGGAGCAGCTTCGACCAGACGCGCCCGATCTACCTGGAAGGCATGGCGCGCGACGTGCGCTGGCGCAACCCCCACGCCGAGCTGAAGCTCGAGCTGCCGGCCGCCGGCCTGAAGCTGCCGGCCGACCTGGCGACGCGGGTCCTGCCGCCGCAGTCGGCGCCGGTGGACGGCGCGTCGCTGCTGAAGGCGGCGCAGTTGCCCACGCGCAAGGACCGCCTCTGGGACATCGAGCTCGCGCCGCTGTCGCGCATGGGCGCCTGGCAGGTGCCGGAGATCAAGGCCGGCGACGCGCTGGCCGTGCTCGGCTTCACCTTTGCCGCCGAAAAGGGCGATCCGATCCTGCGCGTCGAGTACCTGTTCGTGGGCGGCAAGACCTACGGCCTGCGCTCTTCACCGGCCTGAATCGGCCGACCCGAGGCCGGCGCGCTAAAGCGCCGCGAAGGCCTCTCGCGCCGCCGCCACGGTGGCGTCGATGTCGGCCGGCGTGTGCGCCGCACTCACGAAGCCGGCTTCGTACAGCGCCGGCGCCAGGTACACGCCGCGGTCGAGCATGGCGTGGAAGAAGCGGTTGAAGCGCGCCGAATCGGTGGTCATCACCGTGGCGTAGTTCTGCGGCAGCTGGTTGAAGAAGAAGAAGCCGAACATGCCGCCTTCGCTGTCGCCGACCAGCGGCACGCCGGCATCACGCGCGGCGCCTTCCAGGCCCTCGACGAGGCGCTGCGTCTGGGCGCCCAGGGCCTCGAAGAAGCCAGGCTTGGTGATCTCCTTCAGCGTGGCCAGCCCGCAGGCCGTGGCCACCGGGTTGCCGCTCAGCGTGCCCGCCTGGTAGACCGGCCCCAGCGGGGCGAGATGGCGCATCACGTCTCGGCTGGCGCCGAAGGCCGCCAGCGGCATGCCGCCGCCGATGACCTTGCCGAACACGAAGACATCGGCCTTGAAACCCGGAATCAGCCGCTGGTAGACGCTGTGCGCGCCACCGAGCGCGACGCGGAAGCCCGACATCACCTCGTCGAACACGAGCAGCGCGCCGTGCGACGTGCACAGCTCGCGCAGCCGCGTCATGAAGGGCACCGAGGCGCGCACGAAGTTCATGTTGCCGGCGATCGGCTCGATCATCACGCAGGCGAGCTCCTTGCCGTGCGCGTCGAAGGCCGCCTCGAGCGCGGCGATGTCGTTGTAGGGCAGCACCAGCGTGTGCTTGACCACGTCTTCGGGCACGCCGGCGCTGGTGGGGAAGCCGAACGTGGCCAGGCCCGAGCCGGCCTTCACCAGCAGCGGGTCGGCATGGCCGTGGTAGCAGCCCTCGAACTTGATGAACTTCGAGCGGCCCGTGGCGCCGCGGGCCAGCCGCAGCGCACTCATGCCGGCCTCGGTGCCGCTGCTCACCAGCCGCACCTGCTCGACGCCGGGCACGAGCGCGATGATGGCCTCGGCAAGCTCGATCTCGCGCTCGGTGGGGGCGCCGAAGCTGAAGCCGTCGAGCAGCGCGCGCTGCACCGCGTCGAACACCGCCGGGTGGCCGTGGCCGAGGATCATCGGGCCCCAGGAGCCGATGTAGTCGGTGTAGCGCTTGCCCTCGGCGTCGAAGATGTAGGGGCCCTCGGCGCGCGTGATGAACCGCGGCGTGCCGCCCACCGCGCGGAAGGCGCGCACGGGCGAGTTCACGCCGCCGGGAATGACACGCTGCGCGCGCTCGAACAGCGCCTGGTTGGTGGTCGACATCGGGTGATTCTTCAGTGGACTCGGCGCGGCGCACCTTTGGGCGCCGGTGCCTCGGGTTCGGGATCGGGTTCGCCGCCATCGCCACCGGGGTGGCCGTCGTCATCGCCTTCTTCAGGGGGCGGCAGCGCCCAGAAGAAGCGGTCGGGCACGACATGGCCCATGCCGGGGCGGAAGCCGGCGTCGAGCGACTGGTCGAGGAAGCTCAGCGCCTCGGACACGGCCGCCTGCAGCTCCACGCCGGTGGCCAGCAGCGCCGCCAGCGCCGCGCTGAGCGTGTCGCCGGCACCGACGAAGCTGGTGTCGAAGCGCTCGAACTTCTCGCCCGCCAGCGCACCCTGCGGCGAGGCCAGCACGTTGTCGATGAACTGCTCGGGCCCCTTGGCCACGAGTGCGATGCCGGTGACGAGCACGAAGCGCGTGCCGTGTTCAGAGGCCGCCACGGCCAGCTCGCGCGCCGACGGTGGGCGCTCGCTGTCCCACTCGGGCAGCAGAAAGTCTTGCAGCGTCTTGTGGTTGCCCACCAGCACCTCGGTGGCCGGCAGGATGAGCTCGCGGAAGGCGTCGAGGTAGGGCTGCAGCTGGTCCTCGTCCATCCAGCCGAGGTTGGGCAGGTGGGTGACGAGCGGGATCTCGGTGTAGTCGGACAGCACCTCGGCCACGGCGCTCACGTTGTCGGCCGAGCCCAGGAAGCCGACCTTCCAGCCGGCGATCGTGACGTCTTCGAGGATCGTGCGTGCCTGCTCTGCCACGACGTCGGGATCGATGTCGTGCTGATCGAAGATGTCGGCGGTGTCGCGCATGACGATGCTCGTGACCACCGGCAGCGCATGCGCGCCCATGGCGGCCACGGTGGCCACGTCGCCGGCCACGCCGCTGGCGCCGCTGGGCTCACTGGCGTTGAAGCACATCACCGCGGCAGGCGGCGGCGGCTCGATGGCAGCGCCTTCGGGGCCTTCGAGGCCTTCGGCCGGATTCGGAACGGGGTTCATGTGGGATGGGGCATGGAGGGCGGGAAGGCCGGCCGCGAAGGCTGGCCCGGCGAGGCAGCGCGGGCTCGGATGGGGCCGGACCCAACCTCCAGCAGAATCTGAGGAACGTCGTGCAGGCCCTCACAAATTCGCATAAATCGCCGGATGTGCGCGGCTACAATGAACGACCATTGTAGTGAGGTGACCGAGCCATCGTGAGCGAACCGAGTACCTGGATGTGCCTGATCTGCGGCTGGATCTACAACGAGGCCGATGGCGATCCGGAACACGGCATTCCCCCCGGCACCGCCTGGGCCGACGTGTCCATGAACTGGACCTGTCCCGAGTGCGGTGCCCGCAAGGAAGACTTCGAGATGGTGCAGATCTGAACCACCGCCGTGTCGGGTCGACCTGGCCGCGGCCCTGAAGGTTCATTGAGGAGGACCGCACTTGGAAATGCAAGGGGCCGCTGCGGGCGCAGGTGCAACCACCCCGGCGCCCGTGGGTGCGCGGGTGCTGGTCATCGATGACAGCAACACGATCCGGCGCAGCGCCGAGATCTTCCTCCGCCAGGGCGGCCACGAGGTCGTTCTGGCCGAGGACGGCTTTGACGCGCTCGCCAAGGTCAATGACCACGCGCCCGAACTCATCTTCTGCGATATCCTGATGCCGCGGCTCGACGGCTACCAGACCTGCGCCATCATCAAGCGCAATCCGCGCTTCGCGCATGTGCCGGTCATCATGCTGTCGAGCAAGGATGGCCTGTTCGACAAGGCCCGGGGCCGAATGGTCGGCTCCGAGGACTACCTCACCAAGCCCTTCACGAAGGAACAGTTGCTGAAAGCGGTCGAGTCACATCGCCGCGCCGCAGCCTGATCCGAACGCCGGAACGCAACCGCGATGGCCATCCAGAAGATTCTCGTCGTCGACGACTCCAAGACCGAACTGCATCACCTCTCCGACATCCTCGGCAAGCGCGGCTACACCGTGCGCACGGCCGAGAACGGCGAAGAGGCCTTGCGCCGGCTCGAGGAGGAAAAGCCCCACCTCATCCTGATGGATGTCGTGATGCCGGGCCAGAACGGCTTCCAGCTCACGCGCAGCATCACGCGCGATCCCCGCTTCTCTGACGTGCCGGTGATCATGTGCACGAGCAAGAACCAGGAGACCGACAAGGTCTGGGGCATGCGGCAGGGCGCACGCGACTACATCGTCAAGCCCGTCAATGCCGATGAGCTGATCGCCAAGATCAAGGCCTTCGACTGATGAAGCGGATCGCCGGCTCATGTGATTCGCAGCACAGCGGGGGAGAGCCCGCGCCTTCAGCGCGGCCGGGCGGTCACTGATGGCCAACCGCGAAGCGCTGCGCGAACTCCAGAGCCGGCTCGCCGAGCGGCTGCAGGCGGCCCGCACCGAAGCGCGGGCGGTGTCGTGGCTGGCCGTCGAATGCGCCGGCGCCGGGCTGCTGGTGCCGCTGGCCACTGCCGGCGAGATCTTTCCCGCCGGCGCGCTGCTGCCTGTGCCGCACACCCAGGCCTGGTTCCTGGGCGTGGCCAACCTGCGCGGTGGTCTTCACGGCGTCGTCGACCTGGGTGCGTTCCTGGGCCTGCGCCCGCCGCTGGCCCGCGACGCGGTGCGCGAGCAGGCCCGGCTGCTGGCCTTCAATCCGAAGCTGGGCTCGCACTGCGCAGTGCTGGTCGACCGCCTTGTCGGCCTTCGCAGCGAGCAGCAACTGCAGCGCGAGCCGGCCGACGCCACGCCGCGCCCCGAATTCGCCGCCGGCGGAAGTTGGCGCGATGCCGACGGCCGCCTGTGGCAGGAAATCGACCTCGTGGCGCTGGCCCGCCACGAGCTGTTCCTGGCCATCGCGGCATGAACGCGCCGCGCGAACGGGTTCCGATGGACATCGGCGGCGTCACGGTGCCGCTCGACTTCGAACCGACACACGAGCAATGAAGAGGACGCCATGAGCTTTCTGGATCGCATCAAGGGTGCCGGTCGCGCCAAGCCAGAGTCCGACAAGCCCGCGGCGTCAGAGCCGTTCGACGAACTGTCGCCACCCGCACCCGGCGAGGTGACGGTGCGCCTGGGCCAGAGCACGATCACGCCCGGCGAGCGCGACGGCCACGACGGCAACTCCATCATCAGCGAGGCCGCTCCGTCGGAACTGGCGGCCGAGTTCGGCGAGACGCGCCTGGCCGGCGGCAATCACGAGAGCGACACCTTCCACAGCGGCCTGCCCGTGGTCGGCGCCTGGCCGCTGGAGCGCCAGCAGCGCGCGATGGTCATCCTCTTCGGCGCTGGCCTGGCCGGACTGCTGCTGGCCTCCATCCTCTCCATCACGTCGGCCAACCGCAGCGCCAGCCAGGTGGCGGCGGCCGGCCAGGCCACCACGCAGTCGCAGCGGCTGGCCAAGTCGGTGTCGCAGGCCATCGTCGGCAGCGCGGCATCGTTCCCTGAAGTGCGCGAATCCGTCGGCGTGCTGACTCAGAACGTGCGCAGCCTGTCCACCGGCGAAGGCGAGGTCGCGGCCGCGCCCGGGGCACTGCAGGAACAGGTGGCCGCGCTGCTGCCGCTGGTCGACAAGGCCGAGAAGAACGCGGCCATCGTGCTGACGCAGCAGCAGACGCTCACCCAGGTCGGCTCCGCGCTGCGCGCCATCAACCGCCAGAGCGGCGACCTGCTCGAGACCGCCGAGACGGTGAGCTCGCTCAAGCTGCAGAGCGGCGCGTCGGCAGCAGAGCTGTCTGCGGTGGGCCAGCTGGTGATGTTGACCCAGCGCATCGGCAAGAGCGCCAACGAGTTCCTGACGAGCGAAGGCGTCAGCGCCGAGGCGGTGTTCCTGCTCGGCAAGGACCTGAACTCCTTCAAGGAGATCGCCGAGGGCGTGATCCAGGGCAACGCCGAGCTGCGCCTGCCGGGCACGCGCGACGCGCAGACGCGCGAGAAGCTGCAGCTGCTGCTGCAGCAGTACGAGAAGACGCGCACCGAGGCCAGCGCCATCCTGTCCAACCTGCAGGGCCTGGTGGCCGCGCGCGAGGCGCAGGGCGCCATCGTCGTCGACTCCGAGCCGCTGCGCCGCGGCCTCGACACGCTGCAGCAGGGCCTCGCCAGTGCGGGTGGCCTCGGCGGCTGGCGTCTGCTGCTGGGCCTGGCGGCGCTGGCGGCGCTGGCCGCAGGCGCCTTCGGCCTGCTGCGCCTGTTCGTGATCGACCAGACGGCCCGCGCCCGCGCCGCCGACGGCCAGCGCCAGGAAGCCGAGCGCCAGGAGCAGGAAGCCAAGCGTGTGAACGACGCCAACCAGGCTGCCATTCTGCGGCTGATGAACGAGCTGCAGACGGTGGCCGAAGGCGACCTCACGCAACAGGCCACGGTGACCGAAGACATCACCGGCGCCATTGCCGACTCGGTGAACTACACCGTGGAAGAGCTGCGCACGCTGGTCGAACAGGTGCAGACGACAGTGGGTCGCGTCACGGAAACCACGGCGCAGGTCGAGAGCACCTCGATCGAGCTGCTGGCGGCCTCGACCGAGCAGCTGCGCGAGATCCGCAACACCGGCGACGAGGTGCTGCAGATGGCCGGCCGCATCAACGACGTGTCGGCGCAGGCGCAGGAAACCGCGGCCGTGGCGCGCGAGTCGCTGAAGGCCTCGGAGTCGGGCCTGTCGGCGGTGAACAACGCGATCGGCGGCATGAACTCCATCCGCGACCAGATCCAGGAAACCTCCAAGCGCATCAAGCGGCTGGGTGAAAGCTCGCAGGAGATCGGCGAAATCACCGAGCTGATCTCCGACATTACCGAACAGACCAACGTGCTGGCCCTGAACGCCGCCATCCAGGCGGCGAGCGCCGGCGAAGCAGGCCGCGGCTTCAGCGTCGTGGCCGAGGAAGTGCAGCGCCTGGCCGAACGTTCGGCCGATGCGACGCGGCAGATCGCGGCCATCGTGCGCACCATTCAGACCGACACGCAAGACGCCGTGGGCGCCATGGAGCGCAGCACGCAGGGCGTGGTCGAGGGGGCGCGCCTGTCTGACGCCGCCGGTGCCGCGCTCGGCGACATCGACCGCGTGACCCGCGAACTCGCCGACCTGATCTCGCGCATCTCGGAAGAGGCGCTGAAGGAAGCCAAGCAGGCCAACGAAGTGGCCGCGAACATCCAGCACATCTTCGCCGTGACGGAGCAGACTTCCGAAGGCACGCGCTCGACGGCGCAGATGGTGCGCGAGCTCTCGCGCACCGCCGAGGAACTGAAGACCTCGGTCTCGCGGTTCAAGATCGCCTGACGCGGCCTGCCGACACCCCCAGCCCATGCGCGATCCCCAAGACTCCGGCCCGGTCGACCTCGACGCGACCGCTGGCGACGACCTGAGCGCTCTGGCCTGGGTGCACGGCGAGTTGCGGCGTTCGCTCGAGAACGCCACCAAGGCGCTGCGGCGCTACCTCAAGGACAACGAGGCTGCCGCGGGCGGCGACATCGACGCCGTCGATTCGTCGGTGCTGCGCGCGGCGCGCACGCAACTGCACCAGGGCGTGGGCGCGCTCGAACTCGTCGGGCTGCCGGCCGTGGCCACCGTGCTGCGCGCCGCCGAGAGCGCGGTGCAGCGGCTGGTGGCCAAGCCGGCGCTCATCGACGCCAAGGCGGTCGACGTGATCGAACGGGTCTCGTTCGGCCTGCTCGACTACCTTGCGCGACTGCTGGCACGCAAGAGCGTGAGCCCGGTGATGCTGTTCCCGCAGTACCGCGACGCGCTGCAGCTTGCGGGCGCCGAGCGCGTGCACCCGGCCGACCTCTGGCAGACCGACTGGCAATGGCGCGAGATGCCGCACGACGGCGCCGCGCAGCCGCGCAACGCCGACGACGACGCGCGCGGCCTGATGGAGGCCGAGGTGCTGGCGCTGATGCGCGAGCCGGGCCCGTCCCCGGCCCGCATGAGCGATCTGTGCGCCGATCTCGGCGCCGGCGCACGCCGCCTGGGCCATCCGCAGGAAGGCAGTTTGTGGCAGTTGGCCGCGGCGGTGTTCGAGGCCCAGGCCTCGGGCCTGCTGCAGCCCGATGTCTACACCAAGCGCCTGACCTCGCGGCTGCTTGCGCAACTGCGCGCCAGCACCAAGGGAGCCACCGCGCCATCGGACCGGCTGGCCCAGGACCTGCTGTTTTTCTGCGCCCGCGCGCGTGAGCCCGATCCGGGCCGTGCGCCGCGCCTGGCCGCGGTGCGCCAGGCCTGGCGCCTGACCGACCAGCCGCTGGCCGACTACGACAGCTCGCGGCTGGGCCGCTTCGATCCGGCCCTGCTGGTGCAGGCCAAGAAGCGCATCAACGCCGCCAAGGACGCCTGGTCGGCCGTGGCCGGTGGCGAGCTTCACCGCCTGCAGCCGCTGGCCGACCAGATGCACCTGGTGGGCGAGTCGCTGCAGAAGCTGTTCCCGGCCGGCGACGTGCTGGCCGCCTCGCTCGGGGCCACCGCGGCGCAGGTGCTGGCCGCCGAGGCACCGCCGCCGCCCGCGCTGGCGATGGAAGTCGCCACCGGCATCCTGTTCCTCGATGCCTCGCTCGAGGACGGCGAGCTCGACCAGCCCGGCCTGCCCGAGCGCCTGGCGCACCTGGCCAGCCGCATCGATGCCGTGCGCCAGGGCGCGGAGCCGCAGCCGCTCGAGATCTGGATGGAGGAGCTGTACCGCCGCGTCTCCGACCGCCAGACCATGGGCAGCGTCGTGGCCGAGCTTCGCGCCAGCCTGTCGGAAGTCGAAAAGCAGATCGACCAGTACTTCCGCAACCCGGCCGACCGCCAGGTGCTCATTCCCGTGCCGGCGCAGCTGGGCTCGATGCGCGGCGTGCTCTCGGTGCTGGGCATGGACCAGGCCTCGCAGGCCGCGCTGCACATGCGCGATGCCGTCGACGAGCTGGCGCAGACCGAGGTCGATGGGCAGCGCGCCATCCAGGCCGGCACCTTCGATCGCCTGGCCGACAACCTGGGCGCGCTCAGCTTCCTGATCGACATGCTCAGCGTGCAGCCGCAGCTGGCCAAGAGCCTGTTCCGCTTCGACCCCGAAACGGGCAGCCTGACGGCGGTGATGGGCCGCACCGAACGGGCCGCGGCCTTTGCGTCGCTCGACGAGCCGACGACGCCGATGGCGCTGGCGATGGCGCCCGACACGGCCGCGGCGCCCCTCGTCGACCAGGTGCAGGCGCTGGCGCGGGCCGCCGCCGACGTCGGCGTGGCCGACGCGCAACTCGCGCGCGACGCCGAGCGCCTGGCGCAAGCCGCCACCGCCGCCGACCAGCGCGAGCTGGCGCAACTGCTGTCCACCGCGCACCTCGGCTTGCGTGAAGGCAACGATGCCGCCACGCGGGCGCGCATGCGCGGCGAGCTGGCCGAGATCGCCGGGCTCAGCGCGCCGATCGTCGCCGAGCCGCTGCCCCCGTCGGCCCCGGTGCCGCCGCCGAAGCCCGCGCCCGAGGGGGGCACCGGGCTCGAAGACGACGTCGAGATGCGCGAGATCTTCGTCGAGGAGGCGCGCGAGGTCGTCTCCGACGCGCAGGCCGCGGTCGAGCGCCTGCTGGCCACGCCCGACAACCTGCCCGACATGACGACCGTGCGGCGCGCCTTCCACACGCTGAAGGGCAGCTCGCGCATGATCGGCCTGCGCGACTTCGGCGAGGCCGCCTGGTCGTGCGAGCAGCTCTACAACGCGCGCCTGGCTTCCGAGGCGCGGCTCGACGCACCGTTGCGCGAGCTCACCGCCGAGGCCCTGGCCTACCTGGGCGACTGGGTCGAGGCCATCGCGGCGGGCACGCCGGCTGGGCACGAGAGCGCGGCGGTGTCGCGCGCCGCGGACGCGCTGCGCCTCGAAGGCCGGCGCATGCCGATCCTGCCGCTGGCGGCGCCGGAGGCGCCGGCGCTGGAAGAGCCAGCGCTCGAGGCTGAGCCGGCCATGCCCGATACACCCGTGCTCGAGACGCCCGTGCTGGAGGAAGTGCCCGTCCCGGACGTGGCCCCGCCGGAACCGGCACCCGAGCCCGGGGCCGGCATCGACCTCGGCGAGTTGACCCTGCCCGAGTTCGATTTGGCGGCGGCACCCGAAGACCGCACGCCGCTGCTGTCGCCGCTGCCGCCCGAGCCGGTCGACGAAGAGCCGCGCACGGTGGTCTGGACGCCACCGGCCGAGCCGCCTGCCGAAGGCCCGACCATCTTCATGCCGGTGGCGGGCCGCAAGCCGGCGGTCCCGGCGGTCCCGACGGCCGCACACGGCGGCCTGGGCTCGGTCTCGGTGCGTGGCGACCTCGAAGGCGAACCCGCCACACCGGCGCTAGGCGAAGCCGAATTCGAGCTGCATTTCGACGAGCCCGAGGCAGAGACACCCGCGCCGGCCGCGCCGTCGCTGATGGACCGGGTGCCCGACCTGCCCGCAGCCGATGAGCTGAATCTCGCCTTCGGCGATGCCGAGCTTGAAGCCGAAGCCGAACCCGTGGCCGAGGCGCATGTCGAGCCTGTGCTCGACGAGGCCGCCGCCGACGACTTGATCGACCTGCCGCTCGACGCCCCGGCCAGCGAGGTCGAGACGACGACACCGCAGCCTGCCAGCCAGGGCGTGGAAGCGCTCGAGATCGACCTCGGCGAACTCGACGACGACCACCCGTTCGCCGACCGCACGCTGCCGATCCCGATCGTGGACGAGTCCGCTGGCGACGCCGCGGCGCTGCCGTCCGGCCTGCCGGTGCCCGAGACACTGGCCGACACCGATCTGGTGCTCGACTTCGATGCCGAGCCGCCGCCTGCTGCCGAGCCTGCGGACATCGACGCCGAAGCCCCTGTCGATGACGACCCGGTCAAGCTGATCGGCGATCTGCGCGTCCCGATTCCGCTGTTCAACATCTACCTCAACGAGGCCGACGAGCTGTCGCGCCGGCTCGTCAACGAACTCGCCGAATGGGCCCTGGAGCAGCAGGCGCAGCCGGTGTCCGATACCGCCGTGGCGCTTGCGCACTCGCTGGCCGGCAGCTCGGCGACCGTGGGCTACGCCGATCTGTCGGCGCTGGCACGCTCGCTCGAACATGCGCTGGAGCGCTCGGCTGCCGCGGGCCGCGGCCGGCCCGGCGAGCCCGAACTGTTCAATGCGGCTGCTGAAGAGATCCGGCGCCTGCTGCACCAGTTTGCCGCCGGCTTCCTGTGCCCCGTGGACCCGGCGCTCACCGAGCAGCTGGCGGCGCACGAGCGGCTGCCGATGCCGACCGAGGAACCCGAGCTTGCCGACGACGAGCCGCTGGCCCTGGCCCTGGCGATGCCGATCGCCACGCCGCCGGAAGTCGATGCGCCAGGGCCTGCCGATGACATCGACGCCGTCGATGCCATCGACGCCGAGCTGTTCCCGATCTTCGAGGAAGAGGCCGACGAGCTGCTGCCGCAGTTGCAGCAGCGCCTGCGCGAATGGCATGACCATCCCGACAACCCTTCGGCACCGGCGGCCTGCATGCGCACGCTGCACACATTCAAGGGCGGTGCGCGTCTGGCAGGAGCCATGCGCCTGGGCGAGATGGCCCACCTGCTGGAGTCCGCTGTCGAGGAGCTGATGGCCCGCGACGAGGTCGTTGCTGCCGATGTCGACCCTTTGCTGATGCGGGCCGACGCGATGTCGTCGGCCTACGAGCTGCTTCGCCGCGGCGGCGCGACGATGGTGCCGCCAGCTGCCGTGCAGCCGTTGATGCCAGCGTTGCCCGAGCTGCAGCCCGTGGCGCTGACCGCCGTCGAGCTGGGGCGGGACAGCGCAGAGGCCGCCGAATCCGTTCCCGAAGCCGTTGCCGAGACTCCCCTGGCCGTGGAGCCGCATGCCGATTTCGCGCTCGATTTCGACGTTCCCGAGGCCACGGAGTCCGCTGTCGAGCCGGTCGTCGCGACACGGGAGTCCGCCGGGGCCGAGGCCACTCCGGAACAGGCTGCGCCAGCCGCCGCCGAAGCAACGGCCGAAGAACCCGTCACCGCCGACCTCGAGCTCCCGCTGGAGCGGCCGGCCCTCGAGGTGGTGGCCGACATCGACTGGCAGCGCTTCGTCGGCGACGCCTCGGCCACGCCGGCCGCGGCCAACGAGGCCGGCGCCTCCGCTCCTGGCATTGCCGCCGCGGTGCGCGTGCGCGCCTCGCTGCTGGACCGGCTCGTCAACAACGCCGGCGAGGTGTCGATCACGCGCTCGCGCATCGACAGCACGGTGGCGCAGCTGCAAGGCTCGCTCGGCGAGCTCACCGAGAGCCTGGAGCGCATGCGCAAGCAGCTGCGCGACATCGAGTTGCAGGCCGACACGCAGATCGCCGCCCGCGTGGAGGCGGCCAAGTCGTCTTCCGAGGGCTTCGACCCGCTCGAGATGGACCGCTTCACGCGCTTCCAGGAACTCACGCGCTTCATGGCCGAGTCGGTGAACGACGTCGCCACGCTTCAGCGCAGCCTGCAGCGTGCGCTGCAGTCGGCCGAAGACGAACTGGCCTCGCAGGCACGCCTGACGCGCGAGCTGCAGGACGACCTGCTGCGCACGCGCATGGTCGAGTTCGAGAGTGCCGCCGACCGCCTGTACCGCTGCGTGCGCCAGGCCGCACGCGATACCGGCAAGCAGGCCCGGCTCGACATCGTCGGCGGCGGCATCGAAATCGACCGCGGCGTGCTGGAGCGCATGGTCGGCTCGTTCGAGCACCTGCTGCGCAACAGCGTGGCCCACGGCATCGAGTCGCCGGCCGAGCGCAGCGCCAGCGGCAAGAGTGCGGGTGGCGTCATCACGGTGACGGTGACGCAGTCGGGCAACGAGGTCGCGGTCGACGTGGCCGACGACGGCGCCGGCCTCGACCTGGCGCGCATCCGCCGCCGCGGCCGCGAGCGCGGGCTCATCGCGCCCGACGCGAGCCTGTCGGACGACGAACTCGCCGCGCTGATCTTCGCGCCGGGCTTCAGCACCGCCGAGACGGTGACCGAGCTCGCCGGCCGCGGTGTCGGCCTGGACGTCGTGCGCTCCGAAGTCACGGCCATGGGCGGCCGGGTGCAGACCCACAGCGAGCCGGGCCGCGGCACGCGATTCCGCCTGCTGCTGCCGCTGACGACGGCTGTGACGCAGGTCGTGATGCTGCGCTGCGGCGCCACCGCGGTGGCTGTGCCGTCGCCGCTGATCGAGGTCGTGCGCCGCGTTCCGACGCCCGAGGTCGAGGCCGCCTACGCCAGCGGCACGCTCGCCTAC
Organism: Rubrivivax sp.; assembly: GCA_020248945.1. Taxonomy (GTDB): domain Bacteria; phylum Pseudomonadota; class Gammaproteobacteria; order Burkholderiales; family Burkholderiaceae_C; genus Rubrivivax. The sequence continues at coordinate 54,010 of JADCGQ010000040.1, forward strand.
CAGGGCGAGTCGCTGCCGTTCTTCTGGCTCGCGGCGCTGCTGCAGGCCGGCACGCGCGGCGGCAATACCGGGCGCACGCAAAGCATCGTCGTCGTGCGCAGTGCGGCCCAGCGCGTGGCCGTGCACGTCGACGAGGTCGTCGGCAACCAGGAAGTCGTGGTCAAGAACGTCGGTCGGCAGCTGTCGCGGCTGCCGGGCTTGGCGGGCGTGACGCTGCTGCCTTCGGGCGCGGTGGCACTGATCTACAACCCGGTGGCGCTGGCCTCGGTCTACGCCGCGCCGGCGCACGCCGCGGGCCAGGGCGCCGGGCCCGTGGCCACTGCACCGGATGGTGCCGCTGCCGCAGCGACGCCACCGCTGGCCCCGGCCGAGCCGGCTCGCGCGCCGATGGTGATGGTGGTCGACGATTCGCTCACCGTGCGCCGGGTCACCCAGCGGCTGCTGGTGCGCGAAGGCTACCGCGTGGTCACGGCCAAGGACGGCCTCGATGCACTGGAGCGCCTGGCCGAGGAGCGCCCGGCGGTGCTGCTTTCCGACATCGAGATGCCGCGAATGGACGGCTTCGATCTTGTGAGAAATGTGCGCAATGATGCCCGTCTCGAGGGCTTGCCTGTCATTATGATCACTTCTCGCATTGCGCAGAAGCATCGTGACTATGCGGCGGAACTGGGTGTCGACCACTACCTCGGCAAGCCCTATTCTGAAGAGGAACTGCTCGGCCTGATCGCGATGCACGTTGCGCGTGCCAGCGCCACTCCCCTGACCCATTGATCAAGCGTCTTCGATGTCCAGCGTTGTCGATCACCTTGCCGAACTGACCGGCCTGCACGACCGCGATGTGCTTGACGTCAGCCTGGTCGGCGCCCTGCGCGACCTGATGCAACTGCGCTTGGCCGCCATTTACCGCGTCGTCGGCGAAGGCGCCGACCGCCGCTGGATGACACGCGCCCGGCTCGCCGACGGCGACGTCTCGGCGCAGAGCGATTCCATGTGGGCCGACCTGTCCACCTACCCGATGATCGACGTGGACGCCGACCGGGCCCTTTGCCTGCATCGGCAGGAGGCCTTCACCGTTGACGGCAAGCCGGCGCGGGCCTACTTCCCGCTGGCCAACGAGTTCGAGGCCATCGGCGTGCTGGAGTTGCACACCGACGCCCAACTGCGGCCCGATGAGGTGCGCCTGGTCTGCAGCATCCTGCGCATCTACCGCAACTTCCAGGGGCTGCTCGACTACAGCGAACGCGACACCCTCACGGGCCTGCTCAACCGCAAGACCTTCGACGAGAGCTTTCTGCGCCTGATGGGCCGTGCGATGGCCGCCCCGTCCATCGCCGACTCACCCCCGGCGGTCGGCGACGGCCGTCGCGTCGCGCTGCAAGGCAGCGGCCACGGCAGCGCCTGGCTCGGGGTGATCGACATCGACCACTTCAAGCGCGTGAACGACGGCCACGGCCACCTGATCGGCGACGAGGTGCTGCTGCTGCTGTCGCGCCTCATGCGATCCACGTTCCGCTTCAACGACCACCTGTTCCGCTTTGGCGGCGAGGAGTTCGTGGTGCTCATGCGCTGCGGCAGCGAAGCCGATGCCGCCAGTGCCTTCGAACGACTGCGCACCAACGTCGCGGGCTATGCATTCCCTCAGGTCGGCCACATCACGGTGAGCATCGGCTACACCTCGCTGCGGCCCGAAGACACGCCCTCGGTCGCCTTCGAGCGCGCCGACAAGGCCGTGTACTGGGTCAAGCAGAACGGCCGCAACCAGGTGGCGCACCAGGCCGATCTCGTGGCGCGCGGCCTCTTGACCGAGGCGACCATGGACAACAGCGACGCCGAATTGTTCTAGCCTTCTCAGGGTTGACCCTTAAATAAAACGGGTGTTTCAAACAAACGTTTGATTCATGCCTTAGAGTCCGCGGTGTGAATCCAACCGCCCACTCTTCGCGCTCCGCCGTCCCCCCCGGCGCCCCCGACGCCGCAGACGCCGCAGACGCCCGCAGTCGGCTGCTGATGGCGGCCATCCGGTTGTTCGCCCTGCAGGGCTTTGCCAAGACCTCGACGCGCGAGCTGGCCGAGGCGGCGCAGGTCAACGTTGCCGGCATCAGCTACTACTTCGGCGACAAGGCCGGCCTGTACCGCGCGGCCTTCCTGGAGCCGATGGATCCCACCGAGGACCTGGCGCGCTTCACCGATCCGGCACTGCCACTGCGCGACGCGCTCGCCGGCTTCTACGCCGGCTTCCTGGAGCCGCTGCGCCACGGCGACGAGGCGCGCCTGTGCACCAAGCTGCACCTGCGCGAGATGCTCGAGAGCACCGGCCTCATCGACAATGGCCTCGTCGGCAGCATCCAGCCGCTGCACGACGCGCTCGTGGCGCTGCTGGTGCGCCACTTCGGCCTGGCCGAAGCCGACGCCGAACTGCAGCGGCTGGCCATCTGCATCGAAGGCCTGGGCGTGCAGCTGCACGTGGGCCTGGACATCAACGAGGCGCTCGCCCCGGGCGTGAACACCGCTGTCGGCGCCATCGACCGCTGGCACGACACGCTCGTGCGCGCCGCGCTGGCCATGGTGCAGGCCGAGGCCACGCACCGCGGCGTGGCGCTGGCGCCCTATCCCAAACGGACCCCCACATGAACCGAACCCTGTGGCCCACGCTGCTGGCCGCCGCCACCCTGGCCGGCTGCGCGACCCCCAGCACCATTGAACGTGCCGGCACGCCGCCGGTGGCCCTTGCCAGCGCCTGGCAGGCGCCGCTGCCGCATGGCGGCCGAAGCGAAGACCTGGCGCTCTGGTGGAGCCAGTTCGACGACGCGCTGCTGCCCGAGCTCATCGCCGCCGCGCAGGCCGCCAGCCCCACGCTGGCCTCGGCGCAGGCGCGCATCGCGGCGGCGCGGGCTGGCGTGGTGGCCAGCGGCGCGCAGGCCGTGCCCCGGCTCGATGCGGTGGGCAGCGTGCTGCAAGGCCGCAACGTGCCCGACACACCGACCAGCACCAGCGCCAGCCTGGGCCTGCAGGCCTCCTGGGAGCTCGATCTGTTCGGTGGCGTGGCAGCAGCCGGGCGCGCCAGCGTGCAGCGCCTGCGCGGTGCCGAGGCCGGCTGGCACGAGGCGCGGGTGTCACTCGCGGCCGACGTGGCCACCGCCTATGTGGGTCTGCGCGCCTGCGAGGCCCAGCTGGCGCAGACGCGCGCCGATGCCGAGTCGCGGGACGAAAGCGCCCGCCTCACCGACCAGTCGGCGCGCGCCGGTTTCACCGCCCCGGCCGATGCCGCGCTGGCCCGCGCCGGTGCCGCCCAGGCGCGCAGCCAGGCGCGGGCGCAGCAGGCGCAGTGCGACACGCTGGTGAAAGGCCTCGTCGAACTCACCGACCGGGCCGAGCCCGCCTTGCGAACGCAACTGGCCGCCGGCCGCGCGCGCTTGCCTTCGGCTCCGGCTCTGGCGCCGGCGGGTCTGCCGGCCCAACTGCTGGCCCAGCGCCCCGACCTGGCCGCTGCCAGCGCCGCCGTGCAGGCCGCCGCCGCCGACGTGGCCGCCACGCGCGCCGACGAACTGCCGCGCGTGTCGCTCAGCGGCTCGCTGGCGCTCGCTTCGGTGCGCAGCGGCGGTGTCAGCAGCAACGGCAACACCTGGTCGCTGGGCCCGCTGGTGGTGAGCCTGCCGCTCTTCGACCGCGGCAGCCGCCGCGCTGCCACGGCCGCCTCGGAGGCCGCGTACGACGAGGCCGTGGCGCAGCTGCAGGGCTCGGCGAGGCGCGCGCTGCGCGAAGTGGAAAGCGCACTGGTGACGCTCGACGCCACGGCCGAGCGCGAACGCGACGTGCTCGGCGCCGCCGCCGACTTCGAAGCCTCGCTCACCGCCACCGCGGCGCGCCAGCGCGGCGGCCTGGCCAGCCTGCTCGACCTGGAAGCCGCACGCCGCAACGCCGTGCAGGCGCGCAGCGCGCTGATCGAACTGCAGCGCGAGCGCGCCAGCGCCTGGATCGCGCTGTACCGCGGCCTCGGCGGTGGCTGGAACCCGGCCGACGCCGTGACGGCCCGTCAAGGCGCCCCGGCAATCACCCGCACACCGAACCCTTGATTTGCCCATCTCGACGGAACCGCTCATGAACGTCTCGATCCTGAAGAAGCCGATCGCCCTGGCCGTGGCCACCTTGCTGCTGGCCGGTGGCGCCGCCGTCACGCTGCTGGTGCACGCGGCCGACGACAAGGCCTCGGCCGCCACCGCGCCCCGCCCCGCGCTCACGGTGACAGTGACAACCCCGCTGCGCGCCACTGTCGCCACCGGCGTGGCCGCCAACGGCAATGTCGCGCCCTGGCAGGAGGCCATCGTGGGTGCCGAGGCCAACGGCATGCGCCTGGCCGAGGTGCGTGTGAACGTCGGCGACAACGTCCGCAAGGGCCAGGTGCTGGCCAGCTTCGACAGCCAGATGGTCAACGCCGATCTGGCCCAGAGCCGCGCCGCCGTGGCCGAAGCCGAGGCCATGCTGGCCGAGGCCGCCGCCAATGCGCAGCGTGCCCGCGACCTGCAGCCCAGCGGCGCCTTGAGCGCGCAGCAGGTGGCACAACTGCTCACCGCCGAGCGCACCGCGCAGGCCCGGCTCGAGGCCGTGAAAGCGGCGCAGCAGGTGCAGCAGCTGCGCCTGCAGCAGGCCCAGGTGCTGGCGCCCGACAGCGGCGTCATCAGCGCGCGCAACGCCACCGTCGGCGCCGTGGTGCCGGCCGGCAGCGAGCTGTTCCGCCTGATCCGGCAAAGCCGCCTCGAGTGGCGCGGCGAGGTCGCCGCCAGCGAGCTGGCGCAGATCAAGCCGGGGCAGAAGGTCACGGTCAGCGGCGGCGGGGCCGCCGTCACGGGCACCGTGCGCATCGTGGCGCCCACCGTCGACGCGGCCACGCGCAACGCCCTCGTCTACGTCGACCTGCCCGACACCGCCGGCCGCCTGAAGGCCGGCATGTTTGCGCGCGGCGAGTTCGCCACCGGCAGCAGCACCGCGCTGACGCTGCCGCAGACGGCCGTGTTGCTGCGTGACGGCTTCAGCTACGTCTTCACCGTGGCGCCTGACGGCCGCGTGGCCCAGGGCAAGGTGAGCACCGGCCGCCGCAGTGGCGAACGTGTCGAGATCCTCCAGGGCCTGGACGAGAAGGCCCGCGTCGTGGCCAGCGGTGGCGGTTTCCTGGCCGACGGGGACACCGTGCGCGTGGTCGACGCCACGCCGGCCCTCAAGGCCGCGGCCACGAAGTGAACAGCCCACGAAAGAACGACGGCGGAGCCCACCCATGAACGTTTCTTCCTGGTGCATCAAGAACCCGATCCCGGCCGTGATGCTGTTCGTGATGCTGACGCTGGCCGGCCTGCTGGGCTTCCAGCAGATGAAGATCCAGCAGTTCCCAGACATCGACCTGCCGACGATCAACATCACCGCCAGCCTGCCCGGCACCGCGCCGGCGCAGATGGAGACGGAGGTCGCGCGCAAGCTCGAAAACGCCGTCGCCTCGTTGACGGGCGTGAAGAACATCTACACCAAGGTGCAGGATGGCGTGGCCATCGTCACGGTGGAGTTCCGCCTCGAGAAGCCCACGCAGGAGGCGCTGGACGACGTGCGCAGCGCCGTGGCCGGCGTGCGTGCCGACCTGCCGGCCGAACTGCGTGACCCCGTCGTCACCAAGCTCGACCTGGCCGGCGCGCCCATCCTCACCTACACGGTGGCCTCCAGCCGCATGGACGACGAGGCGCTGTCGTGGTTCGTCGACAACGACGTCAAGAAGGCCATGCTGTCGGTGCGCGGCGTGGGCGCCGTCAACCGCGTGGGCGGTGTCACGCGCGAGGTGCGCGTGGAGCTCGATCCGGGCAAGCTGCTGTCGCTGGGCATCGGCGCGGCCGACATCAGCCGCCAGCTGCGCGCCGTGCAGGCCGATGCACCCGGGGGCCGCACCGATGTCGGCGGCATCGAGCAGAGCGTGCGCACCATCGCCACGGTGCAGAGCGCCGAGCAGCTGGCGCGGCTGGAACTGGCCCTGCCCGACGGTAGGCGCGTGCGCCTGGATCAGGTGGCCACCGTCACCGACACCGTGGCCGAGGTGCGCAGCGGCGCGCTGATCAACGGCAAGCCGGCGGTGGCCTTCGAGATCCAGCGCAGCCGCGGCGCTGGCGAGACCGATGTCGCCGACGGCGTGCGCGCGGGCCTGGAGAAGCTGCGCGCCGAGCACCCCGACATCGTCATCACCGAGGCCTTCAACTTCGTCGAGCCCACGGTCGAGAACTTCCACGGCAGCATGATCCTGCTGCTCGAGGGCGCGGTGCTGGCGGTGGTGGTGGTGTGGTTCTTCCTGCGCGATTGGCGTGCCACGCTGGTGGCGGCCACGGCCTTGCCGCTGTCCATCATCCCGGCCTTCGCGGTGATGCACTTCACCTTCGGCTTCACGCTGAACATCGTCACGCTGCTGAGCATGAGCCTGGTGGTGGGCATCCTGGTCGACGACGCCATCGTCGAGATCGAGAACATCATGCGCCACCTGCGCATGGGCAAGACGCCTTACCAGGCGGCGATGGAAGCGGCCGATGAGATCGGCCTGGCGGTGATCGCCACCACCTTCACCTTGATCGCGGTGTTCCTGCCGACGGCCTTCATGGCCGGCGTGCCGGGGAAGTTCTTCGTGCAGTTCGGCTGGACGGCGGCGATCGCGGTGTTCTTCAGCCTCGTCGTGGCGCGCATGCTCACGCCGATGATGGCCGCCTACATCCTGAAGCCGCCCAAGGACGAGGAGGTCGAGGCCGGCTGGATGAAGCGCTACATGGGCTGGGCGGCGTGGTGCCTGAAGCACCGCGTGGCGACCATGTTCGCGGCCGCCGCCTTTTGTGTCGGAAGCCTGGGCCTCGTGCCGCTGCTGGGCACGGGCTTCATTCCGCCCGACGACATCAACCAGACCCAGGTGACGGTGACGCTGCCGCCCGGCAGCACCTATGCGCAGACGCTGGCCGCGGCCGAGCAGGCGCGCGTGCTGGTGCAGAAGAACCCGCACGTGAAGCTGGTCTACACCGCCGTGGGTGGCGGCAGCACGGGCGCAGACACCTTCACGCCCGGCAGCGGCCTGCCCGAGGTGACCAAGGCCACCTTGACGCTGAACCTGACGCACCGCAGCGAGCGCAGCCCGTTCTTCGACCACAAGACGAGCAAGCAGGACATCGAGGCCGAGCTGCGCACGCTGCTGGCCGAGCTGCCCGGCGCGCGCGTGAAGGTGGGCTTTGGCGCCAGTGCCGAGAAGTACGTGCTGGTGCTGGCCGGCGCCGACGGCAACGTGCTGCAGCAGCACGCCGCGCTGGTGGAGAAGGAGCTGCGCACGCTGCCCGGCATCGGCGCGGTGACGAGCTCCTCCAGCCTCGTGCGGCCCGAGCTCATCGTGCGGCCCGACAGCGCCAAGGCGGCCGACCTGGGCGTGACGAGCGCGGCCATCGCCGAGACGCTGCGCATCGCCACCGCGGGCGACTACGACCAGAGCCTGCCCAAGCTGAACCTGAGCCAGCGCCAGGTGCCCATCGTCGTGCGCCTGCCGGCCGAGGCGCGCACCGACCTCGCGCTGCTGGCGCGGCTGCCCGTGCCCGGCACGCACGGCCCGGTGATGCTCGGCAACGTGGCCACGCTGGAGCTGGGCAGCGGCCCGGCGGCCATCGACCGCTACAACCGCCAGCGCAACGTGAACTTCGAGATCGAGCTGAACCAGCAGCCACTGGGTGCCGTCAAGACCGCAGCCCTCGCGCTGCCCAGCCTGCAGGCGTTGCCGGCCGGCGTGATCCAGACCGAGATCGGCGATGCCGAGGCCATGGGCGAGCTGTTCGCCAGCTTCGGCCTGGCCATGCTGACGGGCGTGCTGTGCATCTACATCGTGCTCGTGCTGCTGTTCAAGGACTTCGTGCAGCCGGCCACCATCCTGGGTGCGCTGGTGCTGTCGATCCCGGGCGCGTTCCTGGCGCTCTTCATCACGCAGACCGACATCTCGATGCCGAGCATGATCGGCCTGATCATGCTGATGGGCATCGCAACGAAGAACTCGATCCTGCTGATCGACTACGTGATCATGGCGCGGCGCGATCACGGCATGCCGCGCTTCGAGGCCATCCTCGACGCCTGCCACAAGCGCGCGCGGCCGATCGTGATGACGACCATCGCCATGGGCGCGGGCATGCTGCCCATCGCCATCGGCCTGGGCACCGACCCGAGCTTCCGCAGCCCGATGGCCATCGTCGTGATCGGCGGGCTGATCACCAGCACCTTCCTGAGCCTGCTGGTGATTCCGGTGCTGTTCACCTATGTCGACGACGGCATCGCGGCGCTGCAGCGGCTGCTGCGGCGGGGCAAGCCGGCCGTGCCGGCGGCGCCCGTGGAGCGTCTGTCGTGAAGCGCCGCCTGTGGTTGCAGAGCGCGGTCGCGCTGGCGCTGGCCGCGCCCTGGCGGCTGCGCGCCGAGAGCGGCTTCGAGACGCTCGACCTCGACTGGGTCGACCCGGCCCGCCAGCGCCCGGTGCCCGTGCGCCTGTACCTGCCGCGCCCGGCCGCAGAAGGCCAGCGCGTGCCGCTGATCGTGTTCTCGCACGGCATCGGCGGCTCGCGCCGCGGCTACAGCTGGCTCGGCCGGCACGTGGCGGCACAAGGCATCGCCAGCCTGCACCTGCAGCACGTGGGCAGCGACCGCACGCTGTGGGGCGGCAGCCCCTGGTCGCTGGTCGGCCGCCTGCAAGGAGCGGCGCAGGCCGACGAGGCACTGGCCCGTGCGCGCGACTTCCGCTTCGCGCTCGACACGCTGCTGCAAGGCGAGTTCGGCGACCGCATCAACCCCGCGCGCATCGTCGCCGCCGGCCACAGCTACGGCGCCAACACCACGCTGCTGGTGGCCGGCGCGCGGGTGGAGCAGGCCGGCACGCCGCTGCCGCTGCGCGACGAACGCGTGAGCGCCGCCATCCTGATGAGCGCGCCGCCGTTCTACGGCGAAGCCGAGCCGCGCCGCATCCTCGAGACGGTGACGGTGCCCACGCTGCACGTCACCTGCACCGACGACGTCATCCGCATCCCCGGCTACTGGAGCGGCTTCGAAGACCGGCTGCAGGTGTTCGAGGCCACCGGCAGCGCCCGCAAGTGGCTGGCGGTGTACGAAGGCGGCTCGCACAGCATGTTCACCGACCGCGTGGGCACTGGCGGCGCGCTCAACCTGCCGGCCAAGCGGGCGACGCAGGAGTTGGCCCTGGCCTTCCTGCGCCAGGCCTTCGAGGGCGACGGCGCGGCCTTGGCCGCCTGGCCGCAGCGCCACGCGCAGATCCTGGCCCGCTTCAGCGCCGTCTGAGCCCGTCGAAGCGTCCGCGGGGGCTTCGACAGGCTCAGCCCGAACGGCAGGTGAGTGAGGGCCGATAGGGCCGGCCTGAGCTCAAGGCTGCGCTCTTGCCCTGCCACCACATCCGTTCGCACTGAGCTTGTCGAAGTGCCTGCGAGGGGCTTCGACAGGCTCAGCCCGAACGGGAGGTGCGCCAGCCGGCTCGGTGGCCCGACCCCTGGCTATGATCCGCCGCCCCTGCCAACCCTTGCCCACTTGAACGCACCTGCCGCTCCGCCCGTCTCGCTCAACAACGCCCAGATGCAGGCGGTGCATCACCTCGATGGACCCTGCCTGGTGCTGGCCGGCGCCGGATCGGGCAAGACCCGCGTCATCGTGCACAAGATCGCACGGCTGCTGCAAAGCGGGCTGGCGCCGAAGCAGATCGCGGCCATCACCTTCACCAACAAGGCCGCGGCCGAGATGCGCGAGCGCGCCAAGGCGCTGGTGGGCCCGCGCGCGGCGAAAGACCTCGCCATCAGCACCTTCCACTCGCTGGGCGTGCGCATGCTGCGCGAAAGCGGCGGCAAGGTCGGCCTGAAGGAGAACTTCAGCATCCTCGACAGCGACGACGTGCTGAGTGTGCTGCGCGACGACGGCGGCACCACCGATGCCGCGCTCGCCCGCCGCTGGCAATGGACCATCAGCCTGTGGAAGAACCAGGGCCTCAACGCCGAAGCCGCCGAAGCCGCCGCGCAGGACGACGATGAGCGCGTGGCCGCGCGCGTGATGCGCCACTTCCAGGAGCGACTCACGGCCTACCAGGCGGTGGACTTCGACGACCTCATCGGCCTGCCGCTGGCGCTGCTGCAACGCGATGCCGAAGAGCGCCAACGCTGGCAGGCGCAGTTCGGCCATGTGCTGGTGGACGAGTACCAGGACACCAACGCCGTGCAGTACGAGCTGATGAAGGCGCTGGTCGGCGACAAGGCGCTCTTCACGGCCGTGGGCGACGACGACCAGAGCATCTACGGTTGGCGTGGCGCCACCATCGACAACCTCAAACGGCTGCCGAAGGAGTTCCCGCAACTCACGGTGATTCCGCTGGAGCAGAACTACCGCAGCACCGGCCGCATCCTGGCCGCGGCCAACGCGGTGATCGCGGCCAACCCCAAGATCTACGAAAAGAAACTGTGGAGCGACCTCGGCGACGGCGAGCCGGTGCGCGTGGTGCAGTGCGACAACGAGGAGCACGAGGCCGAGCGCGCGGTGGCACGCATCCAGTCGCTGCGCGCCGGGCAGGCCGGCGACGGGACCACAGCCAAGCTGCAGGACTTCGCCATCCTCTACCGCGCCAACCACCAGGCGCGGGTGTTCGAGCAGAAGCTGCGCGCTGCACAGCTGCCTTACAAAGTGAGCGGCGGCCAGAGCTTCTTCGACCGCGCCGAGATCAAGGACCTCTGCGGCTGGCTGCGCCTGCTCGTCAACCAGGACGACGACCCCGCCTTCCTGCGCGCCGTGACGACACCCAAGCGCGGCATCGGCCACACCACGCTGGGCAGCCTGGGCGAGTTTGCCGCCAAGTGGAAGGTGAGCCTGTTCGAGGCCCTCTTCAGCCCGACGCTGCCCACGGTGCTCAAGGGCAAGGCGGTGGATTCGCTGCACGAGTTCGGCCGCGAGGTGAACGAGCTGCAGCACCGCGCCGGGCACACCACGGGTGCCGAGGACGCCAAGGCGCTGCTGATGGGCTGGCTCAAGGACATCGGCTACGAGCAGCACCTCTACGACAGCGAAGACAGCGAGAAGCTCGCCGCCACGCGCTGGACCAACGTGCTGGACTTCGTCGACTGGATCGCGCGGCGCTGCGGCGGCGAGATCCGCAACGACGGCGGCACGGTGGAAGAGACCGAGCGCCAGACCGTGCTGCAGGTGGCGCAGACCATCAGCATCATCATCAGCCTGGCCGAGCGCGACGCCGAGCAGGACGTGATCACGCTGTCGACGCTGCACGCCGCCAAGGGCCTGGAGTGGCCGCACGTGGTGCTGGCGGGCGTGAACGAAGGGCTGCTGCCCTTTCGCAGTGGCGACGAAGACATGACGCCCGAGCGCCTGGAAGAAGAGCGCCGCCTGATGTACGTGGGCATCACGCGCGCGCGCCTCACGCTCACCGTGAGCACCCTGATGCGCCGCAAGAAAGGCCGCGACACCGTGGCCGGCGTGCCCAGCCGCTTCATTGCCGAGATGAAGCTCGAGGAAGCCGGCGCCAAGGAAGATCCGCGCGAGCGGCTGAAGCGGCTGCGGGCGGAGCTGGTGGCCAAGGCGGCGGCGCAGACCTGAAGCCCCTGGGCGCCCTGCGTACGGAACCGCACGGACGGCCCGTGCGCAGGCCAGGGACCATGCGGTCGAGTTGGCGTTGGCTGCAAGCCGAGGTCGGCTCTATTGGCCCACAACGACGACCAAGCCCCCTACGGACTTGGAAGGGGTGCGCTCGCCAGCCGGTTTGCCGGGTCAGCGGCGATGCCCGTTGTCGCTTGTGTTCGACAACGTCCGTCGCGGCAGGGCACAGCCCAGCCCGGAAGGAAATCTCTCATGTCTTCGTGTTCATCTTTCCCGACATCGCGGGTGCGATTCACCCATCCCTTTGGTGAACTTCGGTCGCCGCCTGCACTGCGGCCATTTGCCACCGTCAAGCCGGGCGGCACCGGGCTTCGCATGGTGGCCGCCGCCGCTATGGCCCTGGCGTGCCTGGGCGGCGCACAGGCATCGACCACGGTGATCAACTTCGATCCAGGCACCAGCTGGCGAACGACCACCGATCGCTTGCTCGGGCAGCAATGGGCCCTGGGCAACTTCGACAGCAGCGAGGGCATTGCCGTCCAGACCGGCTACGGCAACCCGGCCACCACCAGCCTGCCCACGGACTCGATGATGTGGAACTGCGGCACGGGCGGTGATCTCTGCCGCGACGGCTCGGGCGTGATCACTGGCGGCGACGGTCCGCTGGAAGCCTTCTTCGGCTTCGGCTTCAGGATCGAGGAAGGCGCACAGGTGCTGGCGGCGGTCTTGTCCGTGATCGCCGACGACTTCTTCCATCTCCGCGTCAATGGCATTTCGGTCGTAGCCGCCATGCTCGACAACCACATCAATGGCGCCGGCCAGCCGGCTCCCTTGGTGGTTGACATCTCGAGCTACTTGCGAACCGGCGACAACGTCTTGTCGCTGCGAGCGATGGACGGTGCGCTCAAGGGCACAGCGACCGACTGCGAGGTGGGGGTGGAGGTGACCTCGGTGCTGGGAGCGTTCTGCAAGTACGACCGTGGCTACGAGTACGTGTCGGTGTCCGGTGCGGCCATCACGGTGCCGGAGCCTTCGACCCTGTGGCTGCTGGGTGGATCCCTGGGCATGCTGATGCTGCGGTCGGGTGCCCGGCGCGGTCGCGCAGGCTTGGCACACCAACCGGGCTGAAAGGAGGGCCCCGCCCCACGGAGCGTGGCTTCAGCCGCGAAAGAAGGTGGTGCGTCGGGTCCGAGGGGTGGCGTTCGAGACAGAGCGCCGAGCCCGTATGCTGGCGGTCATACAGGAGGCCTGATGACCGCCACGTTGCCGCTCAATCTCGCGGTCTTGCCGCGCCGCCAGGCCCTGGGCCAGCTGGTGGCCCTGGGCCTGACGCTGCCCATGGCCCACGCCGTGCTGGCGCAGACCGGCGCCGCGCCTGCGCCTGCCGGCCCGGCCTATGCCCCTACGCGCCGTGGTGGCGGTGGCGTGCTCAGGCTGCTGTCCTGGCAAGGCCCGACGCAGCTGAACCCGCACTTCTCCACCGGCACCAAGGACGCCGATGCCGCCCGCGTGTTCTTCGAGCCGCTGGCGCGCTGGGACGCCGACGGCGAGCTGCAGCCGGTGCTGGCCGCCGAGATCCCCAGTCGCGCCAACGGTGGCGTGGCCGCCGACGGCAAGAGCGTGACCTGGAAGCTCAAGCGCGGCGTCACCTGGCACGACGGCACACCGTTCACGGCCGACGACGTGATTTTCAACGCCGAGTACGCGCGCGACCCCGCCACCGCGGCCACCACCCGCGGCGTGTTCGACGACATGCAGTTCGTCAAGGTGGACGGCCACACGGTGCGCGTCGTCTTCGACAAGCCCACGCCGTTCTGGGCCAGCGGCTATTGCATCGCGTCGCTCATCGCCAAGCACCGGCACGAGCGCTTCCGCGGCGCCACCAGCCGCGACGCGCCCGACAATCAGCGCCCCGTGGGCACCGGCCCCTACCGCTTCGTCGAGTTCAAGCCGGGCGACTCGCTGCGCGGGGTGCTGAACCCCACGTACCACGCGCCCAACCGGCCGCACTTCGACACGCTCGAGATCAAGGGCGGTGGCGACGCGACCTCGGCCGCGCGCGCCGTGCTGCAGACCGGGGAATACGACTTCGCCGGGACGATGCTGGTGGAGGACGAAGTGCTGCAGCGCCTGGAGCGTGGCGGCCGTGGGCGCGTGGCGTTCAGCGATGGCGGCACGATGGAGTTCCTGCTGCTCAACCCCACCGACCCGAACACCGAACGCGACGGCGAGCGCTCGCACCCCGACACGCGCCACCCGGTGTTCGGCGACGCTGCCGTGCGCCGCGCCATCGGCCATCTGATCGACCGCGAGGGCATCCAGCAGGTCATCTACGGCCGCACTGCGGTGGCCACGCCGAACATCGTGCACAACCCGGCGCGCTTCCGCAGCTCGAACCTGCGCATCGACTTCAGCATCGACAAGGCCAATGCCGTGCTCGATGCCGCCGGCTGGGCGCGTGGCGCGGGCGGCCCGGGCGGTGTGCGGCAGAAGGACGGGCGCGCGCTGCGCTTTCTGTTCACCACCACGGTGAACGCCTCGCGTCAGAAGACGCAGACCGTGATCAAGAGCGCCTTTCAGCGCGCCGGCATCGAGGTGGAGCTCAAGGCCGTCACATCCGCCGTGTTCTTCAGCGCCGACGTGGCCAACCCCGACACCAACGGCCGCTTCCACGCCGACCTGATGATGTACGCCAGCGGCATGGGCCAGCCCGACCCCGCCCGCTTCATGGACCGCTACGTCAGCTGGGAAGCCTCCAGCAAGGCCAACAAGTGGCAGGGCCGCAACGTGCTGCGCTGGAAGAACGCGGAGTACGACCGCCTCTACAAGGCCGCCGAGGTCGAACTCGACCCGGCGCGCCGCGCGGCCCTGTTCGTGCAGATGAACGACCTGGTGTGCCGCGACGGGTACCTCGTGCCCTTGCTGTTCCGCCGCAACGTCAGCGCGGTGGCCAGCAACCTGGTCGCGCCGCCCACCGGCTGGGATCTCGACATGAGCACGCTGGCGGACTGGTACCGGCGCACGGGTTAGCAAGTCCCCTGCTCGGGCTGAGAGCCTGTCGAAGCCCTGTCAAGACGGCAGGAAGTCCACCGGCCAGGTGACCACCAGCACCTCGACGTCCTTGGCGCCGAAGTCGAAGCTGCGGATGCGCGCGAGCAGGCGCTTCTCGAGCTCTTCGTTCTTCAGCTCGCTGGACACGAGGCGCAGGCCCGAGACCTCGCCCGAGGGTGCGATCTTCAGCTCCAGCACCACCTTGCCCTGCAAGGCAGGGTCGTCGCGGAGCGCGCGGTTGTAGATGGCGTAGATCGCGCCCTTGTTGCGCTCGAAGACGAGCTTCACGTCCTCGAGGCTGCGGCTGGCCTTGCCGCTGCTGCCCTTGGTGAGCGTGCCGCCCTTGCCGCCGGCCACGCCGTCGCCACTGCCGGTGCCCCCGCCGGCACGGCCACCGCCGCCGCCTGCGCCACCCCCGCCGCCGCCGCCGGCCACGCCTTCCATCAGCGTGCTGCCGCGGCCGGCCAGGCCGCCGCCGCCGGTGTCGCGACTGAAGCCGGCGGTGTTGACGCCGCCGGTGCCGCCGGTGGCGTTGCTCGTCACCATCGCGCGCAGCGGCACGCCTTGTTCGGTGCCCGCGCCGACACCCGCGCCGGTGCCCGTGCCGACGCCGGGGCCGGGCTTGATGTCCTGGCGCAGCTGCGCCGCGGCCGGTGCGCTGTGCAGCTCGGCCAGCTGGTCCTTCATCGCCAGCAGGCCCACGCCGCTGGCCTTGCGGCGCGCGTTGTCCACCGCCACTTCACCCGGGCTCTTGTTGGGCTGCGGGTTGCGCGCCTCGGGCACCGGCGCTTCGTTCGGCTTCACGGCCTTGATCGGCGCCGGCTTGTCGGGCGCGGCCTCGGGCGCCGCCTCGGGCTTGATGGCCTCGGCCAGCGGCGCGGGTGGTGGTGGCTTGGGCGCCTGCTGCTCGAGCAGCAGCCGCGCCATCGGCGCCGGCAGCGGCTGCATCTCGGCGCGCTTGGGCGGGCTCAGTGGCACGAACAGCATCAGCAGCACCAGCAGCACGGTGACGATGCCGACGTTGCGCGCAATGCGCCTGAAGCGCCGCTCGTCGGCCGCGTTCAGCGCCCAGGGCAGCGCCGGCACGCGGAAGGACAGCGCAGCTTGCGCGTTCGTCGGGCCTGCATTCATGGCGAGGGCGACCATCGGATCAGGCCTCCTTCTTGCGCACGGCAAAGCTCACGTCGGCGAAGTTCGCGCGCGCGCAACTCACCATCAGCTTGCGCAGCAGGCTGTAGGGCATTTGCCGGTCGGCCATGATGGTGACGGCCTGCTGCTCGGCCTGGTTGGCCGCCAGCACCGCGCTGCGCTGGCCCAGCAACTTGAGCTCGGCCTCCAGCGTGGGGATCGAGTCGCCTGCGGCGGCCGTGACCTCGGCCACGCTGGCCACGCGCCGGCCTTCGACGAGGATGTCGTCGCCCGACACCACCAGCAGCACCGTGGCCTCGGGTTCCTTCTCGGCGCTGGCGATCGGCAGGTCCACGGCCTTCGGGCTGATGAGCGTTTCCACACCCGAGCTCGACAGCAGGAAGAAGATGAGGATGGTGAACACGTCGATCAGCGCGACGAGGTTCATGTCCATGTGCGCGCCGTTGCGCGCGCGGCGATGGGCGCGCTTTTCGGTGGCGGTCATCACGGCCATGTTCGGATCTCCGCAAAGGGCGACGCGGCCTGTCGGCCAAGCTCCCCGCCGAGGAACCGGCTCTGCCGGGCCTCTGGCGGGTGGCCCCCTCGGGGGGTAGCGAGCGAGAGCGAGCTTGGGGGCTTCATTTCACGGGCGCGTCGCCGACGCTGATGTTCGGGAACAGCACCGCGCGCACCGTCTTCGCACCGCCTTCGGGCGAGGGGCGCACGGTGCTGTGCAGCTGGTCCATCACCTGCACGAGGTCGTCATAGGGCGTGTCGGGCTCGGCCAGCACGCTGGCGTCGGTGGTGTCGGGGAAGCGGCCCTTCACCTGCAGCAGCAGGCTGCCGAGCGCGGCCAGGTCGTGCTGCGGCTGGCCCTGCACGGTGGTCTTGGGGATGCGCTGGATGAGGCCGCCGATGCGGTCGCCGACCTCCAGCGCGTCACGCCGGATCACCACCTCGAGCTGCAGGTTCGGCCCCGTGATCTGCTCGACCGCGCTTTGCTGCGCCGGCAGGTTCAGGTCCATGATCGCCAGCCGCGAGAACACGGCCGTCGACAGCAGAAAGGGCACCAGCACGACGATCAGGTTGATGAACGCCGTGAGCTCCAGCTCGGCCGGCGCTTTTTTCAGCCGGCGGTTTTTCATGACGTGCGGCGCTCGGGTGCCGAGAGTTGCTCACCCGCCAGGCGTTGGACCAGGTTGAGGAAGGTGATCTTCGCGGCCTCCAGGCTGTCGACGATCTCGCCGGCGCGCGCCTGCAGGAAGGCGTGGATCAGCAGGAACGGAATCGCCACCATCAGCGCGAACGCGGTGTTGTTCATCGCGATCGAGATGCTGCCCGACAGCATGGCGGCCTTCTCGGCCGGGTTCACCGAGGCCACCGCCGTGAAGCCCTTGATCAGGCCGATGATGGTGCCCAGCAGGCCCACCAGGGTGACGGTGTTGGCGAAGGTGGCGATGTAGTGCGTGCGCTTCTCCAGCCGCGGCACGATCTCCATCATCCCTTCTTCCATGGCGTGGTCGATGTCCTCGCGGCGGCGCGCGCTCTTCATGCGCTCCAGGCCGTTGGAGACGATCTTGCCGATGGCCGAATCGCTGGCCGAGGTCATGGCGTGCACCTCCTTGAACTGGCCCTTCTGCAGCAGCGGCAGCACCTGGTCCCACATCTTGCGGTTCTCGGCCCGCGTCTTGCGCAGGAAGATGAAGCGCTCGATGGCGATGGCCAGGCCCAGCGTCAGCATCGTCAGGCTGGGGTAGAGGAAGGGCCCGCAGTCGCGGAAGAACTTCACGACGGTGTCGAAGGTGTTCATGGTGGTGCGTCGGGGGTCAGCGGGTAGGAGTGGGGGCGGGTGTCGGTGCGGCGGCCGGCGCGGGTGCCGTCGCCTGGGCGTGGTAGGCGATCTGGCGGCGCAGCACTTCGCGGTCGAGCGGCGCGAGTGCTTCGTCGAGCACGCTGGCCACCGGCCGGCCCGAGAGCGTGCCGGGCAGCGGTTTTTTCCAGGGCACGATGTACAGCACCTTGGGCAGCTCGCGGTTGCCGATGATTTGCGTGCGGTCGATGTCGGCGCGGTCTTGCGCAGCGGCGGTGCCGGCGGCCAGCACCGCGGCGGCCAGGACGGCGGGCAGGGCCATCACAAGGGTTCTCATCGCCGGGTCTCCGTGGGTGCGGCGGCCGTGGCGGCTGCCGTGGGCGTGGGGGTGGCGGCGGGCTTCTCGCCCGGCGCCGGCTTGCGCGCCTTGAGTTCGGCCAGCCAACGGTTGACTTGAGTGGCCTCGCCCGGCACCAGCTCGGCATAGCGTTGATACAGCACCTGGGCGCGTGCCGCGTCGCCCAGGAACAGGTCGTGCAGGATGGCCAGGTTCAGGTGCGGCAGCGGTGCCTGCGCGTCCAGCGCCAGGGCTTCTTCGTAGGCCAGACGCGCGTCGTCGAAACGGCCTTCGCGGCGCAGCGCCACGCCCAGGGCATTCAACAGCCCTGGCGGCGGCTCGGCACCACGTGCGCGGGCCTCCGCCAGCGCGGCCTGCAGCGGCGCCAGCGCCACGGTGTAGGCGGCATCGGTGCGCTCGGGCTTGGCATAGCGCACGGGCTTGAAGCCGGCCAGCGCCTGCAGGCTGTTGCGCACCCATTCGTCCCACACGCCGCTGGCGGTGCGGCGCGCGTTGGCCTCGTGCAGCTCGATGGCCTTCTCCTCGAACGGGAAGGCCTGCTCTTCCAGCAGCACGTCGTACTGCTCGCGTTCGAGCTTGTTCAGCTTCTTCGGCCGTTCGCTCTTGATCAGCGCCTGGCCGAAGTCGGCGTACAGCGCAGCGGTGCGGTAGGTGGCGGCGGTGGTGACTTCGGCCACGCCGGCTTCTGATGCGGCGGCGTAGGCCTTCAGCAGATCGTCCATGCGCTGCTTCTTGGCCTTGAGCTGGCGCTGCAGCGGCTCGACCAGCTTCACTTGTTGGTAAGCCGTCTGCAGCGGCTCGGCCAGCGCCAGCGTGGCCAGGCCACCCCAGCGGCGGGTGCGCGGCGTGCGGGCGTCGCCACCGGCGGCATCGGCCTCCTGCACGGCGCGCAGCCAGGTGCTGCGGCGCGTGGCATCGGCCTTGTGCAGCTCGGCCAGGCGCCAGCGGGCCTCGACGGCGGGCTCCAGCGGCTGCGGATGGGCCTGCAGGTAGCGCTCCCAGGCGGCGGTGGCGATGGCGTGCAGCGAAGGCGGGGCCGGCGGCGGGGGCGCGGCGCGGCGTACGGCGCCGCGGCGGGCCGGCGTCGCTGTCGGGCGCGCCGCGGTGGCGGCCACCGGCACGGCGGCCACGGCCGGTGCCGCCAGCGCCGCCTTCTCGTGCAGCTCGGCGGCCTGCCACCGCGCGCTGCGGGCCAGCGCGGGCTCGGTGGCGGTGCGGGCGATGGTCTCGAACTCGCGTGCGGCCGGCGAGTGCTGGCCGAGCTCCAGGTAGGCCAGCGCCAGGCGCGGCGGCACCTCGTTTTGCAGCGGGTTGCTGGTGTGCTCTCGGCGGAAGGCTTCGAGCGTGCTGGCGGCGGCGGCCCAGTCCTTCACTTCGATCAGCGCCGTGGCCTGGTCGAACAGCGCGCCGCCGCGCAGCGCGCTGCCGGCGGCCAGACCGGCAATGCCGCCCACGCGCGCGAAGTGGCCTGCCGCGGCGCGCCAGTCGCCGGCCTTGCGTGCGGCCTCGCCCTGGCGGTAGACGGCGGCGGCGCGGCGCTCGGTCCATTCGGCGCGGCGGATGTCGCCGCTGCCGGCGCGATCGAGCACCTCGGCGTAGGCCTGCTCGGCTTCGGCCAGGCGGCCGGCCTCGAAGGCGCGGTGCGCGATCACCGTCCAGGCCACGCGCTGCAGCTCGCGCTCGGGCGCGGGCTGGCGCTGCAGGGCCTGGCGGGCCAGCGCCACGGCGGCTTCGCCGTCGTCGGGGCCGGCGAGTGCGAACAGCGTGTCGGCGGCGTTGACGAGCACCGCGCCGCCGCGCGCATCGGCGGCGAAGGTGGATGCGAAGCGCTGCGCCAGCGCCACCGAGCGGCGCTGCAACGCCACCTGCTCGGGCGCCGGTGCCGACTTGCGCAGCTCGGCCAGCGCCAGCAGGGCCGAGTAGCCGGCATCGGCGGGGCGGTCGAAGGGGGCCTGCTCGGCGTACGCCACACGCTCGAACTCGTCGGCGCTGCGCGCGAAGCTGCGCTCATCGAACAGCAGCTCGGCCAGCAGGAAGCGATTGGCGCGCGCGCCCTCGTGCCGCGGGAACTGCGTCAGCAGCGCGTCGTACCAGCGCACGGCCTCGGTGACATCGGCGTTGGCCGCTGCCGCCGGCGTGGCGGTGGCAGCGGCAGCGCGCGCCCGCTGCGCCAGCGCGTGGTGGTGGCGCGCCAGCTCGGCCATGTGCTGCTGCACCAGCGGCTGCGCGCGCGCCCAGCCCTCGGGGTTGGCGCGGCGGAACTCCGAGTTGGCGTCGTAGCGCGTGGCGTGCTCGCGCTTGGCGGCCAGCGCCTGCTGCTCGAAGCCGGCCGCAGCGTAGATCTCGATCACGCGCGCCTGCATCAGCGGCGCCTGCGCATGCAGCGGCTGGCGCCGCACGAAGGCGGCCAGCGTGTCGGCGGCGTCCTTCACGCGCTCCTGCTTCGTGTAGAGCTCGGCCAGCGCCAGGTAGACGCGGAACTGCCAACTCTCGCGCGACGCCGGGTTGCGCGGCGGGTTCACGCGCGGCGGAATGCTGGCCTCGCCCTGCAGCGAGGCCAGGCTGATCGAGAGCACGCGGAAGCTGTCTTCCACCAGCTCGCGGTCGGCGCGTGTGAGCGGGCTCAGCTCTTCGAGGCGGGCTTCGTCGCGCAGGCGAGGCGGCAGCTTGCCGAGCTTCAGATCGAGCACGGCGAAGAAGGGCTCGAGCGCGTCTTCGGTGCGGCCCAGCTTGAACAGCGACCAGCCCTGCATGTACAGCGCGCGCTCGGTGAAGGGCGAGCGTTGCCCGACGCCCAGCACCGTGCGGTAGGCCTCTTCGGCCGCTGCCCACTGGCGCGTGGCGAACAGCATCTCGCCGCGGCGGAAGTGCGCTTCTTCGGCGTGCACGGTGCCGGGGTGGCTGCCGACCAGCCGCGTGAGCGTGGCCAGCGCGGCTTCGAGCTGGCCGCCGCTTTCCTGCGCGCGCGCCAGTTGGTAGAGCACGCGGTCGACGCGGGTGTCGTTCGGGTAGGCCTTCAGGAAGGCTTCGTAGCGTTCGGTGGCGGCCTTGTAGTCGGGCACGTCGCCGGTGGGTGCCTCGGCGGCGGCGCGGTCGGCGCGGTCCATCTCCAGGTCGCCAAGGCGGCGCATCGCCTCGGGGCGCTGCGGTGCGTCGGGGGCGGCGGCGAGGAACTCGCGGTACGCGGCGATGCTGTCGGCTTCGGCCGCCGCGGCGAGCGCACCGGGCGCGTCGGCCACGATGTTCACCTGGCGGTCGCGCAGCGTGGCCAGCGTGGGCGCGTTGTCACCCGGCAGCGGCTTCGGCGCGCTGCTGCAGGCCGCCAGTAGCACGGCGGCGGCCAGTGGGGTCAGCGGCCCGCGAAGGCGCAGCAGCCGGCGGCTCATCGCGGGGCTCCGGTGATGCGTTCGCTGCGCTGGGCCAGCTGCGCGCGGTCGAGGATCTGCGCAATGGCCAGCCGTGCCTGCGCCGAGTACACGCGCAGCCGCTCCTGCTGCCCCTGCAGCTCGGCCACGGCCAGCGCGGCCAGCGTCTGGCCTGATTCGGCTTCGAGGGCCGCCACCTGCGGCTGCAGGGCGCGGATGCGATCGCCCAAGGCCGCCAGGCGCGTGGCGAAGCGCTCGTGGCGCGCCGGCTCCTCGGCCTGCGCGCGCAGCAGGGCGGCGTCACGGGCGCGGGCGTCGTCGAGCGCACGGGCGCTGTCGCGCAGGCCCTTCTTCACCGACCAGCCGCGCTCGCTGGCGCGCTGGGCCAGTTGCCACGTCAGCGCACCTTCGGCCCGCCGCAGGCGTTCGCCCAGTTGCGCCAGTTCGTCGGCGGCGAGGCCGGCGTCCGACGGCGCCGCGGTGGCGGACGCGAGCGCCGCACGCGAGCGCCGCAGGCGCTCGAGCAGCCCTTGCTCGGCTTCGTCGGCCAGCGCCACGCCGTCGGCCTGGCGCTCGGCCTCGGCGAGTTCCGCGGCCAGTGCGGCGCGGCGGGTTTCGAGCGCCGGCAGGTTCACGGCGCCGGCCGATTCGCGCACCCTCGGCAGCCGCACGGCAAAGGCGGCACGGCGCTCTTCGAGCATGGCGCCGTAGGTGCCGAGCTTGTCTTGCCAGCCGCCCAGCTGCACGGCCAGGAAGCGCAGGTCGCGCAGGTGCTTGTAGGTCTCCTGGAAGGGGTGGTCGGCCAGCAGCGGGCGCAGGTGGCTGCCGTGCGGCATCGACGGCAGGCGGTCGATGCGTGCGAAGGCGGCCAGGCCGGCGTCGGCGGCGCTCACTTGCCCGCTCAGGTCGTCCGGGTTGCTCTCGACCAGGCCGCGCACCAGCGCGCCGCCGCGGATGGCCGCGATCGACTCGTCCAGCGCCTGGTGCTCGCGCTCGAAGTTGGCCACCGCCTGGCGGTAGCGGTCGAGCGCCTGCGAGTAGGCGCCGATCTCGGCCATCGCATACGGCACGGCGATCTGCGCCTCCAGCACCGCGGCGTCGGCCAGGTCGCGGCTGGCGAGTTCGGTCCAGGGCACGAGTGCGAGCTTGGGGTCGTTCAGCTCGGTCGCGGCCCAGCCGTGGCCGAGCAGCGCCTTGTTCGACTGCGCGCCTTCGAGCCGCACACGCTGCAGCGCGGCACGCGCCTCGCGCGGCTTGCGCGACTGCAGCGCGGCAAAGCCCAGCGCCACGTTGGCGCGGTCGCGGATGGCGCGCTGTTCTTCGTCGGTCGAGGGCGTGGCGCCGACCTGGTCGAGCAGCGCCGTGCCGCGCACGGTGGCCTCGTTCTCGGGCTGGCCCGCGCCCTGGCGCAGCAGCGCCACGGCCAGGTTGAAGCGCGCCAGCATCAGCGTGGCGGGGGCCGGCTTGCGCGGCGCCTTCGGGTCGGCCAGGGCCTCCAGCACGGTGGCCGCGCCGGCGGCATCGCCCTGGGCCAGGCGCAGTTGCGCGCGCAGCAGCTGGTGTTCGTCTTCGAGCGCGCCGACCAGCGGCGAACCGATGCGCGCCAGCGAAGACTCGGCCTCCACGAGGTGCCCACGCTGCTGCTGCAGCCGCGCCAGGAAGAACCAGGCGCGGTCGCGCACGCGCGGTGGCGCCTGGCTTTCGATGAGGCGGGCGAAGACCTCGCGCGCCTCCTCGTGCAGGCCGTAGCTCAGCAGCAGGCCGCCGCGCAGCACCTCGGCCTCGTCGTCGTGCGGGGCCAGGCGCGCGAAGTGCTGCGACACCATCAGCGCCGACAGCGCCGAGAAGCTCTTGCCCTGGAAGACGTGGAACAGCACGTCGCCGTGGTGCGGCGCCTTCACGGCGACGGCCGGCAGCGCGGCATCGGCAGCATCGCCGCGCGCCGGCGTCTGGGCGTGCGCCGACACCATCGCCAGCATGGCGAAGGCGCAGGCCGCAAGGCGCACAGACGGCATCGAGGGCATCACCAGACCTTGACGTCGAACTCGGGTTGCAGCTTGCCTTGCGCGTCGCGGATGCGCAGCTCGATGTAGCGCGGCTCGCTGGTCTTCTCGAAGCTGAGCGTGGTGCCGCGCTTGTAGTCGCGCTGGTGATCGCCCTGCTTCGGCCCGCGGCCGGTGAAGAAGGCGTCGATGGCGTGCGTGCCGCTCTTCAGGTTGCCGAGCCACAGCCGCTGCACGCCGCCGCGCTTGAGCGCCGCCACCTCGGCCGGCGTGTACAGGTGCTGGCCGACGACCTGGTTGCCCATCTTGACCTGCACCGACTCGAGCTCGAAGAAGACGCCGACGTCCATGCTCACGAACACCGCCACCTGCGTGCCGGCGGGGAACAGCAGCTCTTCCTCGAGCACCAGCAGGTCGCGGTTCAGGCGCACGAGCTCGGACTTCAGCTGCTGCACGCGGGCATCCAGCGGCGCCGGGGGTGGCGGTGGCGTGGCGGGTGCGGATGCGGCGGCAGCGGGCGCCGAAGCGGCTGGCGCCGAGGCAGCGGCCGCAGCCGGGTCGGCCGCTGCCGTCGTCTGGGCCCATGCCGGCCCGGCCAGCAGGGCCAGCAGCAGGAGGATGAAGTGGCGGCTCATGGTGTCGCTGTTCCCCAGGTGCGGGTGTCAGAACGTGCCGGACACGACCACCTGCACGACGTTGGCGTCGTAGGCATAGGGCCGGCCGGTGCGCAGATCGGTGAAGTTCGAGAAGCGGAACTGCTTGCGCTCGACGCTGCCCGTCAGGCGCAGCTCGGTGCCGGCGGGCATGCCCGGCCAGGTGTAGGTGAGCTTGGCGCCGACGGCGGTGGTGTGGAAGGTGCTCAGCTGCCGGTTGCGCGACACGAACACCGTCTCGGCCTGCGCGTTGTCGCTGTAGAAGAGCGCCTGGGTCTGCGAGTAGCGGCGCACCAGCGCCTCGGCGATGAGCCGGGGCTCCAGGTGCTTGGCCACGCCGATCTCTGCCGTGTGCGCCTTCACGTCCCAGTTGTCCCGGTAGTAGCGGTACTCGGCCCTGAACGAGCTGCGCGGCACGATCGCGCTGGTGTCGTTGATGCTGCGCAGCTTGATCGCGCGGCTGGAGCGGGTGCGTGGGTTGCGCTCCAGCACCGTGGCGCCGAACACGCGCGCCGCGCGATAGGGGCTGCCCAGGTAGCCTTCGTCCGACACGGCCTCGGCGTTCAGGCTCACCAGCCAGCGCGGGCTGAGGATCTGCGTCAGGCCGGCGCGGTATTGCCAGTGCAGCGCGCGGTCGATCCAGCCCGGCTGCAGCTTCTTGCCGACGAGATCGCGCGAGCGCGTGAAGCCCATGCTCACGGTGGTCATGCCGCCGTAGACCTCGGTGGCGACGTCCAGGCCCACGCCCTCGGCGATGTAGTCGGGCTCGACGCTGCGGTTGTAGCTCAGGCTCAGGATGGTGTCGCGCACCAGCCAGTCGGCGCCGAAGTCGGTGGCGGTGCGTGTCTCCTTGAACGGGCTGGCGTAGGTGACGACGTCGATGGAGGCGTTGCTGACGGCATCGACGTAGTACTGCGCCGACAGCGAGACGCGGTCGGCGATGCTCTTGCGCACCAGCACCGCCGGCCCGGTGGCGCGCACGCCGCCGCCGTCGTACACGTGGAAGGTGGCCTCGGCGCGGTCGTCGGGCAGCACGGCGGCGCCGGTGGGCGCGGCCGAGCCGGCCAGTGCCGTGCCCAGCAGCGCATGTGCGCGCTGGCGAAGCCAGTGCCAGATCATGGCCAAGTCCCCGGCGCGGAACCGGCTCCGCCGGGCCGCTGCCGGAGCCCCCTCGGGGGGTGGCGAGCAGGGCGAGCCTGGGGGCTCGTTCAATTGCATCCACAGCCTCCGCCCTGGATGCCCGTGGCCCCGCGCGCGCCTTCGCGCACGGTGTGGATGTGCTCGCGGTGCTTGTCGATCAGCGCGTGGCGCGACACCAGCATGATCGGGTCCGACAGCCGCTCGCGTTCGTACGGCTTCACCCAGGGCTCGGGCAGCGTGACGCAGCCGCCGAGCATGGCGGCACTGGCAAGGATGAGCAGCGTGGCGCGCATGGGCTTCATTCCTTGACGAGTTCGCGGATCTGGCGCTCGTACTCCAGCTCCATGCCGTCGCGGTAGCCGCGGTGCAGGTAGCGGATTCGGCCGTCGCGGTCGACCAGCACGGTGCTGGGCATGGCGCCGAGGTCGTAGGTGCGGGTGACGGTCTTTTCGGCGTCCAGCAGCACCGGGAAGCGCAGCCCCCAGCGGGCGGCCGTTGCGGCGCCGTGGCGCGGGTCGTCGTCGATGTTCACGCCCAGCACCATGAAGCCGCCGGCCTTGTACTTGTCGTGCAGCTTGTTCAGGTGCGGCATCTCGACGCGACACGGCCCGCACCAGCTGGCCCAGAAGTTGATGAGCACCACCTGCCCGCGTTGTTCGGCCAGCCGCAGGTTGCCGCCTTCGGCGCGCTTGAGCGTGAAGTCGGGGGCGGCCTGCTGGGGCTTCACGGCGGCGTGGGCGGTGCCCATGGCCAGGGCCAGCATCAGGGGCAGGGCGGTTGCGAGGGTTCGGCGCAGCATGGCGTGGGCTCGGAGGTGAACGCTTAGAAATAGACGGTCAGGCCGGTCGTGAACTCGAGGTTGTTCGTGTTCTGCCGCTTGCCCAGGATGTCGAGCGGGAACATGTGATTGCGGCCATCGAACTGCACGGCGAAGCGGTCGTTGACCAGCACGCGCAGGCCCATGCCGACGTGCATCGTCTGCTTGCGCTGGCCGGCGAAGTCGGTGCTGCCGATGCCGGCCAGCAGGTAGGACTGGAAGGCCCTGGCCGTGCGGCGGCCGAAGAAGGCCTCGCCGGTGAGCACGTTCCAGCCGGCCGACACGGCGTAGTAGCGCAGCGTCTGTGTCGGCGTGCCGAACAGGCCGCCGGGCAGCACCTGGCGGAAGGCCTCGTCGGTGACCTTGGTCTGGGCCAGCGTGGCGTCGACGAAGAAGTCCTCGGTGATGTGGTACCCGAGCCGCACGCCGCCCACGCCGCTGGCGCCGAAGTTCTGCGTGCCGTAGGTGCCGCCGAACAGGCCGATGGCGAAGTCTCGCGAGGGGTAGCTCGGCGCGCGCACCTCGCGGCGCTCGACCTGCGGCACCACCACCGGCTCGGGTGCGCGCGGCGCCGTCTGCGCCAGCACCGGGGCGGCGGTGGCGGCCAGGAGGGCAGTCACCAGACAGCTTGAACGAGCCGGGGAACGAGCCTGGGAACGAGCCGGGAAAGGTCGCATGACAGATCTCAGAAGAAGAACGCCAGCCCGAGCGACAAGGCCCGGTACTCGATGCTGCGGTTGTCGGCCACGAACGCGGTGTACAGCGTGGTGTCGGCGCGCGCGACGAAGCGTTCCGTGATGTACCAGCGCAGGCCGGCCGTGGCGTGGGCCAATTTGACGTTCACCCCGGCGGCGTCGACGAGGCTGCGGTTGGGGATGTTTCTGAACGTACCGAGGCCGACGCTGACGAAGGGCGACCAGCGCTGGTCGTGCCAGGGTTCGGCCACCAGGCCGAGGTGCCAGAAGTCGGTGCCGGAGAAGGTGCCCTGCACCTGGCCGGCGGCCAGCTCGATGGAGATCGGGCTCGCCAGGCGCACGCCCAGCCACAGCTTGAGCATCGGCTCGCCACCGAAGCGGCCGCCGCCGCCGCCGAACTCGACGCGGCGGCGCAGGTAGTCGTCGAGCAGGATGTCGCGGAAGCTCTTGCCGATGCCGGCCTCGGTGAGCGTGCGCTCGAGCTGCGCGCGCGGCACCCAGCCCACCTGCCCGCCATCGGCGCGCACGCGGAACCAGTCGGTGCGGCGCAGTTCGATCACCACGCTGGCGCCGCGCTCGACGACGAAGAACACCGGGTAGCCGCGGCCCGGGCCGCTGTGAAGTTCGAGAAACGCGTCGGCCACGGCGAGCCGCTCGGCCTGCGCGGCGGCCGGCGCCTGTGCCGACGCCGCCAGCGGCAGGCCGAGCGCCAGCGCCGCGCCAAGCGCCAGCGCCCCGCGCCGCAGGAAGGCGAGCGCGGCGCTCACTCGACGTTGCACGAACCGGTGGCCGGATCGGGCGGCGTGAACATCGTGGCCGCAGCCGGGCTGAACTCGTCCTGGTTGGCCGGCATCGGCCGGTTGATCCAGTAGCGGAGCAGCTTCGCAGCCGGGTCGTTGGGGTTGTCGAAGATGAGCCCGCCGCCATGCAGCACGCCGCGCACCAGCGGCTTGTTCAGCATGCGGCTGGCGTCGGCGCTGCCGACCACCGACTCGCCGAGCGAGGAGTAGAAGTTCTTGTACATGTCGCTGGCGCGGATGGCCTCGGGAGCAAGAGACAGTTCGACGGCCGGCGCGGTGCCGAACAGGCGCAGCGCACCGCCAGTGCCGCTGCCGTTGTCGTGGCAGCCGGCGGCGGCGCAGGTGTTGAGCGTGGTGACGCCGCCGATGCGCACCGGCAGCGGCGTGTTCAGCAGTGGGTTGATGCAGCGCTGGAAGTAGGCGAACGACAGCTTCTGCCCGGTGGCACCCGGCGGGTTGGCGATGGTGGCCGGGTTGTCGAGCGGCCCGCCACCGCCGCAGGCGGCAAGAGCCAGAAGCGCAGCCAGCAGCGCAGCCAGCGCCAGGGCCGGCAGGCCGCGGCCGCCGGCCCGCAAGGGCACGGCGGCTCGTGTGATGGCAGGAACGGTGTGCGGTGTCGTCGTCATCAGCGCTGGGGCCGCATTGTCCTTGCGGAAGTGGGGGTGGCGGAAGAGCAGCCGCGGCGGATCCACGCGGCGATCGCCTCGTAGCCCGTGCTGCCCACCGGCAGCATCGCCGTGGTCTGGCCGAGCTCGCCGCTGGGGTGCGGCACGGTGCTGGGCCGCGCCAGCAGCGCGTTGCTCTCGGGCACGCAGGTGTTGCTGATGAGGCTGAGCGTGACGTTGTAGTCGCCCTCTTCGCTGCCGGTGAGCACGAAGCGGTTGCGCGGGTTGCCGAGGCCGGCCTGGTGGCAGCTGGCGCACTGCGCCTGCAGGATGGGCTGCATGGTCGACAGGAAGCTCGCTTCGCTCAGGCCCTCGATGCGGCGCACGCCACCGGAGGGGTCGAAGGGGTCGTTGTAGTACTGGCCGCCCAGGTCCATCCACTCGGCGAGCAGGCGTTTCTCGGCCTTGTTGAGCAGTTGCGAGTGATCGGGGGCGCCGGCCGGCGGATTGGGGTGCGAGCTGCGCGATCCGGCGCCTGCCAGCAGCGTCTGGCCCCACAGGATCTCGGTGAGCCGGCTCTTGCGCGCCAGACCGGCGCTGTTGGCCGAGCCCGAGCTGGTGTCCACCAGCGCCGGGCCGCGCACGACCTCGGGCACGCCCTGCACGAGCCGGATCACCGGCCGGCCGGTGGCGGCGTCGATCACCGGGTCGCCGAGCAGCAGCTCTTCGTACGAGGCCATGCGGCCGGTGCCGGCCAGCGTGGCGCGCAGGTCGAGCTTGGCGCTGTCGGCATGGCAGGCCACGCAGGTGTGCTCGCCGGCCGTGCCGCGCACGCGGTTCCACAGCGGCTGGATGTGCTCGGGGTAGTTGATGACGCCGTTGCGGGGCACCGGCGTGGCCAGGTCGTCGGCCGGGTTGCTGTTGCCGGTGTAGAGCAGCGAGACGCTGCGCCGCGGCGTCACGCCGGCCTGCGTGGTGTCGGCCCAGAGGTCGGTGAACAGGGGGCTCGGTGCCAGCGCCAGCGCCGTTGGGTCGAGCCGCGAGCGCAACGAGGCCATCGTCTCGCCCGGCGTGTGCGCAGCGGCCAGCGCGCGGCTCACGCCGGCGGGCAGGCCGGCGGTCACGGCGCCGTTGTTGAGGCCGATGCCGCGGCGCGGGCTGTGGCAGCCGTTGCAGGTGCGGCGTTCGCCGGGTCGCACCTGGATCCAGTTGGTGTGCGTCTGGATGGCGCGCCCCTCGGAGTCGATCACGCTCAGGGCCAGCGGCACGTCGGCCGGCACCTCGAGCCTGAAGCTGCCGTCGGGTTCGATCGGCGCATAACCCAGGATCTGGTTCTGCTCGAAGTCGGTCTCGCCAATGTTCTGGCGCACGCCGCCCATGCCGCTGGGCGGCGGCACGCCGCGCGTGGCCCGCACGAACCAGGCCGGGCTGCACTTGTAGGCGGGGTCGGCCGGGTCGCGCATCTGGCCCAGGTTGGCCACGCGGGCGCGTGTGTCGGCGGCCTCCTGCGGGGCGGTCTGCGGGATGCTGGTGGTGCAGCCGGCGTCGCGGTCGCTGGCCACCAGCATCTGCGCGGCCATGCGGTTGAGGCCGTCGGTGTCGTAGACGCTGCGCACCTCGATCAGCGACATGTTGCGCGCGGCCAGGGCGGCGTCCACCGTGGTCGGCTCGACGACGTTGGGCTCGGTGCGCGCCGTCAGCGCGATGGGGTCGGTGTACATGAAGCCGGCCGGCGGCGCGGCGACGATCAACCAGGTCTGGTTGGCCGGGTTGAACATGTAGATGGCGTAGGCGGCGGGGGCGTTGTCCTGCACGCTGTCGGTGGCGCGCACGGCCATCGTGCGGTTGGTGTCGCCGAGCGCCGCGCGCTCGGCGTCGGTGAGCGTGGTGCACGAGACGACGACGCCGTTGCGCGTGACCTCGCAGGGCCGCCAGGCCACGAGCACGCGGTCGCTGCCGTCCCACAGCGGGTAGGGCGTGGTGGCGCGGCCGAAGAGGCTCAGGCCGCGGCCGTCGGACAGCACGCGCTCCGTGGCGCTGGCCTGGCCGCCGCTGGCCAGCACGCCGCTGCGCGCCGGGGTGTTGTCCTCGCTGTAGTTGGCGGCATCGATCATCTGCAGCGAGCCGCCTTCCTTGGTGCCCGACAGCGGCATCAGCGTGCTCACGAGCTGGCCCGGGAAGCGGCCGCGCGGATCCATGTCGCGCGGGTGCAGGTAGCTGTTGCCCCGGCTCTGGGCGCCGTACAGCACGAACATGTCGGTGCCGTCGGGCTTGCTGCGGAAGATGGCGAAGCGGTTGCGGTCGGCCACGTGTTCCCAGCGCGAGAACATGATGTCGCCGTCGGGGCGGATCACCGGGTTGCGCTCGTGGCTCATGTTGAAGCTGATCTGCTGCACGCCCGAGCCGTCGGCGGCCATCGTGTGCAGGTTCATCACGCGCTCGCGCTCGTACTCGTCGGCCGCGAAGTAGGCCCGGCCCAGCGCCTGGTTCAGGCTGCTCTTGGCCTGGCGGTTGCTGGAGAACACGATGCCGCGGTTGCCCGGCAGGTACACGGGGTCGACGTCGTCGGCGCCAGTGCTGGCGGTCAGGCGCCTGAAGCTGCCGTTCTGCAGACCGTTGGTGCCCAGCGTGTACTCCCAGATGTTCCAGCGCCCGGTGCAGGCGGCCAAGCCTTCGATGGTGGCGGTGTTGCTGCTGGGGCAGCGCATCGAGAAGACGACCTTCTTGCCGTCATAGCTGACCTCGGGGTCGGAGGCGTCGCCCAGGCCCTGCGTGAAGCGCGCCGTGAGGTTGTGCTCGGTGGCGCTGGGGCTGCTCTTCTCGCGCAGCATCAGGTCGCCGCCGGCGGCGAAGTTGGCGCCGTCGGTGGGGTTCAGGCCCACCGAGGTGGCGCGCTTGACGTAGGCGATGGGCACGTCGCCGTTGACGGTGACGGTGTCCTCGCTGCCGCTGTTGCCGGAGCAGGCGGCGAGCAAGGCCGCCAGCAAGGCCGTGCTGGCCAGGACGAACGGCGTGGAAATGGGGGTCGATCGGTTCATTCGAATCTCCTCGGCTCTCAATTCGACAGGTTCTGCAGCCCGGGTGACACGTGCAGCGCGCCCTCGGCATCGACGATCACGGCGTCCACCCCCGGCACGCGGGCCAGCAGCGCCAGGCCGGCGGCCGGGCCGCGCACGAACAGCGCCTTCGACAGCGCCTCGCAGCCGAGGCCGTCGGGCCCGAGCACGGTGACGCTGCGCGCCGCCGCGGCGCTGGCGCCGGTGGCGGGATCGATCAGGTGGTGCACGCGCTCGCCGGCATCGATGAAGCAGCGCTCGTAGTCGCCGCTGGTGGAGACGGCGGTGTCTTCGAGCGGCAGCACCGCCACGTGGCCGCTGCCACGCGGGTCGCGGATGGCCAGGCCCCAGGGGCGGCCGCGGCGGTCGCCGATGACGCGGCTGTCGCCGCCGGCGGCAACAAACGCGTGGCGCACGCCGCGGCGCTGCAGCAGTGCCGCGGCGTTGTCCACGGCGTGCCCCTTGGCGAAGCCGCCGAGGTCGATGCACATGCCCTCGCGGGCGTAGCGCAAGGTCTTGGCGCGCCGGTCGAGCTCGAGGCCGCGCCAGCCGACCAGGGCCTTCGCGGCGGCCAGCGTGGCGGCGTCGGGGCGGCGGCCCTCGCGGTAGTTGTACAGGCGGCCGACGGCGGCGTAGCTGATGTCGAAGGCGCCGTCGGTCAGCGCCGAGAACGCCAGTGCACGCTCGATCAGCGCAAAGCCCTCTTCCGACAGCGGCACGGCGCGCCGCGCGGCGTCGCGGTTGATGCGGCTCAGCTCGGAGGCCGGCTGGTGCGGGCTCCAGGCGCGGTCGATGCGGTGCATCTCGTCGAACACCGCCTGCACGGCGGCTTCGCCGGCGCGGGCGTCGTCGGCCCAGAGCTCGACGTGGATGGCGGTGCCCATGGCGACGTCGTCGCGCTGGATCCACCCGGCCGGTGCGGCCGCCCGCAGCGTGCGGGTGGCAAAGTCGAATCGGCGCTGCATCGGGTGGGCGAAGGCTTGCAACATGGGCGGCAGTCAGGCAATGACGGCCGCACGTTAGCGGGCGGTCCGCGAGGATGCGGAAACGCGCCGTGCGCGGTTGTGAGCGAAGGCTTCAGCCAGCCGATCAGTTGCTGCACGCCGTGACAGATGTCACGCTCGGAGCCTCGCCTGGGGGAACTGCACGCCGACCTACATGCCCTTGAACAGGCCGCTGTAGCTGCGGCTGACCTCGAGCTTCTGCCCGTGGCCCTTGACGCTGACGATCTGGCGGCCGCGGAAGTCGCGCGTCACGCCCGCGATGGCCTTCACCGCCACCAGCGTGCTGCGGTGGATCTGCCAGAACAGTCGCGGATCGAGCTCGTCGACCAGTTCCTTGATCGGCTTGCGGATCAGCGCCTCGATCTGCGCCGTCTGCACGCGGGTGTACTTCTCGTCGGAGATGAAGAACAGCACCTCCTCCACCGGGATCATCTGGATGCTCTGGCCCACCGTGGCCTGGATCCACTGCAGGACCTGCGGCGCCTGGCTGGGGTTCAGGCGCGCCGACAGCTGGTGCAGCAGGGCCTGCAGGTGGGGGCCGGCGGGGGCGTCGATGCTGTCGTCGCGGCGCGCGGCCAGGCGCTGCTGGATGCGCTGCACGGTGAGCGTGAGCCGCTCGCGTTCGGCCGGCTTCAGCACGTAGTCGGCCACACCTTGCTCGAAGGCCTCGACGGCGTACTGGTCGTAGGCGGTGATGAACACGATCTCGGGCAGCAGGCTGTCGTCGTCGCCGTCGCCACCCTCGGTGACCGGCGGTGGCAGCTGCGCGATCTGGCGCGCGGCCTCCACGCCGGTGGCGCCCGGCATGCGGATGTCGAGGAACACCACGTCGGGCCGGTGCTCGCGCACCATCTCCACCGCCTCCAGGCCGTTCTTGGCCTCGGCCACGATCTGCAAGTCGGGCCAGGCCTCGGCCAGACGCGCGCGCAGCTGCTCGCGCATCAGGCGTTCGTCGTCGGCGATCACGGCGCGGGGGGCGGGGTTGTTCATGGCGGCGGAACAGCTCACGTTCAGGACGAGGCCGATGCTACGGCCGGCGCGCGGGGCTTCAGGGCCCACCACAGCACGAGGCCGACCAGCCACAGCGGCGAGCTCGCCACCAGCAACACCAGCAGCACCGAGCCCAGCATGAGCAGCAAGGCCGCCGCCACGGCCAGGGCCGCCAGCGCCAGCGCCCCGCCCACCGCCAGGCCGGCGCCCAGCAGCACCAGCGGCACCACCACCAGCAGCACGAACAGCGCCACCAGCATCGACACGACGGCGCCGATCACGCCGCCGATGCCGACGTCGCCGTGCCAGCCGTGCTCGTCCAGGCCGATGCGCCAGTCGCCGACATCGGCCAGGCCGTGCAACCCGTGCCAGGCGGTCGAGCCCAGCGCCGCCATCAGCACGAGGCCCAGCACCGCCAGGCCGAGCAGGATCCAGCGCCGGCGATGGCGCGGCGCGCGCGCGGGCAGCGGGTTCAGAGTCGCGGTTGTCATGACGCCATCCCTTCCACGGGTTTGTAGGGCACGGTGATCGTGACCACCGTGCCGCTGGGCTGGTTCTCCGCCACCGTCAGCGTGGCCCGGTTGCCGTACAGCAGCTGCAGTCGCTCGCGGATGTTGGCCAGGCCCACGCCCGTGCCGGCGGTGGCGGCCTTGCCGAAGCCCAGGCCGGTGTCGGCCACGGTCATCTGCAGCTTGCCGTGCACGATCTCGGCGGCCACGCGCAGCTGCCCGCCCTCGGCCTTGGGCTCCAGGCCGTGCTTGATGGCGTTCTCCACCAGCGTCTGCAGCATCATCGGCGGGAACTCGGCCGACATCAGGCCCTCGGGCACGGCGAGCTCGGTCGTCAGCCGTTCCTCCATGCGCACCTTCAGGATCTCGAGGTAGGGCCGGATGACGGCGATCTCGCGCCCGAGGTCGCGCACGCCGTTGCCGCCCTTGCCGTCGGTGCCGCCGGCGGCCTCGCGCATGGTGGGCATGCTGGCGCGCAGCAGCGCGATCAGGTTGCGCTGCATCTGGCTGGCGCGTTTCGGGTCGGTCTCGATCAGGTGGTCGATCGAGGCCAGTGTGTTGAACAGGAAGTGCGGCTCCACCTGGGCCTGCATGGCGGCCATGCGCGCCTCCACGACCTGGCGCTTGAGGCTCTCGGCCTCGGCGGTTTCGGTGG
Source organism: Rubrivivax sp. (assembly GCA_020248945.1). GTDB lineage: Bacteria > Pseudomonadota > Gammaproteobacteria > Burkholderiales > Burkholderiaceae_C > Rubrivivax. Next base: position 88,277 of record JADCGQ010000040.1, read on the forward strand.
CGCGCGCGGCCTGCTTCTGCGCCTGCTGCGTGCCCTTGTAGGTGAACTTCAGCAGCGCCGAGGCCACGACCCAGGCGATCGTGAACTGCATCAGGAAGTCGCCGAAGCCGAAACGGATGGTGTGCGTGCCCACGCGCACCACCTGGCCCTCGAGCTGGTCGATCTCGCGCTGGAACTGGGCCGCTTCGCGGCGGGCCGCCTCGGCGTCGCGGCGGGCGTCTTCGGCGTCGCGCGTGGCTTCCTCGATCGCACGCTGGGCTTCCCGTACCGACTCGCGCACCGATTCGCGCACCTGGTTGCGGATCTCGTCGCGCGCCGCCTGCAGCGCCTCTTGAACGGCCTTTTCCGTGGCGCCGTTGGGCACGACCACGCGCACGCCCCGTGCGGCAGCGGAGGCCGCCGCCGCGATGGCCTTCTCGGCCTCCTTCACGGCAGCTTCCGCGTGGGCTTCTGCGCGGGCAGCCGCCGAGGCTGCCGCTTCCGCGTCGGTCGCCTTCGAGGTGATGCGGATGCCGTCCTTGCCGATGGAGATGTCGACACCTTCGCCGGGCTTGGCGCCCTCGATGCGGATCGGCACCTGCGGCGGCACCGGCGCGGCCGGGGGTTCGGCGCGGCCCATGCGCCGCGGTGGCTCGGCGACTTCGGTCGTCGTGCGCCAGCTGAAGTTGAAGAAGTCGTGCACGATGCCCATGAAGATGATCAGCAGCAGCGACAGCACGATGAAGCGCCGCCAGCTGATGCCCACCAGCCACGTGGCGTAGGCGTGGAAGCTGCGCACGGCACCCACGCGCAGCGCGTGCCAGCGTTCGCGCCAGACGGCTTGGGGGTTCGGGGTGGCTTGCGGGTTCATGGGTCTCGGGATCGAATACCGTGCACTGTACGCAGCCAGGGCGGCGTCGCCAGCCGTCCGCGATGCGCCACAGGCTTGTCGCGACAGGCTGCAGGCAGCCCGGACAGGCGGTGTCGGTTTGGGGTCTTGCGGCGCCGGGAACTTTTCGCCGCCGCCACCGCAATAGCAGCAGAGAGACACCTGCCGACACCTCCCGACCCCTCATCACCCCGACGATGATGCCGTTCCTGCCCTGGCGCACCGCGCGCCGTCACCGCCCGGCCTTGGCTGCCGCCGTGGCGGGCGATGCGGCCGGGCAGGCCGAGGCCCTGGCCGCGCTGCGCGCCGGCAACCGCCAGGCCATCGCGGTGCTCTACGAGGCCGAGGCGCCGCGGGTCTATCGCTATGCGCTGGCGCTGGCGGGCAACGCGGCCTGGGCGGCCGACGCCACGCAAGAGGCGTTCGTGGCGCTGGCGCTGCGGCCGCATGCCTACGACCCGAGCCGCGCGCCGCTGGGCGCCTGGCTGGCCGGCGTGGCCCGGCACGCGCTGGCGGCGCAGTGGCGCCAGGCGCTGGGCCACGAGCCGCTGCCCGATGACGAGGCCGATGCCGACGAGGGCATGCCCGGCGCCGCGGCGCCCTCGCCCGAGGAACTGCTGGTGCGCGCGCAGGACGGCGACGCCGTCTGGGCGGCGCTGCGCCAGCTGCCGGCGGGCTTTCGCGAGGCGGTGGTGCTCGTGGACGTGCAGGAGCGGCCCTACGCCGAGGCGGCGGCCATCGCCGGCGTCGAACTCAACACCTTGCGCACGCGCTTGCACCGCGGCCGCCAGAAGCTGGCATTGCTGCTGGCGCCCGATGGAGGACCGTCACGATGAACCCCGCCCCGACCGACCGCGACACCGAGTCGCTGGCCCAGGCACTGCGCCGCGCGGCCCGGGTGCTCGACACCCAGCGGCCCTCGCCGGCCCTGCGCGAGGCGTTGCTGCAGCGGCTGCAGCAGGCGCCGGTGGCCGCTCAGCCGCTGACGCCGCTGACGCCGCCAATGCTCGCCGCCCGTGGCGCGCCCCGCCGCTGGCTGCGCTGGACGGCGTGGTCCGGCGGTGCCGCGGTGGCGGCGATGCTGCTGCTGGGCTCGGTGGTGCTGGTGCTGGCGCCCCCGCCCTTGCCGGGCACGGCGGCCGCGGGCATGGGCAGTGAGTTCATGCCGCTGGTGCCGCGCGAGGACTGGCCCGAAGACACCTCGCCGGCCTGGCTGGTGGCCAGCGAACTGCCGCAGGAACGCCTGGCTGCGCTCGGCCTGCCCTACGACCCCACGCGCGCCGCCGACCGCGTGCGCGCCGAACTGCTGGTGCATCCGTCGGGCCTGGTGCTCGCGCTGCGCCTGATCGATTGAACCAACGCCCAAGAGGCCACCCCATGAAGACCCGAGACCCCTCCCCCCTGCGGGCCCTGGTCGCAGCCGCCTTGCTGGCCGCCCCCGGCGTGCAGGCCCAGTCGGCCGACGAGATGGTCGAGCGCGCGATGCAGGTCGCGCAGGCCGGCTTCGACTTCGGCCCCGGCGACGCCGCCGATGCGCTGCTGGGCGGCCGCGCCAACGAGCGCGTGGTCAAGGGCGCGCCGTTCTGCGCCGAGGCCCAGCACGAGCAGGTGCAGTGGCTGCCCGACGGCAGCGGCGGCGCGCCCAACCGCATCGTGCGCCAGACGGCCTGGAAGATCTGCCGCGACGGCGAGGGCCGCACGCGCCAGGAGGTGGAGCGCGACGGCAGCACGCGGGTCTACCTGCGCGACCCGGTGGCGCGCGAGAACTGGGTCATCGATCCGGCGCGCAAGACGGCGCGCCGCACCGGGGCCTTGTCGATCGAGGGCCTGGACCGCGAGTCGATGCGCGACTTCGGCGAGCGCATGCGCGACTGGGCCCGCGAGATGAGCGAGCGCGTGCGCCGCGGCGTCGACGCGCTGCCGCCAGCGCCGCCGATGCCGCCGGCCGCGCCCGCGGTGGCGATGCAGCCGGCGCCCCCAGCGCCGCCCGTGCCACCCGCACCCGTGCTCATCACCCGCAGCACCGACGGCGTGCAGCGCGAGACCGAGGTGCGCGTGATCCGCCTGCCGCAGGGCACCGAGGGCGCGCTGGCCGATGTGCCCGCGCCGCCAGCGCCGGTGCTGTGGCGTGCACGTTCGCTGGCGCCGCGCGGCCCCGGGAGCGTCTCGCCGCTGCCCCCGCGCGAGCTCGAGGGCCTGCGCGTGAACGGCGAGCGCACGACCTGGGTCATCGAGGCCGGCAAGCTGGGCAACGAAAAGCCCATCCAGACGGTGCGCGAGGTCTGGACCTCGCCGGAGCTGATGCTCACCGTGATGAGCCGCGACTTCGATCCGCGCCAGGGCGAGGAGACCTACCGCCTGAAGGCCGTGAAGCGCGGCGAGCCCGACGCGGCGCTGATGAGGGTGCCGCCCGACTACGAGCAGCGCGGCCGGCCGCCGCGCGAGCGCGCGGCGCCGAACCCGGCGGGCTGAGCGAGCCTGCGTCCGGCCTCAGCGGGCCGGCGGGGCCGGCGCGGCCGGCTGAACGGGAATCGTCACCGTCACCCGGCGCGGGTTCAGCCCGAGCTTCGGGAAGTCGGCCAGCGCGGCGTCGAACATCGCCGTCAAGGTGCTGGTGCTGGCCGACACGCTGGCACTTTCGTGGCTGGCGCGGGCCTCGAACAGCGGCTTGCCGCTGGCACGGTCGCGCAGCAGCAGGGCCAGTTCGCGCTCGAAGCGGGCGTTCATGTCGAACTGCGCACTCAGGCCCCAGCGCGGCCCGACCCAGGGGTTGGGCCGCCAGTAGCCGAAGCCGCCGCGCCACCAGAACGGATCGGCCCAGGGCGCCTCGGTGCGGCCGACACGGGTGCCCACCTGCACCAGCACGTCGGGCGTCTGGCCTTGGGCGACGGCCACGAAGCCGGCCTTGGCCAACGCCGGGCGGGCGGCGGCTTCGAGCAGCTCGGTCTCGGCGGCGCGCGCCTGCTGCGACGGCAGCCGCTCGAAGGCGTAGGTGCCGGCCTTGCGGTCGGCAGGCCACTCGCCGAAGCTGGAGACATCGGCGGTGAGCGTGTTCATGCCGGCACAGCCGGCCATCAGCAGCGAGCCCGCCAGGGCCAGCGGCAAGGTGAGGGTGCGCAGCAGGTTCATCGCTCGGTTCTCCGTCAGATGGCGCCTTCACCGGGTGCGGCCCGGTGCCAGCGCACGGCCTGGCCATCGATGGCCCCCGCCTCGCCGGCAGGGGTGGGTGAGGGCGCGCAGGGCTCGTCGTCGAAGGCGATGTCGCCGTCGGCCACCGGGCGCCCTTCCGCTCGGATCGTCGAGAAGGGGAACAAGTTCCGGTCCATCAGGTGGCTGGGCACCACGTTACCCATCGCGGTGAGCATGTTGTCGATGCGGCCGGGGTACTTCTTCTCCCACTCGCGGATCATGGCCTTCACCTGCACACGCTGCAGGTTGCTCTGGCTGCCGCACAGCGTGCACGGGATGATCGGGAACTGCCGGTGCTCGGCCCAGGCTTCCAGGTCGGTCTCGGCCACGTAGGCCAGCGGACGGATGACGACGTTCTTGCCGTCGTCGCTCACCAGCTTGGGCGGCATGCCCTTCATGCGGCTGCCGAAGAACATGTTCATCAAGAGCGTCACCACCATGTCGTCGCGGTGATGGCCGAGCGCGATCTTGGTGGCACCCAGCTCGCCGGCCACGCGGTACAGGATGCCGCGGCGCAGCCGCGAGCACAGGCTGCACATCGTCTGCCCCTCGGGGATGAGCTTCTTCACCACCGAGTAGGTGTCCTGCGTCTCGATGTGGAAGGGCACGCCGAGCTGCGTCAGGTACTCGGGCAGCACGTGCGCCGGAAAGCCCGGCTGCTTCTGGTCGAGGTTGACGGCGACGATGTCGAAAGGCACCGGCGCGCGCTGGCGCAGGCTCAGCAGCACGTCGAGCATGGCGTAGCTGTCCTTGCCACCCGACAGGCACACCATCACCTTGTCGCCGGCTTCGATCATGTTGAAGTCGGCGATGGCCTGGCCGACCTGGCGGTGAAGCCGCTTGCTCAGCTTGTTGGCCTCGAAGCGCGCCTTGCGGCCGTCGTGGGCCGGGGGCTGCGCCAGCAGCGTGGTGTCGATCCTGTCGTTCATGCCGTGTCCTTGATCTTGAAGACCTCGCAGCCCACCGCATCGCAGTCGGGGTAGACGTCGGGCTTTTCGGTGGCCACGCGGGCGGCGCGCACCTTGGGGTGGGCCAGCAGACGCGCGAGCACGTCGTCGGCCAGGGTTTCCTGCAGCTGGATGTGGCCCTGGGCCACACGCGCCAGGATCTCGCGGCGGATGAAGTCGTAGTCCAGCACCTCGTCGAGATCGTCCTGCGTCGGCGTGCTCTGCGCCAGCGGCACGTAGAGGTCGACGTTGACTTTGATGCGCTGCGCGCCCTGTTTCTCGAAGTCGTGAACGCCGATGTGCACGTGCAGCTCGTAGTCGCGCAGGTAGAGGCGGCGGCAGTCGGCCAGCCGGGGGTCGATGAGCAGGGTCGGCATCAGGGAGCTTTCGCGGGGCCCTCGCGGGCCAGGAACATGACGTCGCGCGCCTGCGGCTGCAGGTGCTGGCCGCCGTCGACGAGCAGCGTCGTGCCGGTGACGGCCGGGCTTTCGAGCAGGAAGCGCACCGCGCGGGCGATGTCGTCGGGGGTGGAGCTGCGGCCCAGCGGCGTCATGCGGTGCGAGGCCTCGAACTCGGCGTCGTTCATGCTGCCCGAGTGCAGCGTCACGCCCGGGGCCACGCCGCACACGCGCACACGCGGCGCCAGCGCCTGCGCCAGCATCGTGTTGGCGGCTTCGAGCGCGGCCTTGCTGAGCGTGTAGCTCAGGTAGTCGGGGTTGGGATTCCAGAGCTTCTGGTCGAGCAGGTTGATGACGGCGCCGCGGCCCTCGGGCGGCAGCGCGCGGTGCAGCGCGCGGGCCAGCAGGATCGGCGGCGCGGTGTTGGCGCGCCACATGCGGTCCATCACGGCCATCGAGAAGCTCTCGACGGTGTCCAGCTCGAAGGCCGAGGCGTTGTTCACCACCGCGTCGATGCGGCCGAAGGCCTGCGCCACCGCCGGCACCAGCGCCTCGCAGGCGGCCTCGTCGGCGAGGTCGGCGGCAAAGGCCTCGGCCCGCGCGCCGGCCTCGCGCAGCGCGGCCACGGTCTGCGCGGCCGAGGCGGCCGACTGGCGGTAGTGCACGGCCACGTCCCAGCCGTGCGCGGCGAGCTCCAGCGCGATGGCGCGGCCGATGCGCTGCGCGCTGCCGGTGACCAGGGCCACGGGTCGGGCGGGTCGGGAAGACATGGGTTCCTACAATGCCGCGGATGGGTTCATCCAGCGGGGCTTCAAGAGGGCCGCAGAGTGTATCGGGGCCCCCTCCCGCCGAGGGGCCGGGGCCCTTGAAGACCCGCATCGCCGACGCGGTGCGGGCCGCCGGTGGCTGGCTGCCCTTCGACCGCTACATGGCGATGGCGCTGTACGAGCCGCGCCTGGGCTACTACAGCCGCGGCGCGCCGGTGTTCGGCCTCATGCCGCAGTCGGGCAGCGACTTCGTCACCGCGCCCGAGATGTCGCCGCTGTTCGGCGCCACGCTGGCGCGGCCGGTGGAGGAGGCGCTGGACGCCGCCGGCGCCGACACCGTCATCGAGTTCGGCGCCGGCAGTGGGGCGCTCGCGGCGCAGCTGCTGGGCGCGTTGGGTGACCGCGTGCGCCGCTACGCCATCGTCGAGCTGTCGGCGGCGCTGCGCGAGCGGCAGCGGGCCACGCTCGCGCCTTGGGCCGACCGCGTGGAGTGGCTCGACGCCTGGCCCGATGCGATGAACGCGGTGGTCGTGGGCAACGAGGTGCTGGACGCGATGCCGGTGACGCTGCTGCGCTTCGACGGCGAGGCCTGGCACGAACGTGGCGTGGCCTGGGCGGGCGATGGCTTTGTCTGGGCCGACCGCCCCACGGCGCTGAAACCGCCGCACGACGGCGCCTTCGTGCCCGGCACGGTGGTGGAGATCCACCCGCAGGCCGAGGCCTTCGTGCACGGCCTGGCCGAGCGGCTGGCCTGCGGCGCGGCCTTCTTCATCGACTACGGCTTCCCCGAGGCCGAGTACTACCACCCGCAGCGCACCGGTGGCACGCTGATGTGCCACCGCGGCCACGTGGCCGATGCAGACCCGCTGGCCGACGTGGGCCTGAAGGACATCACCGCGCACGTGAACTTCAGCGCCGTGGCGCTGGCGGCGCAGGACGCCGGCCTCGACGTGCTGGGCTACACCAGCCAGGCGCGCTTTCTCTACAACGCCGGCTTCGCGGGGCTGCTGCACGAGGCCAGCCTGCCCACGCGTGCCATGGCCGCGCGGCTGGTGAACGAGCACGAGATGGGCGAGCTCTTCAAGGTGCTGATGCTGGGCCGCGGCCTGCAGTTCGGCGCGGCGGGGCCGATGGGCTTTGCCGCGGGCGACCGCAGCCACAGGCTCTAGGCCGGGCACCGACCCATGCGCTGGATCCTCGTCTTCCTGCTCGCCACGCTGGTGTTCAACTTCCTGCACGGCTGGATGACGAAGATCGGCCTCGGCCGCCTGCCGGGCGACTTCCGCTTCAAGCTGCGCGGCCGGGTCTGGCACGTGCCGCTGGCGAGCTCGATCGTGCTGTCGGTGCTGATGGCGCTGATCGGCCTGCTGATCTAGCCGCATGAGCAACCCGAGCGCATGAACGCCGGTCTGCTGCTGGGCTTCGTGCTCGGCTACTTCGCGCTGCTGCTGGCGGTGGCATGGTGGACGTCGCGCCGCGCCGACGACGCGGCCTTCTTCATCGGCAGCCGCTCCAGCGCCTGGCCGCTGGTGGCCTTCGGGATGATCGGCACCTCGTTGTCGGGCGTGACCTTCGTCAGCGTGCCCGGCGCCGTGGGCCTGACGCAGTTCAGCTACCTGCAGATCGTGCTCGGCCATGTCGCGGGCTACGTGCTGATCGCCTTCGTGCTGCTGCCGCTGTACTACCGGCACGGGCTGGTGTCGATCTACGGCTGGTTCGAGCAGCGCCTGGGGCCGGTGTCGCACCGCACGGCGGCGGTGTTCTTCATCGGCTCGCGCACGCTGGGCGCCACGGCGCGGCTGTACCTGGTGGTGCGCATCCTGCACGACATGGTGCTGGCGGACTTCGGCGTGCCCTTCTGGCTGGCCGCCGCGGTGGTGCTGCTGATGGTGCTGCTCTACACCGTGCAGGGCGGCGTGCGCACGATCGTCGTCACCGACACGCTGCAGACCGCGGGCATGCTGCTGGGGCTGGTGATCATCGCCGGCTTCCTGCTCTCGGCGCTGCAGCTCTCGCCGCCCGAGGCGCTGGCGCAGATGCAGCAGCAGGGCCTGGCGCGCGTGTGGGGCACCGAGCCGGCGGCGCGCGACTGGTGGCTCAAGCAGCTGCTGGCGGGTGTCTTCATCACCGTGGCCATGACGGGCATGGACCAGGAGATGATGCAGAAGAGCCTGTCGGTGGCGCGGCTGCGCGACTCGCAGAAGAACCTGCTCGTGCTGTCGCTGGCGATGCTGGCGACGGTGTCGCTGTTCCTGTTCCTCGGCGGGCTGCTGCACCTGTACGCGCCGACGGTGAACCTGGCGGTCACCGGCGACCGGCTGTTCCCGACCATCGTGCTCGGCCATCTGCCGGTCTGGGTGCAGGTGCTGTTCGTCATCGCGCTGGTGTCGGCGCTGTTTCCCAGTGCCGACGGCGCGCTCACCGCGCTGACGTCCAGCACCTGCCTGGACCTGCTGCGCCTGCCGCAGCGCGCGGGCCTCACCGACGCGCAGCGCAGGCGCATCCGCCACGCCGTGCACCTGGGCTTCGCGGGCCTGTTCCTGCTGCTGGTGCTGGGCTTTCGCGCGCTCGACGACCCCAGCATGATCGGCCTCATCCTCAAGATCGCGGCCTACACCTACGGGCCGCTGCTGGGGCTGTTCGCCTTCGGCCTGTTCACGCGCCGCGCGGTGCGGGATCGCTGGGTGCCGGTGGTGGCGCTGGCCTCCCCGGCGATCTGCTGGGTGCTCGACCGTCAGCAGGCGGCCTGGTTCGGCGGCTGGCAGATCGGGCTGGAGATGCTGGTGCTCAACGGCGCGATCACCTTCGCGCTGCTGGCGCTGGTGTCGCGGCGCGCGCCGCGCTGACCCGGCGCACGCCGGGCCGGGTCAGGGCTCGATGCGCCAGGCGTGGCCGCAGCCGCGGCAGCGCACCTCGACCTCGTCGCCCTGGGCGTCGGCCTGGTGCAGTTCGAGCCGCCCGTAGGCGTGGCAGTGCGGGCACTCGGCCTGGTTGGCGGCCGACTCGGCGCGCGCCATCAGCCCGAGGTAGCGGCGCAGCGCCCACACCCCGGTGGCGGTGCACAGCAGGATGGCCGTGACGTCGGTGAGGCGGTCCTCGAGCGAGTTGAACTTGCCCGCCGCCTCGAAGGCCGCGAAGACACCGATGAGGCACAGGAAGCACAGCACCAGGTGGGCGTGGCTGGCCAGCAGCGTGCGCTCGTACCACTTGCGAAAGCCGATGCGGCGGATGCCGTCGGACAGCTGCATGGCGGGGCTCCTGTCGTGAGGAAGCCCCATGGTGTCACGGAACGTGCTGGGCCGCGAGGCGCTCGGACAAGCGCCGCAGCCGTGCCGCCCGCACCGCCGCGCCGACGGCCGGGCCGGCCGCGCCCTGCGCCTGCGCCGCCGCCGCTGCGTCGGCCGTGGGCCAGGCGGCCAGGTCGTCGACCAGCGGTACCAGGGCCGTGGCGTGGCCTTGGCGCGCGGCCAGCAGGTCGCTGGCGGCCAGCAGCGCGGCGGTGCGCGCCGGGCGGCGCAGCGCGTCGTGCTGCTCGAGGCTGGCCAGCAGCGCCTCGGCTTCGGGCGCCGCGGCCAGGGCCTGCAGCGCGGCATGGGCGTCGGGCAGGCGGGTGGCGAGCCAGGCGCTGTCGGCGTCGGTGCGCAGCGCCGCGGCGCGCGTGGCCGCGGCCTTGCCGCCCAGCGGGTGCAGCAGCAGCGCGGCGCGCACCGGCAGCGGGGCGGCGGCGCCCACCGCGGCGGCGCGGTCGAGTGCGGCGCCCGGCTCGGGGTCGTCGGCCGGCAGCCCGGGCAGCAGCCGCGCCAGCGCGCCGCAGCGGGCCAGCACCTGCAGCATGCGGCTCGGCCGCTCGGCCATCAGGCCGCGCGACAGCTCCTGCCACACCCGTTCGGCCACCAGCGCGTCCACCTCGCCGGCCTGCACCAGCTGCGCCAGCAGCGCCTCGGTCTCGGGGGCCACGGTGAAGTGCGGGAAGCGCGCCGCCAAGCGCGCCAGCCGCAACAGGCGCACCGGGTCTTCGGCGAAGGCGGGCGAGACGTGGCGCAGGATGCCGGCGGCCAGGTCGGCGCGGCCGCCGTGCGGGTCGATCAGCGTGCCGTCTTCGCTCTCGGCCATCGCGTTGATGGTGAGATCGCGGCGCAGCAGGTCGTCTTCCAGCGTCACGTCGGGCGCGGCGTGCACCGTGAAGCCGTGGTAGCCGCGGCCCACCTTGCGCTCGGTGCGCGCCAGCGCCACCTCTTCGTGCGTGTCGGGGTGCAGGAAGACCGGGAAGTCCTTGCCCACCGGCCGGTAGCCCAGCGCCACCATCTGCTCGGGCGTGGCGCCCACGGCCACCCAGTCGCGGTCGGCGGCCGGCAGCCCGAGCAGCCGGTCGCGCACGGCGCCGCCGACGACGTAGAGCTTCAAGGTCAGCGGTGCTTGCGGTAGGGCTCTTCGAAGTCGAGAAAGTCCTGCTCGGCCAGCGCGTCGGCGATCCAGGCCTTCACGCCCGGGCTCTGCGCCACGCGGTGCATGTAGTCGTAGGTGTGCGGCGTGGTCGGCAGCCGGTAGGTGCGCAGCCGCATGCACACCGGCGCGAACATCGCGTCGGCGGCGCTGAAGGCGCCGAACAGGAACGGCCCGCCGCTGGCGTTGAGCGCGTCGAGCCAGGCGGTCTCGATGCGCATGACGTCGTTGCGCACCTCGGCCTGTTCGGCCCACACCTGCGCGCCCACGTCGGGCAGCGCGGCCTCGATGTTCATCGGGCAGTGGCTGCGCAGCGCGCTGAAGCCCGAGTGCATCTCGGCGCACAGGCTGCGCGCGCGGGCGCGCTCGCGCATGTCGGCCGGCCAGATGCCGCGCCCGGGGAACTTGTCGTGCAGGTACTCGATGATGGCCATCGTGTCCCAGACCGAGAAGTCGTCGTCCAGCAGCACCGGCACCTTGCCGGCGGGCGTGAAGCGCGCCACCTCCTTGCGGAAGGCCGAGTGCGGCGTGAAGTCGAAGCGCAGCTTCACCTCCTCGAACGGGATGCCCAGCTGCTTCATCAGCACCCAGGGCCGCATCGACCAGGACGAGTAGTTCTTGTTGCCGATCAGCAGTTGCATGGCGAGCTCCGGGTGGGGGGACGGGCGTCCATGCTACCCACACCTCCGTTCGGGCTGAGCCTGTCGAAGCCCCTGCGGCGATGATTTCGAGAAGCGCGCGCGATGCGCGCCGTGCATCAACGCCGCCGAGCGCGGAAGCGGTCTTGCGCCATCGGGCCGAAGCGATCGGCCAGATAGCCCGGCGCCACGGCCTCCAGCGGCGTGGGCGTGAGGCCCAGCGCGGCCAGCCCGGGCAGCGTGCCGCTGGCCACGTTGGGCACCGACATCGAGGCCACGTTGTCGCGCGACATCAGCGGCTCGCCCGGCATCAGCTCCATTGCCGCCGCCTGCAGCGAGCCCGCCCAGGCCGGCAAGGGAATCTGCGGCCGCTCGGCGCCGGCCCAGCGGCCCGACAGGCGCACCAGCTCCGACAGCGTGATCTCGCGCGGGCCGGCGCACTCGAACGTGCGGCCGGCGGTGGCCGGGTCGTCGAGCGCGGCCACCAGGGCCGCCGCCACGTCCTGCACCCACACCGGCTGGAAGCGCGCCGAGCCGAAGGCCAGCGGCATGAACGGCGCCAGCTGCTGCAGCTGCCCGAAGACGTTGAGGAAGCGGTCCTGCGCGCCGAAGATGACCGAGGGCCGCAGCACCGTGACGGCCAGCCCCGAGCCCGTGAACACGGCCTCGCCGGCGGCCTTGCTGCGCAGGTAGCGCGACGGCGCATCGGCGGCCACGCCCAAGGCGCTGACATGCACCAGCCGCGTCACGCCCGCCGTGCGGCAGGCCGCCACGATGCTGCGCGGCAGCGCCACGTGCACCCGCTCGAACGCGGCCTCGTTGCCGTGCAGGATGGCCACCAGGTTGACCACCGCATCGCAGCCGGCCGCCAGCCGCGCCAGCGCGGCGGCGTCGTGCACGTCGGCGGTGATCAGGTCGACGTTCGGCAGCGGCCGCACCGCCTGCCCGTGGGCGTTGCGCCGCGTCGGCACCAAGAGGCGCAGGCCGGGGTGGCTTTGCGCCAGCCGCTCGCACAGGGCGCGGCCGACGAAGCCGCTGCCGCCCAGCACCAGCACGCGGTGCATCGAGTTCAAGGCGGCCGCCATCATGGCAACTCGCGGTTGGGCGCGGGCGCGCTGGGCGGCCGCGGCGCGATCGGTGGCCCGAGCAGGCTCTTCAGAGAAGGCACCGGCTGCCCCAGCACGGCGGCGTAGTAGACGCTGTTGGACAGCACCTTCTTGACGTAGTCGCGCGTTTCGTTGAACGGGATGTTCTCGGCCCAGGCCGCGGCCTCGACGGTGGCGCCTTCGCGCCAGCGCCGCGGCCGGCCCGGCCCGGCGTTGTAGGCCGCGGTGGCCATGGCCAGCGAGCCGCCGAAGTCGTCGAGCACGTGTTTCAGGTAGGTGTTGCCGAGCAGCAGGTTCACGTCGCGGTCGTTGATGAGGCTCGGGCTCCAGGCCAGGCCCACCTGCCTGGCCGTCCAGCGCGCGGTGGCCGGCATCAGCTGCATCAGGCCCGAGGCGCCGACATGCGAGCGCGCGTCCATGATGAAGCGGCTTTCCTGGCGGATCAGGCCGTACACCACCGCCGGGTTCAGCCCGGTCTGGCGCGCCTTGGCCACCACCTGCTCGCGGAAGGGCGTCGGGAAGCGCTGACGCAGGTCGACTTCGGTGCGGGTGCGGTCGGAGGTGTTGATGCAGCGGTCCCAGACCTCGCGCTGGCAGGCGCGCTCGGCGGCGGCCAGCAGCTCGCGGTCGTTCAGGCCGCGCAGCGTGAAGTTCCACTCGCGCACGCCTTCGCCGCGCAGGCCCAGGCTGATGAGTTGCAGCGAGCGGTCCAGGCCCGGCAGCCGGCGGGCTGCTTCGCGCTCGGCGTCGCTCAGCGGCTGTGGGGCCGCAGGCACGCCGATGCCCTGGCCGAGCTCTTCGGTGGCGAGCTTGCCGTAGAAGCCCATCTGCGGCGCAATCGCCGCCCAGGCCTCGCGGGCCTGCAGGCGTGCGGCATCGCCCTCGGGGCCGGCCGGCGCCATGGCGTGCACGGCGCGGGCGTGCCAGTAGACCCAGGTGCTGTCGGCGCGGTCAGCCGGGCTCATGGCCTCGACGGCGCGCTTGACCAGCGGCCAGCGGCCGGTGTCGCCTTCGGGCGCGCGCAGCGCGGCGCGCACCTGCCAGGCCAGCGAGTCGGCACTGAACGGCGGCGCGGTGCCAGGGCGTGCGGCGGCGTCCCAGGCCCGCCAGGCGCGCTGGCTGTGCTCCAGCGCCTGTGGCTGCAGGCGCAGCGCCGAGTTCCTTGCCACCTGCGCCCAGGCCATGGCCTGGTGCGTGAGCGGCATGCGGGCGCGGCCGGCGCTGCCGGGTGGGGCGAGCACATCGATCTGCGCGGCGGCCGCGTCGGGGTCGGCTGCCGCCAGCCGGCTGACGGCCAGCAGCTCGAGCTCGATGGAGGCCGGCGCGGCGGGCCGCGGCGTGCGCTCGAGCCAGCGCTGCGGGTTCTCCCAGAGCTCGGCCGCGTGGCGTTCGAAGGCCGGGTCGATCAGCGCCACGGCCGCACGCAGCGGCCGCGGCCGGTTGACCTCGACGGCGGCGCGGGCCTTGGCCCACACGTCGGCATCGCTCAGACGGCCGGCGCTGCGCAGGGTGCTGGCCAGCAGCTGGCAGCCGTCGTCGAGCTCGCGCTGGGCCAGCCAGGCGGCGCGTGCGGCGGCGCGCACGTCGGCGCCGTCTTCATGCTGCGTGATCAGCGCATAGCAGGTGACCTCGCGGTCGTCGTTCATGCGGAATCGCGGGAACTCGGCGCGGAAGTTCACCCAGTCGCGGCGCTCGCCGAGCTCGAGCAGCCAGTCGTTGCGCAGGCGGTCCTCGACATAGCTGCCCGGCCAGCGGGCGTAGAACTCGTCGAGATCGGCCTGGCGCGCTTCGACCAGGCGGTTCGTCAGCGCCCAGTAGTCGGCCCACTGGGCCAGCGGGTGGCGCGCGCGCTGCAGGCTGGCGCTGGCGGTGGCCAGGGCGGCCTGGTCCCTGCGGCGCAGCGCCTCGCGGGCCTGCAGAAGCGTTTCGTCGCTGCCTGAGGCCAGCACCGCGGCCGTGGGGCGCGCCGCTTGAGCAGCGGCGGGCGGGCTGCTCAGGAAGAACGTCGCCGTGGCGAGAGCTGCTGCAGCGCAGGGCAGGATTCGCCTCATGGGCGGAAGAGGGCGGTTCATGCGGCGAATCTAGCGCATCGACCGTGTCGAAACGGCCGAAGAGTCCGCGCTTTGGACGCCGTCTTCAGCGATCGGCTCGCCGAGCGCGGCGCGTGTGGCTGCGGCCTGCTCCAACAGCCAGGCATCGACAGCGGCGACGCCGGGGCGATCGTCGCGATCGGGCCAGCGCACGAGCCAGTAGGCATGGCGCAGCCGCAAGCGGCCGGCGTCGCCCAGCGGCTCTACCAGCTCGCCTCGCGCCAGAGCCTCGGTGACGAGCGCGACGCGCGCCAGCGCCACGCCCTGGCCGGCCAGGGCGGCCTGGATCTGCTGGTAGGTGTAGTTCAGGTAGATCCAGGCCTTCGGCTCACCCATCGCGGGCGCATGCTCGCGCTGCCACACACGCCACGACAGAGCGGCCGCGTTCGGCCGCGCGTCGTCTTCTTCCAGCAGCACGTGGCGGGCCAGGTCGGCGGCGCGGCGGATCGGCAGCCGCGCCAGCAGTGACGGGCTCGCCACGGGCGTCAGCAGCTCGCCGAAGAGGCGCGTCGATCCCGGCGGTGCCATCTCGGGCCGGCAGTAGCGCAGCGCGCGGTCGAGCTCCGGGTCGTCCAGATCCGCCAGGTGGTCGCTGGCCGAGATGCGGATGTCGATGCCGGGGTGCAGGTCCTGAAAGCTGTGCAGCCGCGGCAGCAGCCACAACGACGCGAACGAGGCGAAGGTCGTCAGCCCGACGGGCTGGCGGTGGCGCTGCTGGCGCAACTGGCGCACGGTGGTGTCGAGCTGCACCAGCAGCGGCTCGAGCGTGCGCCGCAGCGTGGCCCCGGCGCCGGTCAGCGCCACGTGCCGCGTGCCGCGCGTGAACAAGGGCGTGCCGATCTCCTCCTCGAGGCTGCGGATCTGGCGGCTGATGGCCGGTTGCGTGAGATGCAGCTCGTCGGCTGCCCCTCTAAAGCTGGACAAGCGGGCCACCGCTTCGAAGGCCCTCAGCGGGCCGATGGCCAGCGGGCGTTGGCGTGGGTGATTCATGCGCTCTGATTATCAATGTGGTGCGGCGATTCGATTGGACCGTTGCCATCTGCCTGACGATCATTCCCTGCCTGACATCGAAGCTCCGATGTCCTGAGCCGGAGACCTGCCATGACGACGATGACGATTCCTCATCAAGCCGCCGCCGCTGCCGGCTGGGCGCTGGCGGCCGGAGCCGTGCGTTCGCTGCCGGCGGTGGCCACGCCACGGGTGTTGCTGGTGCTGTGCGGGCGCGTCTGGATCACCGAGTGCATCGCTGACGGCGCCGGCCGCGTGGCGGTCGACCACTGGCTGGACGCCGGCCAGACATTGGCCCTGCCCGCGGGCAGCCGCTGGATCGTCGAGTCGGCCCTGGCGGCCCGTGTGCTGCTGCTGTTGCCGCCGCCCGTCAGGCTGCCGGTCGCCGCGAGCGCTTTCGAACTGAGGCCTTGGCGGGCTTGGCGCGTGCGGATAGCGCGGCTCGCAGGGCCTGCCGCGCCCAGGGCTGCATGAGCGCGGGTGACTCCAGCGCCTCGGCCGGCGGTGTCCAGTAGCGCAGGGTCATGCGCCGACCCCCGGCCACGTATTCGAAGGGCTGCCCGCCGGCTTGTCGGAAGTGCGGCTCGCTGGCCTCGTCGGCCCGCAGGTACAGGCCTTCGTCAGCGATGAGGGCAACGAACAGGTCCTGGGCGTAGAGCCCGTAGCCGCCGAACATGCGCTTCGCGCGCACCGGCCCCACCGGCTCCAGCAGTTCCAGGCAGTGCAGAACGAAGGGCGGCAGCGGGGCGACGGCCATGGGTGGAGCTCCGGGCGGAGAATAGAGGGCAGCGCCCTTGTCCGCGAGCCTGCCATGACGATCAAGATGCCACCGTTCGAGCCCTCGCGCGACAAGAAGTCGCTGCGCCGCCAACTGCAGGCCGGGCGCCAGACGCTGATCGACCGCCACCAGCGCGCCATGCACCTGCAGGAGGTGCTGCGCGTGTTCCTGATGGGCCGCGCCGACATGGCCGTGGGCGCCTACTGGCCCATCAAGGGCGAGTTCGACGCGCTGCCGGCGCTGTACCGCTGGGCCGAGGCCGACGAGCGGCGCGTGATCGGCCTGCCCGTGATCGACAAGCAGACCAAGCAACTGCGCTTCCAGATGTGGTTTCCGGGCTGCGAGATGGAAGAAGACGCCTACGGCATCCCCAAGCCCAAGGACACGCCGGTGTTCCACCCGACGCTGCTGCTGGTGCCCTGCGTGGGCTACGGCCCGGGCGGCGTGCGCCTGGGCTACGGCGGCGGCTTCTACGACCGCACGTTGGCCCAGCTGACGCCCAAGCCCACGACGGTGGGCCTGGCCTACGCGCACGGCTTCGTGCCCTGGCTCGAGGCCGAGCCGCACGACGTGCCGCTGGACGCGATGCTCAGCGACGAAGGCCTGGCTTGGCAGCGGCCGGGCGCGTGAACGTTCGGAGCGGCTGATCCGCCCGGCGCGCCCGCTGCGCCTACTTAGACCCAGCCGAGCTTGCGGCAGACGTCCAGGCTGAGCGCGCTCTGGTTCAGCGTGTAGAAGTGGATCGACGGCGCACCGCCGGCCACGAGCCGCTCGCACAGCCGCGCCACCACTTCGACGCCGAACGCGCGCACGCTGGCGGCGTCGTCGAGGTAGCCCTCCATCTTCAGCGCCACCCAACGCGGGATCTCGATGCCGTCGCGCGCCGCGAACTGCGCGATCTTGGCGTAGTTGTGGATGGGCATGATGCCCGGCACGATGGGCGCGTCCACGCCCAGCCTGCGCACCTCGTCGACGAAGTGGAAGTAGGCGTCGGGGTTGAAGAAGAACTGCGTGATGGCGCTGTCGGCGCCCGCCTTCATCTTCGCCGCGAAGTGCTCCAGGTCCTTCTTCGCATAACGCTGCTGCGGATGGTATTCGGGGTAGGCCGCGGCCTCGATGTGCCAGTCGGCGCCTTGTTCCTCGCGGATGAAGGCGATCAGGTCGGCGGCGTAGCGGAACTCGCCGGCCACGGCGGTGCCGCTGGGCAGGTCGCCGCGCAGCGCCACCAGGCGGCGGATGCCCTGGGCGCGGTAGGTGTCGAGGATCTCGCGGATGCCGTCGCGCGTGCTGCCGACGCAGCTGAGGTGCGGCGCGGCCTCATGGCCCATCGCTGCGATGTCCTTCACCGTGGCCAGCGTCTTCTCGCGCGTGGCGCCGCCGGCGCCGTAGGTCACGCTGAAGAACTCCGGCCGCACGGCGGCCAGCTCCGACACCACCGTCTTCAGCTTGTCGCTGCCGACGGGGGTGTTGGGCGGGAAGAACTCGAATGAAATGGGAACAGTGTTGTTCATGGTGAAGGGGCCGCCTCCAGTGCGGCGAGGATGTGGTTCATCAGGCGGTCCAGGTGCTGGGGGTCGTGTTGCAGCAGCACGCGGCGTTCCCAAAGCGCATCGGGGGCGCCGCTTTGTCCTGGTGGCAGTGCGGCGGCATCGGGCGCCGAGACCGACAGCAGCGCTCCCCGCACCGGCACCGAGAGCGCGCGGGTCTCAAGCTCCTGGATCAGTTCGATCTTGTCAGCGGGCCACTGACGGGCCAGGCCCTTGGGGTCCACCAGGCCGAGCACCTGCCGGGGCCCACGCTGCAGCCACAGCATGAAGTCGGGTGCAAACCCGCTGTCGCGCCACAAGCGCAGGCCGCCAGCGGCCGGGTTCCTCAGCAGGTAGAGGCTGACCTCGTTCCAGGGCGCATGGGCGTGATGCTCTTGCCACCACGCCCGCAGGTTCCACACGAAGGTGGTTTCACCCGGGTTCAGGGCCGGCGGCCGGATCTGCACGGCGGCATTGGGCGTCCATTCGGCGGCGTCGAACAGGCCCAGTTGACCCTTCGGAGCCGGCTGCGCAGCGCCAGAGGGCAGTGCCTTCTCGGCGAGCAAGGGCGTGAACAGGTGCGGCAGACCATGCAGGCGTGGCAGCGGCAGCTCGAGCGCGTCACGATGCAGCTCGGCGTGGTTCTCGATGAGGGCCTGCACGCGCGGCACCAGGTCCAGCAGGTGCGGGCCATGGTGGGCCAGCACCGCCTGAACGTCGGTGATCAGCGCCTCGGGCGCCAGCCCGGCCTGCACCACGTCGCGCACCGCGGCCAGCACGGTGTCGTTCACGCCGCGGGCGACGTCCACTTCCACGCGCCACACTTTGCGCGGCTCGCCTGCGACCATCTGCTGCGGCAGGCCGGCGTTGCCTTCGTCCAGCGCCACGACCGCCAGCTGTTCCATGCGCCAGCGTCGCTCTGCCTGACGCCAGGCCCGCACAAGGCCCGCTTCCAGCGCCTGCAGGGCCACCGTGGCACGCCGCGCCAGGCCGAGTTCGCGGTGCTCGAACCAGCCCTGTGGCGCACGCACCGTGCAGCGCCCCAGCCAACGCTGCAGGTTGGCCGATGAAAACACCAGCCCCGCCAGCCCTTGCCGGCGCTTGACCTGCAGTGCGTGCTGGAACGCCACCTCGGCGTCGACGAAGCGCGCCAGCGATGGCGTGAGCACCGGGGCCGGCCCCAGCGCCTGCGCGCCGGCCAAGCCTGCAGAAGCGCGCAGCTGCGGGTCGATGCACAGGTGCTCGGGTGCCACGACACCGGCGTTTGCATGGGGGTCGGGGTTGGGATCGGGATCGAAGGCCACGCAGCCGCTGAATCGCTCGTCGCCCGTGTGCAGCGTCTTCAGGCCCAGGCCCGCCAGCGGCTCGTGCGCCAGTGTCACTGGCACATGCAATACCTGCGTCTTCACCCCCTCCAGCGCCAGCATGGCCAGGAACTGCTGCAGGTAGTCGGCCTTTACGCCGAACACCTGCAGGCTCTGCAGCACTTGCACCGGCAGCGGTGCGTCCTGCTCGCGCTGCAGGCTGAAGGCGCGGCCGCGCAGACGCACGCCGCGGCCGAAGAGCTGCACGATCTCGGCGCCCGGGCTCCTGCCCACGTTCATCAGCCCCAGGGCGCTGACGCGCCAGCTCGACCAGCCCTCGATGAACATCTTGGCGCCGATCAGCACCGTCAGCCGTTCGTCGGCTTCGAGCCGCGCAAACAGGCTGCCGGCCACGCGGTCGGGTTCGCCGGCGGCGGCCAGCTTGGCGGCCACCAGGGTGTCGGCCAGCTTCTTGGCCTCGCCCACGCGCATCACGCCGAAGTAGGCGTCGTCGGCGGCGCCCAGGCTCTTCAGGCCCAGCTCTTGCGGGCTGATCAGGTGCACGCTCAGGCGGCCAGCGCCGCCAAACACGCGCAAGCCCACATCGGCCGCCAGCTCGGTGGCACCCCAGCCGCGCTCGGCCAGATGCTGGCGCAGCCACCGCAAGTCAAGCGGCGGAATGTCGAAGCCAGCCTGCGCGGGGTCGCCGCCGGCCAGCACCTCGGCCAGCCGTTCAGCCAGCCACGGGCCGTCGGCGCAGGCGCGGCCCAGAAAGCCCACAAGCAGGGCCACGTCGGCTTCGGCGCCCCCGGCCGTCACGTCTTTGCCCACGCAGGCCATCAGCGGCGCGGCGGCCAGCACCTCGCGCGCTTGGCTGCGGTGCAGCGCCCAGGCCAACCGCTGCTGGTAGAAGGCCAGCAGGCCGGCGCTGAGCGCAAAGTCGGCACCCGCCGCCTGGCCCGCGTTGATCTGCCTCGGTTGCTTGCCGTAGCCCTCGCGCCAGAAGCGGGCGTAGCCGAAGTCCACCGCCACGCAGCGTGCGTACTCGTCGTACAGGGCCTCGTCCTTGTCGGCAATCTGCGCGAAGGTGGCCGAGTACTCAAAGGTGAAGCCGGCCTGAGCCTCGGTGGCACCTTGGGCCAAGGCTTCGCGCACGGCCTTCCAGTCGCGGTCGCCACCGCTGCCGCCGCCCTTGTGCCCCTCGTCCACCAGCAGCAGGTTGGGGCCCTCGTAGCGTGAGGTGGGCTCGCTCACGCCCTTCTTGGGCCGGCGCGCGCCGGGCTCATCGACATAGAACTTGGTGATCTCGGTCACGCGCACGCCCAGGCCCGACAAGCCGACGAGCCCCGAGGCCTGCAGCTCCTCGGCATGCTGGCGCGACAGGCTCTCGTTGGGCGTGATCAGCAGCACCTGCTGCGGCTCGAACAGCTTGTGGGCGATGAACTGCCGCAGGTTCATGTGCAGCACCAGTGTCTTGCCGGCGCCGGTGGCCATGAAGCAGGCCAGCTTGCGTGCTTCGGCCACCGTGTAGGGGGGCAGGTGTGGCAGCTCGCGTTCGCGCAGGGTCTCGATGCGGGCCACGTGCGCGGCGGCGTCGCGCACCAACGCCTCCAGGTGCCACTCCACCACGGCGCAGGCCAGCCACTGGAAGTGCGTCAGGCGGAAGGGCAGGGCCGCTTGGCCGGCGGCCAGCGCGTGCGCGGCGCGTGCGGCGCCCGTGGCGGCCTCGTGGCGGCCAATGGAGATGTCCCAGCGGCGCAAGGCGTCGGCCATCGCGGCGCCACCGGGCACGGAGCCCAGGGCGCGGGAGCAGCCGCTGCTGCCGGCGGCGTCGCGGCCGGTGTCGGCGCCGCGCAGCAGCTCTTGCAGAGCCGCCTCACGCAGCCCAAAGGCGGCGGCAAAGGCGCGTGGCAGCAGTAGGCTGGCCGTGAACGGCGGGCGCACGGCGCGGCCGCCACCGCGTGGGCTGCTGCGGGTGGCGTCGCGGGCGGGCGCTCGGCGGGTGGGCATGTCGGGGCAGGGCGCGGGTTGCTTCAGGCCAGCGCTGCGGGCGTGCCCATGATGGCGTCCACCTCAGAGGCGGCCGGCGGCGAAAACGCCGGGTCGCGCTGCCACATGGCTGCGGCCAGTGCGGCGTCGATGCTCTGGCCTTGTTCGCCATCGCCCGGCAGCAGCAAATCGCGGTTGTGGTGCACGCAGGCGTAGCTGGCCAGCGTGCTGCCGAGCTGCTGCTGCACGGAAGTGGCCAGCCATTCGTACTCGGCGCGGGCACTGGCGGCCTGCTGCGCGGGTGGCAGGTCTTCCAGGTCGTACTCGCGCAGCAGCAGCAGCTCCAGCGGCACCGTGCCGGCCGGCTGGCCTGGGCGGTGCGGGCGCACCTCGGCCAGCAGCGCTGCGCCGCCGCCGGCTGCGGGCGGGCGCTGAAGGTGGCGCACGCGCATCAGGTGCAGGCCCAGCAGCAACAGGGCGGTGTGCAGCAGGTCCACCGGGCGTTCCACCGCCTGGCCCTCCCACACGGTGGGCAGCCGGTAGTGCAGCGGGCGCTTCAGCGCGACGGTGGACAGGCGCACCGGGTTGCTGGGTGCCTGCGCATCGGCCACGGTGTCGGCCAAGTAGCGCAGCAGCGCGTCGAAACCGGTCAGTTCGCCCTGGCCCGCCTCGGCCGCCGCGCCGGGCAGGGCCAGCGCGTCCAGGCTGTCTTCGTAGCGTTCGATGCGCAGCACCTGCACCAGGGGCAGCGTGCGGGCGGCCCAGTGTGCTTCGGCGTCGTCGCCTTCGGATGCGTGGTGAGCCACGCCGTCTTTCGGGCGGCCGTCTTTCCACTCCGGGCAGGCCATCACCTTGGCCACGCGCGGCAAGGTGACGGTGTCGAAGTACTCGCCTTGCTCCACCAGGATGAAGCGGCGCGTGCCGCCGTCGGCGCGGTTCAGGTTGATGACGGCGTGGGCGGTGGTGCCGGAGCCGGCGAAGTAGTCGAGGACGGTGTCATTCGCGTTGGCAACGAACGGAACCAATGCTTCCAGCAGACCAAAAGTCTTCGGGTTCTTGAACCGAAGGTCGCCAACGAACAGTGAGCGAAGCTCATTCGCGCCGGCCCGCCCGTCAAGGCTGAGCACACTGGAGCGCTTGTCTTCGTACTCATGCGCATAGACCTTCAACTCGATGATCTTGGACTCGTCTTTGCCGAAGATGATTCGCTTGCGTGCGAGTAAGTCCTGCATCGTCTCCGATGGAAACCTGTAGCCCATCAAGGGCTCCTTGCAGGGTCGCCCCGTTTTCTCGTGCAGCACCGGATAGCGATAGCCCTCCTTGCCCGGGTTGTGCACACTGCGGCTACCGCAATAGACCCCGCCTTCGTCGATGAACTTGTAGTCGGCAAGCTCGCCGAGGAAGTCCTTGTTGTCGCTGTACCAGTCCCGATAGGCCGTTTGCAGGGTGGCCGCATTCGTGTGAGCGGCGATCAACTCCGCGCCCTTGCGGACGAGGACGTCCTTTATCGACGAAACAGTGCTTTTCCAGGGTGCCACTTTCGCGGCCAGGGATGCGCCGAAACACAAGACATATTCGTGCTCGGTTGCGATCTGTGTTGGATTGTTGTCGGTCACGTTGTGCCAGACGATTTCGCCAATTCGGGCGTCCTCACCAAACAGTTCGAGCAATACGCGCTCAAGACGTTCGCGCTCGTTGTGGTCGATCGACGAGAACAGTGCGCCATCTGTCTTGAGCAGCGCCTGCGATGCCTGGATACGCCCGCCGACCATCGTGGCCCAGCTGCCGTGCCGACCCAGGGAATCGTTGTAAAGAAACTCGTCCTTGCCAGTGTTGTACGGAGGATCGATGTAGATGCACTTCACCCCCTCCCGCCACTGCGCCTGCAGCGTGCGCAGCGCCGCGTAGTTGTCGCCGTGCACCAGCACGCCGCCTGAAGCGCCTTGCACATCGGGCACCTCGGCCAGCACGGCCCACTGGAAGGCTTCGTCGAACAGGCCCGTGTCCAGCGGCAGGTGCGGGCAGCGCGCCAGCAGCTCCGCACCGCTGGCGCTGCTGCCGGCGGGCTCGCCCAGCCACTGCCGCCAGCGCGCCACCTGCGGCGCGTGTTCGCAGGCTTGCGCCACCAGCGCCGCGCCGGCCGCGCCTTGCCGGGTCAGCCATGAGCACATCACCAGGTAATGCGCCTGCATCACGAACTTGCGCTTCTCGAACAGGGCGGCCTGCAGGTCTTCGAGCGCGGCCAGCACAGTGATGATGGCGCGGCCGATGTCACGCGCCACCGCCAGCTTGCCGCGCTCGCGGGGCAGCGCGGCATCGGGCACGTCCCACAGGTGCACGAACTCGGTCTGCAGGTAGTGGTCGAGCTCGTCGCGCAGGAAGGTGCCCAGCTGCGGGTGTACGAAGAAGTCGGTGCTCTGGCCCTTGGCGTAGCGCAGGGCGTGGCGCTGCAGCAGCGCGGCGTCTACTGGCGCGGGCAGCGTGGCCTGCGTGAACCAGGCGTTGACGAGGCGGTCTTGCACGCTGGCGCCTTCGGTGGCGGGGGCGTCGTCGGCTTCGGGGGCCTCGGTGGCTTCTGTGGCCCCGCCGCTGCGGGCTTTGCGCTGCGCACCGGCGGCCTTGGCTTCGTCGTCGGCCAGCGCGCGGTGCTCGAAGGTCAGGCGCCATTCGTCTGGGTGCGCCGGCCCCGGCTTGTGCAGCGTCACCGGCAGGTAGTGGCGCTGGGCGCCCTTGGCGTTGTCGCGTTCCACGCTGGCGGCCTGCACCACCAGGCGCACGCGCGTGCCGTCGGCCTGCCGGTAGGCGTAGGCGGCAAAGCGCTCGCCGCTCTTCACGTAGTGGCTGCCCTTGGTGGCCCAGTGGAAGTGGGTGTCGCTGCCGTCATACGGCACGCTGTAGCGCCCGGCTTTGCCGCGGCGCTGGCGGGGCAGGAAGTCGCCGCTGTCGTAGTAGCGCGAGAAGAAGGTGTACAGGGCGTTGTAAACGCGGGCTTCTTCGTCTTCGGTGGCCGTACCCGGCAGCCTGGCCAGCGTGGCGGTGATGCGCGCCGGCAGCTCGGTGCCCAGAAAGGCCTCTAGTGCCGCGCGGCGGTGGTTGAGCACGCGGTAGATGCCGAAATCCAGCTCGGCGGCGTCCAGCTCCAGGATGTCGCGCTTGAGCAGTTCCAGGAAGCGGTGGCGGGCGGTGCTCATGGCGTGCTCATGGTGGTTGGTGCAGTTTGCCCTTCAGGCTGCAGGCGCAGGCCCTCGTCGCTGTACTGCGCTTGCTGGGTGGGCAGCAAGTGCTGGAGCTGACCGTCGGTGAACTTGGCTTCAAGGCGGTGCAGCGCCCCGTCGCTGCCCAGGCCGTGAAAGTGCAGCACGCCATGGAACCCGGTGTCTTGGCCGTCGGCCTGCAACAGCCGGCCTTGGGCCGTGAGTGCGAATTCGCTCAAGGTGCAGCCGAGGGACTTGGTCTGCCAGTCGGCCTTGAGCACCACGCCGTCGGGCAGCGGAACCGGCCACTCGCAGCGCAGGATGTCAAAGAGGCCCATGTCAGCCGCGCTCCGTTGCCGGCGGCGCGGGCTGGAACGGGTTGAGCACCCGCACGCCGCCGTAGTCCTGCCCCGGGACCATGTCTTCGCTGACCACGGTGTGCGCCCCCAGCCGACGTGCGGCGCACAGGATGGCCGCGTCCCAGTGGGAGATGTAGTGCCGGTGGCGCAGGGCCAGCGCCTCGAGCACGGTGTCGCGGTCGACCGCCACCACGGGCCGGCGCGCCGCGATGCTTTCCACCAGTGCCTGTGCCGCCGTGGGCAGCAGGCCGTGCCGTGGCTGCCGGGCCTGCGCGTAGAGCTCCATCAGCACTTGCGTGGAAACGCCCCAGTCGCTGCGGGCCAGCCAGCTGCGGGCGGCCTCGCGTTTGGGCAGGTGGTCGTCGGCCAGTGAGGTGGCGTACACGAGGATGTTGGTGTCGAGGAAGTAGGGCGTGGTGGGCATGGCTCGGCCTGCGCGAGATCGGCTCGGGTCAGCCCGCCCGGGCCAGACCGGTGGCCCGCGCCTGGCTCAGCTCGGCTTCACGGGCGTCGAAATCCAGTTCGCGGGCGAGCGCGCGCTCGTGTAGCTGATCGCGCGTGAGCATCGGCGCGTGGCCCCAGCGGCTGCCTGCGACGATGCGGTCGAGTTCGGCTAGCAGATCGTCGGCAGGCCCGGGTGCGGCTGCATAGGCGGCATGGGGTTCTGCCGAGCGCAAGGCGGGGCTACTTGCAGGGGCTGCCGCAGGCGAAGAGCTTGATGACGCAGCGGCTTCCACGATGGCCATCAGCTCGCGTTGCAGCGAACGGTGGTTGCGCAACGCCCGCTCCCGCAAGCGCTGCGCCAGGGCTTCGGGCACGTCCTTGATCGACAGGCTGACACCCATTGCCACCTCCAGAACGGAACCATGGCGCCATTTTGGCGCCATGGTCGAACGGAATCAAGGCGCCGGCCGTGCCTGCGCCTGGGCCGCGCATGCCGATCAGTAGCGATACGTGTCTGGCTTGTACGGGCCCGACTTCTGCACGCCGATGTAGGCGGCCTGCTCGTCGCTCAGCTCGGTGAGCATGGCGCCGACCTTCTTGAGGTGCAGACGCGCCACCTTTTCGTCGAGGTGCTTGGGCAGCACGTAGACCTTGCCGATGTCGTAGCTGTCCGGGTGGCTGAAGAGCTCGATCTGCGCGATGGTCTGGTTGGCGAAGCTGGCGCTCATCACGAAGCTCGGGTGGCCCGTGCCGCAGCCCAGGTTCACCAGGCGGCCCTTGGCCAGCATGATGATCTTCTTGCCGTCGGGGAACACGACGTGGTCGACCTGCGGCTTGATCTCGTCCCAGGTGCAGTCGGCCAGCGCAGCGACGTCGATCTCGTTGTCGAAGTGGCCGATGTTGCAGACGATGGCCTCGTCCTTCATGGCTTCCATGTGCGCGCGCGTGATCACGCTCTTGTTGCCGGTGGCACTGACGAAGATGTCGGCCTTGTCGGCGGCGTACTCCATGGTCACGATCTTGTAGCCTTCCATCGCCGCCTGCAGTGCGTTGATGGGGTCGATCTCGGTCACCCAGACCTGGGCGCTGAGCGCGCGCAGGGCCTGGGCCGAGCCCTTGCCCACGTCGCCGTAGCCGGCCACGACGGCGATCTTGCCGGCGATCATCACGTCGGTGGCGCGCTTGATGGCATCCACCAGGCTCTCGCGGCAGCCGTACAGGTTGTCGAACTTGCTCTTGGTGACGCTGTCGTTCACGTTGATGGCGCGGAACATCAGCGCGCCCTTGGCGCTCATTTCCTTCAGGCGGTGCACGCCGGTGGTCGTTTCTTCAGTGACGCCGATGATCTCGGCACCCTTGCGGCTGTACCAGGTGGCGTCTTCCTTGAGCTTGGCCTTGATGGCGGCGAAGAGGATCTCCTCTTCTTCGCTGCCCGGGTTGGCCAGCACCGAGAGATCCTTCTCGGCCTTCTTGCCCAGGTGCATCAGCAG
Organism: Rubrivivax sp.; assembly: GCA_020248945.1. GTDB lineage: Bacteria > Pseudomonadota > Gammaproteobacteria > Burkholderiales > Burkholderiaceae_C > Rubrivivax. The sequence goes on from JADCGQ010000040.1 coordinate 114,815, forward strand.
CGTCGCGTCGCCGCCGTCGTCGAGGATCATGTTCGGGCCTTCGCCCTTGCTGCCCTTGTCGCCGAACTCAAAGATGCGGTGCGTGTAGTCCCAGTAGTCGACCAGCGTCTCGCCCTTGTAGGCGAACACCGGCGTGCCCTTGACCACCAGCGCCGAGGCGGCGTGGTCCTGCGTGCTGTAGATGTTGCAGGAAGCCCAGCGCACGTCGGCGCCCAGGGCCTGCAGCGTCTCCACCAGCACAGCGGTCTGGATGGTCATGTGCAGGCTGCCGGTGATGCGCGCGCCCTTCAGGGGCTGCTTGGCGGCAAACTCTTCACGGATGGCCATGAGACCGGGCATCTCGGTCTCGGCGATCTTGATTTCCTTGCGGCCCCATTCGGCGAGGCTGAGGTCGGCGACCGCGTACTGGTCGGTGTGCAAAGGCTTGAGGACGGCGTTCATGGATAGGCTCCAACAGCGGTGTTGTGGAACCTGCACGAGCGGCACGGGGGAGGGAAATCCACTCACCCACGAGGCTTCTCGTGCAGGTGAGCGCGGTTGCAAGGTAGGTTTCCGAGCCTGGCCTTCAGGAAGAAGGTTGCAACGCTCCTCGGAACGGCCCGTAGTGTAGCCAGACCCCGCGTTTGCGGGGGCCTCTGGGGTGTGAAGGCTTCACGCCCTTCGGTGTCGAAGCCGGTTCATGCAGGCCGGTAACGGCCTGTGCAGCAAAAACAGCCGTTCGTCCGGCCGGGGTGGCGGCGCTGGCGCGGCACTTCGACACTGCGCCACCTGTCTACCCTCACTGCCCCAACCCATGAAACCCACGCGACGCATCCTTGCCATGACCACTGCCAGCCTGTTCATCGCCTCGGCCGCGCACGGCCAGACGCCCGCTGCACCGGCCACGCCGCAGGCCGAAGCGGCCCGCACCGTCATCACCTCCAGTGATCAGCTTCCCCGCCGCACCGTGACGCTGGAGCGCCTGCCGAGCGAATACCTCACCGGCCCGCGCGAGGCGCTGCGCCCCTTGGCCGACGGCCTGGAGGCCAACCTGCGTGCCGACCTCGCGCGCTTCGACATCCGCGATGCCGCCACGCTGCGCGGCTACTACGGCACCTTGCTGACGCTGGCGCAGTTCAAGGGCGACTGGGCCGCCGTGCCCGCGCTGGTGGAGCGCCTGCGCGGCCTGCAGGACAAGCCCGGCCCACGCGCCACCACCGGCATGCTGGCCCAGTTGCTGGCCGACCGCCAGACCGCTGGCCGCGACGCCGCCTGGGTGCGCGCCGAGGTCGAAAAGCGCTACGGCGCCCTGGTCTGGGCCGATGCCGCCGACAACATCAAGGGCACCAAGAGCCAGTTCGAGCTGCTCAACCCCGCGCTCGTCTTGGGCAGCTTCCAGCAGCAGGTCGACGTGATGGCGCGCAACATGAACCTCACGGTGCCCGAGTCCATCGTCAACGCCATCATCGGCGCGCGGCTGCAGAACGAACTGGTGATGCCGCTGAAGGCCGAGATCGTCGCCGGCCTGCAGGCCGTGATCGACCGCCAGGCCCCGGCCGCCGCCAAGCCCGACATCTGGACGCCGCGGCAGTTCGCCATTCCGGCCACGGCACGGGCGGCCGAGGTCGGCATCGGCATCTGGGACTCGGGCGTCGACCTGGCGCTGTTCAAGCCCACCCCGGGGCGCGGCATCGCCTTCGACCGCGAGTCGCGCCCCGCGCAGGCGCTGCTGCGCCCGCTGGGCGAGGCCGAGCCGCGCTGGCCGCAGCTGCGCCAGCTGGTCAAGGGCGCGATGGACCTGCGCTCGGCGCTCGACACCGAAGACGCCCGCCGCCTGAAGCAGGCCGTCGGCAGCCTGCGCGCCGACCAGGTGAAGGCCTTCCAGGAAGACCTCGGCCTCGTCAGCCTGTACACGCACGGCACGCACGTGGCCGGCATCGCGGTCGAGGGCAACCCCTTCGCCCGCGTCTACACGGCCTCGATGCTGTGGGAGCACCGCAGCGAGCCGGTGCGCCCGACCGAGGAGATGTCGCGCCGCACGGCCGCGGCCTACAAGCAGATCGTGCAGTCGTTCAAGGACCAGAAGCTGCGTGTCGTGAACATGAGCTGGCGCTACGGCACCAGCGCCTACGAGGGCATGCTGGCCTGGCACAACGTGGGCGCCACGCCCGACGAGCGCAAGAAGCTCGCCCAGCGCCTGTTCGCCATCGAGCGCGATGCGCTGAGAGAGGCCATCGCGTCGGCGCCGGAGATCCTGTTCATCGCCGGCTCGGGCAACGAGGACAACAGCGCCGACTTCGAGGACTACATCCCCGCCGGCTTCCAGCTGCCCAACCTGCTGACCGTGGGCGCCGTCGACCGCGCCGGCGAAGAGACCAGCTTCTCCACCTTCGGCAAGACCGTGGTGCTGCACGCCAACGGCTTCGAGGTCGACAGCCTGCTGCCCGGCGGCGATCGCATCAAGTTCAGCGGCACCAGCATGGCCAGCCCGCAGGTGGCCAACGCGGCGGCCAAGCTGTTTGCGCTGAAGCCCACGCTGACGGTGGCGCAGGTGCGCGAGGCGCTGCTCAAGGGCGCCGATCAGCGCGGCCGCGTCAACCTGGTGAACCCGCGGCGCAGCGCCGAGCTGCTCGACATCCGCCTTTGAGGACCCGGGCGGCCCAGGGCCACGCGGGCTTCTAGACTCGCGGGGTGGACACCGCCGTCATCCCCGCCCCGCCCCTGGCCCAGTGCCCGCCCGAACGCTGGGCGGCGCTGCGTGGCGTGCTGACCGACATCGACGACACGCTGACGCACGACGCGCGGCTGGAGCCCGCGGCCGCCGACGCCCTGGCGGCGCTGCAGGCGGCGCGCGTGCCGGTGCTGGCCGTCACCGGGCGCTCGCTGGGCTGGTGCCGTGAGGTGGCCGCGGCCTGGCCCGCGGCCGGCGCGCTGGTGGCGCTGGTGGCCGAAAACGGCGCCGTGGCGCTGTGGCGCGAAGGTCGGCGCTGGCGCACCGCGTACACGCAACCACAGGGCCGGCGCCGGGTGCACGCGCGCCGCCTGGCCGCCTGTGCCGCGGCCGTGTGCCGCCAGGTGCCCGGTGCGCGCCTGGCGCGCGACAGCGCCGGCCGCGAAACCGACATCGCCATCGACCACGCCGAACACGCGCGGCTGGCCCCGGCAGCCATCGACCAGGTCGTGGCGCTGATGCGCGTGCACGGCCTGCAGGCCAGCGTCAGCTCGATCCACGTCAACGGCTGGATCGGCGCGCAGAACAAGTTCAGCGGCGCGGCCTGGATGCTTCGCCACCGGCTGGGCGCGGACCTGATGGCCGAGCCCGAACGCTGGGTCTACGTCGGCGACTCCACCAACGACGAACTGATGTTCGAGCGGCTGCCCTTCACCGTGGGCGTGGCCAACCTGTTGCGCTTTGCCGGGCGGCTGCACCACTGGCCGAGCTATCTGGCGGCGGGCAAGCGCGGCCGGGGCTTTGCCGAGGTGGCGCTGGCGCTGCTCGCCGCACGGCCGCAGGCGCGGGGGGAGGGCGCATGAGCCGCGCCTTGACCCGCCGCCAGGCCGCACTGCACACGGCCGCGCTGGCGGTTGCCGTGCCGATGCGGGCGCTGGCGTCGGAGCCGGCGCGCGCGGCAGCCGGCCCCAAGGTGCTGCGCCTGGCCAGCGAAAGCGAAACCGGCTTCGACCCGGCGCGCGTGGGCGACGTGCGCTCGCTGCGCATCACGAGCCACATCTTCGAGACGCTGCTGGAGTTCGACCCGCTGGCGCGCCCCGTGAAGCTGCGCCCTCGCACCGCGCTGGCCTTGCCCGAGCCGAGCGACGACTTCCGCGTGTGGACGGTGCGGCTCAAGCCCAGCATCCACTTCACCGACGACCCGGCCTTCCGCGCCACCACCGGCGGCGGCCCGCGCGAGCTGGTGGCGGCCGACGTGGCCTACAGCCTGAAGCGCCTGGCCGACCCGGCCACCAAGAGCCCGGGCTGGAGCGCGGCCGAGCAGATCGGCATCGCCGGCCTGGCCACGCTGCGCCGCGAGGCCATCGAGCGCAAGCAGCCCTTCGCCTACGACCGCCCGATCAAGGGCCTGCAGGTGCTCGACCGCCACACGCTGCGCTTCGAGCTCGAGGCCGTGCGCCCGCGCTTCCCGCAGTGGCTGGCCAGCGCCTCCACCGCCACCGTGGCGCGCGAGGTGATCGAGGCCCACGGCGAGCTCAGCATGCAGCACCCGGTGGGCACGGGGCCGTTCCGCCTGGCCGAGTGGCGGCGCTCGTCGCGCATCGTGCTGGAGCGCAACCCGGGTTTTCGCACCGTGCTCTACGACGCCGAGCCCGCTGCCGACGACATCGAGGGCCAGGCGGTGCTGGCGCGCCTGAAGGGCCTGCGCCTGCCGATGGTGGACCGCGTCGAGATCGACGTCATCGACGAGAAGCAGCCGATGTGGCTGGCCTTCCTGAACGGCGACCACGACTGGGTCGAGCTGCCCGACGGCTTCTTGCCGGTGGCCCTGCCCGGCGGGCAGCTGGCGCCCAACTTGCGCAAGCGCGGCATCCGCGCCGACCGCGCCGTGCTGCCGACCACGTACTACACGATGTTCAACATGGAACATCCGCTGGTCGGCGGCTACACGCCGGCGCGTGTGGCGCTGCGCCGTGCCATCGGGCTGGCCATCGACGTGCGGCGCGAGATCGAGCTGCTGCGCCACGGCTCGGCGGTGGCGGCGCAGTCGCCGGTGGCGGTGCACCTGAGCGGCTTCCACCCGGCGTGGAAGAGCGAGATGAGCGAGTACAGCCCGGCGCGCGCCCGCGCCTTGCTTGATCTGTACGGCTGGCGCGACCGCGACGGCGACGGCTGGCGCGAAACCCCCGAAGGCCAGCCCTTCGTGCTGGAGATGGCCACGCAGCCGGCGCAGGAGATGCGCCGCTTCGACGAGCTGATGAAGCGCGACATGTCGGCCATCGGCCTGCGCATCGTCTTCCGCACCGCGCAGTGGCCCGAGCAGTACAAGGCCGCGCGCGCCGGCAAGCTGATGCTCTGGAGCGTGAGCGGCCGCGCCAGCGCGCCCGACGGCATCGAGGGCCTGCTGCGCTACGAGGGCAAGGCTTCCGGCGGCATCAACCTGGCGCGTTTCGACCTGCCCGAGATGAACGCCACGCTCGAACGCCTGCAGGCCCTGCCCGACGGCCCCGAGCGCGAGGCCCTGTTCGACCACGCCAAGCGCCTGACGGTGGCCTGGATGCCCTACAAACTGCGCACCCACCTGGCGGCCACCGCGCTGGTGCAGCCGTGGCTGGTGGGCTATCGGCGGCCCCTGTTCTGGAACAACTGGTTCGAGTCGGTCGACATCGAGCCGCAGAGAAGACCTGAACCTGCATGACGCCCGCATGACGCTCCCCCTGCTGCGCCCGCCCCGCCTGCGCGAAGGCGACACCATCGGCCTCATCAACCCCAGCGGCGCCCTCCACGAAGACGAGCCCTACGAGCGCGCGCACGCTGCGATGCACGCGCTGGGTCTGCGCACGCGCGAGGCGCCGAACCTGCGCGCCCGCTACGGCCACATGGCCGGCACGTCGCAGCAGCGCGCCGACGACCTGCACGCGATGTTTGCCGACGACGGCATCGCCGGCATCCTGGCCGTGACCGGTGGCTCGGGCGCCAACCGCGTGCTGCCGCTGCTCGATGCCGGGCTCATCGCGCGCCACCCCAAACTGCTGGGCGGCTTCTCCGATCTCACGGCACTCATCAGCGCCGTGCACCGTGCCACGGGGTTGGTCACCTTCCACTCGCCGCTGGCGCGTTCGGACTGGAACGTGTTCTCCACCGAGCACTTCCGCGCCGTCGCCATGGCCGCCGAGGCGCCGCTGCTGCGCAACCCCGAGGGCCTGCTGCCACGGCCCCTGCGCGGCGGCGTGGCGCGCGGGCCGCTGCAGGGTGGCAACCTGGCGGTGCTCACCTCGCTGGCCGGCACGCCGCACTTCCCCGACCTGACGGGCGCGATCCTGTTCCTCGAGGACGTGAACGAGTACATCTACCGCGTCGACCGCATGCTCACGACGCTGGTGCTGGGCGGCCACCTGGCCCGCGTGGCCGGCGTGGTGCTGGGCGGCTTCACGAACTGCAAGCCCAGCGAGGGCAGCTACGGCACGCTGACGATGGACGAGGTGTTCGCCGACCACCTCGGCGGCCTCGGCGTGCCGGTGCTGCGCAACGCCGCCTTCGGCCACATCGGCCCGAAGTGGACACTGCCGCTGGGCGTGCCGGCGGAGCTCGATGCCGACGCCGGCACGCTGCGTCTGCTGGAGCCGGCGGTGCGCTGATCGAAACAGGGCTTCGACAAGCTCAGCCCGAACGGCCGCGCACCCGTTCGGGCTCAGGGCGAACGGGGTGCTGAGCCGAGAAACTGCGCCAGCCGGTCCACCTCGTCGCGCAGCGCGGGCTTGAAGGCGGCATCCCGCGGCGCTCGCCCGGCCACAAAGCCCGGCTCCACCACCAGCCGCCCCTCGGCCGCAGAGGCATTGGCCCAGCCGATGACCCGCCCGCGCCACAACAGCGGCAGCGCGTAGTAGCCGCGTTGCCGCTTCGGCGCCGGCGTGTAGGCCTCGAAGCGGTAGGCCCAGCCCCACAGCGCCTCGAAGCGCTGCCGGTCCCAGACGATGGGATCGAAGGGCGCCAGCAGTCGCAGCGTGTCGTCGTCGTCCACCGCCCCGTGGCGCCGGCTGGCGGGGTTCTCGCCGGCGGGCCAATACCAGCGCTGGCCGTCGACCGTGGCGCTGGGCAGCCGCGCCTGTGTGCGCGCCACCAGCGCGTTCATGCGCGGCGTGGCCTGCGGCACGCCGTAGCGGATGCGTCGCAGCAGCATCGACAGGCTCTTCGCCGGCAGCGGCGCGTACAGGTTCACCGCCACGTCGGCCAGGCGGTCGAGCGCGCTGTCGATGTCGGCGGGCGCGGCGTGCGGCTCGCGTGCGGCGTACAGGCGCACGCCGCCCTCGCGCGCCGCGGTGCGCACGAGGCCGCGGTAGTGCATGCCGTCGAGCAGCTGCGTGCTGGCGCGGCTGTTGCCACCGAACCAGTTCTTCGAGCGGCCGTGGTCGAAGGCGGCGTCGACCTCTTTCGGGTGCACCACGCCCCGCTCGCGAATGAACGCCAGCACCGCCTCGGCCTGTGCCCGGCGCGCCTTCGGCCACACCGTGTGCGCCGTGCGCGGGTGCATCAGCGCCGCCAGCTCGCGCGGCAGGAAGCCGTAGTTGACGAAGAAGTCTTCCTCGATCGGCAGCTTCGCATAGCGCGCTTCGAGATCGCCGGCGCAGTACCCGGGCACGCGGTGGCGCAAGGTCAGGTCCTGGGCCCGCGCCGGGGCCCGGATGGGATCGGCCTGCACGAAGCCGAAGCGCGCCAGCGCCTTGGGCAGCGAGGGCGCCGTGAACAGGCTGCGGGCCACGGCATGGCGGCGCAGGTCGTCGAGCGTCACCGGCATCGCGGCGTGTTCAGTCCAGCCGCTGCACGATCTCGCCACCGCCCCACTCGCCCCCGGGTCCGGCGACCTCGGCGCTCCAGCGCACCTGGGCATGGGCGCCGTTGATCAGCACCATCTGCGGCGGCACGTGGCCGATGTCCACGTCCAGCAGCACCGGGCAGGGCAGCGTGCCCAGCGTGTGGCGCAGGGCGTCGCCCATCTGCAGATCCTCGGCACGCCCGGGCACCGGGGCGGCGCTGCGGCCGATCAGCAGGCCACTGAGGCCGTCGAGCCAGCCGGCCCAGCGCAGCCGGTGCAAGGCACGCACCACGGCCGGCGGCGACTGCTCGGCGTTCTCGAGGTACAGGATCACGCCTTCGGTGCGGTGGTGCGCGATGTAGGCCGCCACGTCGCCGTAGGCCGTGCCGGCGGTGTGCATCAGGGTGTCTAGACAACCGCCGATGAGCCGGCCGTCGAAGGCTTCGTGCGCGCGACCGTGCAGCGAGCGCCAGTGCGTGGGCTCGGTCAGTGCATAGGTGCTGGCCGGCGCCGCAGCGAAGTCGGCCCACCGTATTTGCCAGGCCCGGCTCTGGTGCTGGCGCAGCACATGGCCCGTAGGCCACTGAAGCGCCTTCAAGGCGCCACGGGTCAAGACATCGTCCTGCCCCGGCACCAGGTCCATCAGGCAGGGTCCGTGCGCGGTGGCCCAGCCCAGGCGCAAGGTCAGCGGCAGCATCCACGTGCTGGAGTCGCTGTAGCCCAGCACCCACTTCGGGCGGGCGCGCGCGAGTGCACCCCAGTCGAGGCGATCCAGGATCTCGATCGCCAGTTCGCCGCCCCAGGGGGGAATCACGGCGTCGACATCGTCTCGCATCAACGTGGCTTCGAGCTCGCCGGCACGCTGCGCCGCGGGTGCGCTGGCGCCGAGGTGTTGGTCGCGCAGGCATCGACCCTGCTCGACCACGAAGCCCAGACTGCGCAGATGCGCCAGGACCAGCTCCAGGCGGGCGTGCAACGCGGGCTGCACCCCGGAGCTGGGGGCGGTCACGACGACACGGCTGCCGGGCTGGAGCGGGCTTGGGTAGCGGATCGGTCCGGAGTGCGGCTTGTCGGACATGGCCGCGCATCATGCCCGCAGCGCCGGTGATGTCGACTCCGCGTTGACCCGCACAGGCCCCAAGGTCCGCGGCCGCGTCGCGTTGCCCGGACCAGGCCCTTCATCCCATTTGTGTCGCAACTTGTCAGACCGCGGCCGGCACCGCGTGGCCAGTAACCAACACGGCCGGGCCAGCGGTGCCGGGCCTGTGCTTGCACGCCCCGCGTTGTGCACAGCCTGGTTCGTTATGTCCTGGACAGGACTGCGGTTGTCGCGCAGGCCTGCGATGGCCGCCCCTGCTGGAGCCGCGCTGGGCTGTTCAGCACAAGACGAGCGCGTGAGGGTGTTCGGGCATTCCCGCAACGGCTGGCACTGCCACCACCCCCACGGATACACGACCGCATGGACCGACACAAAACCGCGAACAAAGACCATGTTGGCCGGGCCTGCATCGACAAGCCGGATCGGTCTACTGGCGCCACTGGATCAACACGGTGAAGCGCAACGAGGCCGTCATGAACATGAACGAGATCGTCAGAGGCGTGGCCCCTGCGGCACGACTGCAGGGCGTGGTCAAGCACCACGCGCTGGGCAAGACCGTCGTGCAGGCACTGCGCGGCGTGGACCTCGAGCTCGCCAGCGGCGCCTTCGTGGTGGTGAGGGGCCCGTCCGGCAGTGGCAAGAGCACGCTGCTGAGCCTGCTCGGCTGCCTCGATACGCCGACCCGGGGCCTGATCGAGGTCGCCGGCCATGACGTCGGCCGGCTGAACGACCGTGAACGCACGCACTTCCGTGCCCGCCACATCGGCTTCGTCTTCCAGGACTTCAAGCTGGTCTCGGTGCTGAACGTGCTGGAAAACGTCGAAGTGCCGATGCAGTTGAGCGAGCCCGACCCGGTTGCGCGGCGGGCGCGGGCGCTCAAGGCGCTGGCCGATGTCGGCCTGGCCGATCTGTGCCAGCGCCGACCGGCCGAGTTGTCCGGCGGCCAGCGCCAGCGCGTCGCGGTGGCGCGGGCGCTGGTCAAGAACCCGGCCTTGGTACTGGCCGACGAGCCCACGGCCAACCTCGACCGCCAGACCGGCAGCGAGCTGATCACGCTGATGCGCGGGATGCAACGCGCCAGCGGAACAACCTTTGTCTTCTCTTCACACGACCCGCAGCTCATCGACGACGCCGACACCCAGGTGCTGCTTGAAGACGGTCGCGTGACGCAGCGCGTCGAACGCATCACCGGCCGGGCCTTGCCCCAGCTCGAGACATCGACTTCTGCATCGGGAGCGCGCGCATGAACACCCTCGAGATCGCCTGGCGCAACGTGCGCCGCAACGGCCGCCGTTCGCTGCTGACGGCGCTGGCCCTGGCCGTGGGCACGCTGGCCATCCTGATGTTCGGCGGCTATGTCAACGACAACGTGCAGGGCCTGCAGACCGCCACTGTTCGCACCTACGGTCACTTGCAGGTGGTGCCCAAGGACTTTCTCGACTTCGGCCGAGGCAATCCGGGCCGCTTCTCGATCAAGGCGTACGAGGCGCTGGTCGAGCGCATCCGCGCCGACGCGGTGCTGTCGCCCATGCTGGCCGTGGTGACGCCGGTGCTGGAGGTCGAGGGCATGGCCGGCAATTTCGCCTCCGGGGTGTCGTCCAACTTCGTGGGCGAAGGCGTGGTGCCCGAAGAGCGGCGCCGGCAGTTGTCCTGGGACGGCTTCGACATCGGCATCCCGCCGGGGCAGACCGTGCTCAGCAGCGACATGCCCGCCGCTGGCGTGGTGGGCTTGCGCATGGCGCAACTGCTCAGCCTGTGCGATGCGCTGCAGATCAGCAACTGCCGCCGCCTGCAGCTCGATGACGCCGCGGTCGCGCCCCAGGGCGCCCCGCAGGCGCTGCCCGCCGACATCGCCGCGCTCGCCGCCGGCACGCAAGGCCAGGCCGTCGCGGCGCCGGCCGGCGCGGTGTCGATCGAGCTCCTGGCTTCGTCGCCCGGTGGCATGCCCAACGTGGTGCGCATGGACGTGCTGAAGGCCGAGCGCCAGGGCATCCGCCAGATCGACAGCATGTACGTGGCGCTGCCACTGCCGCTGGCGCAACGGCTGGTGTTCGGCCCCGAGCGGCGCGCCGTGTCCAGCATCGTCGTCCAGTTGCGCCAGACGGCCCAGATCGACGCCGCCCAGGCCCGGCTGGAAGAGATCGTGCGCACGGCCGGCCAGTCGCTGGAGGTGCTGACCTTTCGCGACGTCAGCCCGGTCTACGACCAGATCGTCGCCACCTACACGACCATCTTCCAGTTCATCGCCTGGCTGATGGCGGCGATCACGCTGTTCTCGATCACCAACGCCGTGAACATGGCGGTGAGCGAGCGCACCGGCGAGATCGGAACGCTGCGCTCGCTGGGCTTCCAGCGCTCGACCATCGGCCGCATCTTCATCTCCGAAGGCGCTGTGCTGGGGGTGCTGGGCACCCTGGGCGGCGCGCTGCTGGCCCTGGTCCTGGCCGAGGGCGTGATCAACCTCGCCGGCCTGAGCTGGACCCCACCGGGTCGCAGCAGCGCGATCCCGATCCGCGTCGACATCCTGTCCTCGCCGTCCCTGGTGCTGTTCACGGTGCTCGGCCTGTCGGCGGTGGCCTGCCTGTCGGCGCTGTGGCCGGCCAGCAAGGCGGCGCGGCTGGAGATCACGGACGCGCTGCGCCAGGCCTGAGCGCTTCGACACCCGCCATGGAGACCCTCATGCAACGACGTGCCTTCTGCGGCCTCAGCCTGGCTGCCCTCGGGCTGGCTGCCGCCCCACCGGCTCTTGCTGACCCGGCACTGGCCTTGCTGGCCGCGGCCGATGGCGTTCGCAATCCGCCCGGGAGCTTCTCGGTGGTGGTCAACCTGGCCGAGTTCAAGGCGGGCGCGCTCGCCGCCACGACCTCGATGACCGTGCTCGCCCGGCCCTCTTCCGACTCGGGCCAGTTCAACAACCTCGTGCGCTTCAACACACCGGCGCGCGATGCCGGCAAGCTGCTGCTGCGCAACGGCAGCGACCTGTGGTTCTTCGACCCGGCCAGCCGCGCCAGCGTGCGCATCTCGCCGCGGGCACGGCTGCTGGGGCAGGCGAGCAACGGCGACGTGCTCAGCACCAACCTGGCCCGCGACTACAAGGCCGAGATCGTGGGTCGCGAGACCGTGGCCGATGACAAGAACACAGCGCGTGCCAGCGTGCGGCTGCGCCTGGTGGCCGAACGCGCCGACGTGCCCTACGCCGAGGTGGACTACTGGATCGACGAGGCGAACACGCGGCCGCTGAAGGCGCAGTTCCTCACCGCCGAGCGGCGGCTGCTGAAGACGGCGTTCTTCCGCCGCTATGAGATGCAGCTCGGGCGCGAGCGGCCGACCGAGACGGTCATCGTCGATGGCCTGGACCCGCAGTGGATCACGGTCATGCGCAGCAGCGAGTACCGCCTGCGCGACGTACCCCAGGCCTGGATGCAGCGCGACTACCTGCCGCGCTTCACGGGCCAGGACGAGTAGGTCCACCGCGTCTGCCCAGCCCTGAACTCGACGCCATGCGTACCTCCTTCGGCCTGTCCCTGATGCTGCTGTGCGTGGCGCTGGCAAGCCGTGGCGCTGTGGCCCAGGCGCTGCCGGAGCTGCCCACGATGCCCGCGGCCAGCACCACGGCCGATGCCGCGCCGCGGCCCTGGGGGCTGCAGGCCCAGTGGTCCTTGCTGGGCTACACCGACCGGTTGTTCGGCACGGCCGATCTGCCGCAGGCGCGCACCCAGGCGCAGCGCCTGGCCCTGGATCTGCGTCGCGACGACAGCCTCCGGGGCGGCTGGCGCTATGGCTTGTCGGCGCGGCTCGAACGGGTCTGGGTGATCGACGCCGACCCCGGCGCCCCAGATCGCGCCGGCGCCCTGGGCTCGCTGCGTGAGGCCTGGGTCAGCCACGCACTGCGTGACGCCGGCAGCACCGGTTTTGTCGACCTCGGCCGCATCAACTGGCGCCTGGGCGCCGGCAGCGGCTACAACCCGGGCGACTTCTTCAAGACCCGCGCCGTTCGGTCTTCGACCTCGCAGGACCCGGGCTCGCTGAGGCTGGAACGCCTGGGCGTGTTCATGCTGCGCGGCCAGTGGCTGGGCGAGCAGGGCGCCTGGACCCTGGCGTTGGCGCCGCGCCTGACCGCGCGCCACAGCGACGACGACGGCGCCTATTCACTGGCGGTGGAACGCACGAATGGCCACGCCGCGGGCCTGCTGCGCTGGGCGCCGCGCCTGGCTGAGCGCGTGAGCCTGGACCTGCAGCTGTTTCGCCGCGAAGGCGAGCGTGTGCAGCTCGGCGCCAACGCCACCTGGCTCGCCAGCGACGCCCTCGTGTTCCACACCGAGGTGGCGTTCGGCCGCCGCCCGGCGCTGGCAGGCCCCGCTGCGACCAGCGCTGCAAGCAGCCCGCTCTGGCGTGCCCGCGCGGCCGTGGGCGGCACTTTGACGCTGCCGGCCGGCATCGAGCTGACGCTGGAGTGGCAGCACACGGGCGATGCCTTGTCGCGCTCGGACTGGGACGAGTGGCGCCGCGCGACGGATGCCGCCACCCAGATCCGGCTCGGCGCGCTGGCCCGCGAGCGCGTGGCGCAGCAGGAGCCGCTGGTGCGTGCCAACGCCTTCTTCCGCGCCGCCTGGCGCCAGCCGTTCGGTGTGGCCGATCTGGATCTCTCGGCCTTCGTGCAGCTCAACACCTTCGACCACAGCCGCACCTGGCAACTCCGCGCCAGCCAGGGCCTGGGCGGGCGCTGGGCGCTCAGCGCCCAGGTTGGCGCCCTGCAGGGCGCACCCGACACCGAGTACGGCAGCAGCAGCCTCAAGCGCTACGGGTCGCTGCAGCTGTCCTGCGCCTTCTGAAGCCCCGCGCAGGCGCATTCCAACAACCACTTCCCAGGAGCGAACCCATGACCCCCAAACTGGCCTTGATCAGCGGCGCATCGCGCGGCATCGGGCGTGCAATCGCCTTGACGCTGGCCGAATGCGGCTATGACGTCGCGTTCTGCTGGCGCAACGACGAGGCCGCCGCGGCAGGCCTGGTGCAGCAGATCGAAGCACTCGGCCGCCGCGCCGTGGCGACGCGCTGCGACGTCGCCGACGGCGCCGCCGTCAGTGCCTGGGTCTCAGCCACGGAGCGTGGCCTCGGCCCGATCGAGGCGGTCGTCAACTCCGCCGGCATCACGCGCGACAAGCCGCTGGTGCTGATGAACCACGACGAGTGGCAGACGGTGCTGGACACCAACCTGAGCGGCACCTTCAACGTCTGCCGTGCCGCCGGCTTCGGCATGCTCAAGCGCAAGCGCGGCGCCATCGTCAACCTGTCGTCGGTGTCGGGCGTGTACGGCAATGTCGGCCAGGCCAACTACGCCGCCTCCAAGGCCGGGATCATCGGTCTGTCGCGCAGCATGGCCAAGGAGTTGGGGCCGCATGGGGTGCGCGTCAACGTCGTCGCGCCGGGCCTGATCGCCACCGACATGACGGCCGCGCTCGGCGCCACGCGGCTGGATCGTTTGCTCAGCAGCGTCGCGCAGCAGCGCATCGGCCAGCCGGACGAGGTGGCCAAGGGCGTGGCCTTCCTGCTGGGAGACGGCGCCAGCTACATCACGGGTCAGGTGCTGGGCATCGACGGAGGGCTGGTGCTGTGAACGCCTTGAATCGCCCCACGCCTCAGGCGAATCTGGTCCGGGTCGCGCCGCCCGCCGCCCTGCAATGGCAGGCCGAGCTCATGCTGCCGGCCAGCAGTCCGGTCTTCGGCGGCCACTACCCAGGCAACCCGCTCGTTCCGGGTGTCTATCTGGTCGAGGCGGCGCTGCAGGCGCTGGCGCTGGCCGGTGGCGCGCCGCGCGTGCGTCGCGTGCTCGACCTGCGCCTGATGCACAGCGTGGGCCCGGGCCAAGTCTTGCGGCTGATGGCGCACTGCATCGACAGCCACGAAGGCGGCCGGCGCTGGCAGGTCAGCCTGGCGCGCGACGAGACGCTGGTCGCGCGTTTCAAGCTCGAGTACGAGCGCGCTGCGGCGGTGCAGCCGGCGCTGACGCCAGCGCCCGAGCCCGATGCAGGCTGGCGCCACTGGGATGCCGCCCGCATCGCCAGCCGGCTGGCTCACCGCAGTCCGATCCTGCTGGTCGACGAGGCCCATGGTGAGCCAGGCGGGCAATGGCTGCTGGCGCACAAGCTGATCTCGCTGAACGAGCCCTGCTTTGCGGCTCTGCCTCCGCGCGTGGCCGCCGAGCGGCTGCAGTACCCCGACGTGCTGGTGCTGGAGTCGCTGGTGCAGGCCAGTGGCCTGCTCGTGGGCGACGAGTCGCGCATTCACCACCAGGTGATGCTGCTGGGTGGCGTGCGCTCGGTCGAGTTCCACGCTCCGGCCGCACCCGGTGACGTGCTGCGCCACGAACTGCGCGTGCTGCGCCGGCTTGGCGACACCGCCCTCGTCGGCGGGGTCACACGCGTCGGCAGCCGGCTCGTCGCGGTCGTCAACGAAGTGCTGATCGCGCTGCGCAGCCCGGGTGCGCTGCACGCCAGCCCTGCCACCGTGCAGACCGCCGCCACCGCGGTGGCGGCGGCTGAACCCGAGCCGGTTCCGGAGTGACCGCGCCGTCGCCGGCACCGCCTTTCGGATCCCTTCCCACACAGCAACCCCAGGAGAGAAGTGATGTCCCACATTGAACAGTCCCAGATCGTCCGCGCCATCGTGGCCGAAGTGCTCGAAGTCGACCCCGAGCTGGTCCAGGGCGATACGAACTTCGTGCTCGATCTCGACGCCGACTCGCTGCGCATCATCGAGATCCTGTCGCGTCTGGAGTCCGCGCTCGGTCTCACCATCGACCAGGCTCAGCTCGCGCGCATGATCTCTCTGAACAGCGTGCTTGACGTCCTGGCCGATTCGGTCGTCGCCACGGCCTGAAGGAGCGGGACATGAAGTCCGCACGAAGGCGCGTTGTGGTCACCGGCATCGGTGTCGTCAGCAACGTCGGCATCGGCCGCGAGGCTTTTGCCCAGGCGCTGCGCGAAGGGCGCTGCCAGGTGACGCCGATCCAGGCCTTTGACACCACCGGCTATCCCTACGCGCACGCCACCGAGGTGCTCGACCTCGCCGGACGGCAGGCTGAGTACGACGAACTCATCACGCGCATGGGGCGCAGCGCCGCACTGGCCGTGCTGGCAGCGCGCGAGGCGGTGCAGCATGCGGGCCTGGACCGTGCGGAGCTGGCCGCCAGCGGCGCCGGCGTGGTGCTGGGTTCGACCAACGGCGAGGCCCAGGTCATCGACGACATCGTGCGCCGCTCCATGCTGGCCGGTGCCTCCAGCGTGCCGGCGGCGCGCTGGGCGCAGGCGCCGGCACACCGCATTCCCTTGGCCGTGGCGGCCGAGCTCGGGCTGACGGGCGAAGCCCAGGTGCAGGCCTCGGCCTGTGCCGCCGGCAACTACGCCATCGGCAACGCCACCGACGCCATCCAGGAAGGGGAGGCCGAGGTCATGCTTTGCGGTGGCGTGGACTCGGTCTGCCGCAAGACCTATTCGGGCTTCTTCCGCATCGGCGCCATCACCCCCGATGTCTGCCGGCCGTTCGATGCCGATCGCCGCGGCATCCTCACCGGCGAAGGCGCTGCCGTTCTGGTGCTGGAGTCGCTGGAGCACGCCCGCCAGCGCGGTGCGGTCATCCATGCCGAGGTGCTGGGCTACGGCACCAATTGCGATGCCAGCCACATGACGGCGCCCGATCGCGACAGCATCGCCCAGTGCATCCGCCTGGCGCACCAGCGCAGCGGCATCGCGGCCGGGCAGGTGGACTACATCTGCGCCCATGGCACGGGCACGCGCACCAACGACGTCGTCGAGGTCGGCGCCATTCGCGACGTGTTCGGCGCCGCGGCACCGCCGACCAGTTCGATCAAGTCCATGCTCGGCCACAGCATGGGTGCGGCCAGCGCGATGGGTGCCATCGCCTGCGTCATCGGTCTCGAGGACAGCTTCATGCCACCGACCGTGAACTTCCGCTCGCCCGACCCGCAGTGCGAGATCGACTGCGTCCCCAATGTCGCGCGCCCGGCGCGGCTGGACGTGGTGGAGAACCACGGCTTTGCGTTCGGCGGCAACAACGCCATCCTGATCCTGGGCCATGCGCGCCGCACCGCCGACGAGGTGATGGCATGAACGCCGCCCTGACGATTCGCGCCATTGGCGTGGTCTCGCCGATCGGTGTCGGTTTCGAGGCCTTCTCGGCCGCGCTGAAGTCGCCGGCGGGTCCGCAGCGCGAAGCCGGCGCCGAAGGTGTCCCTTACAGCCACGTCGCCTGGCCCGAGGCCCCCGCGCGCTGGCTTGCCGACTTCGATGCCCGCCACTGGCTCGGGACCAAGGGCGTGAACGCGCTCGACCGCAGCACGCAAATGGCCGTCGTCGCCTGCCAGCTGGCGTTGCAGTCCGGGGCTGATGCCGACGATGCCGCCGCGTTGGCGCGCCGCCGCGCCACGGGCGTCGTGCTGGGCAGCATGGCCGGTGGCATGCGCAGCATTGCCGACTTCGTGCGCAGCACCTACACGGCCACGCCGCACATGGTCAGCCCGATGCAGTTCCCGAACACGGTGATGAACTGCTCGGCCGGGCAGTGCGCCATCTGGCATGGCCTGAAGGGCGTCAACAGCACCGTGTGTGCGGGCGAGCTCTCGGGCCTGGCCGCGCTGCAGTACGCCAGCCGCATGCTGCGCACCGGCCACGCCCAAAGGCTGCTGGCCGGCGCTGTGGAGGAGTACAGCGACTTCGGCGCCTGGGCCCACGTTCGGACGGCCGAGCCCGGCACGCCAGTGGGCGAGGGCGCGGCGGTGTTTGCGCTGGAGCGCCAGGACGCGGCCCCCGCGACCTCGCAGGCCGAGCCCATGGGCGAGTTGCTGGCCGTGCGCGTTCGCACAGTGCCGCCGCGGCCGGGGCGGCACGACGTGGACCCCGATGCGCTGACGCAGGCCCTGGCCGCTGAAATCGGCCGCGCCCTGCAGCAGGCCGGGCTGGACGCGGCCGCGCTGGCCTGGTGGGCGCCGCGCCACGCCAGCGGCCCACTGGGCGAGCTCGAAACTGCTGCACGGCGCCTGGCCGGCATCGGCGACACCGTCACCACGGTGCCACCCACGGTGCAGCTGCGTTGTGGTCACAGCCACGCCGCATCGGAGAGCCTGCGTCTGGCCGGCGCGCTGGCCCTGGCGCCGGCCGGCGTGGGGCTGCTCGTGGCCCTCACCAGCGAAGGCCAGGTCGGCTGTGCGCTCGTGCGTCGCGGCGCGGGCGCAGGACTGCAGTGAGATGGTCATGACCCGGCCCCTCGCTCCCCGCCCGACACCGCGCGCAGCCGCCGGATTCGAGCGCCGCATCGACGGCTGTCGCGTCAGCCTGAAGCAGGTGCAAAGCGCGTTCGACGACCCCGGCAGCGATGCCCCCCACGTCGTGCTGGTGCATGGCATGGTCGACTCCGGCGCCACCTGGCTGCCGCTGTTGCCGCTGTTGCCGCAGTTGCACGTGTGGGTGGCCGAGATGCCGTGGTCGGGGCTGGACGGCGTGCACTGGCCCCATGTGATGCCGGCCACCGAGTGGTGGCGCACGGCGCTGGCGCTGTGCCCCGTGCGGCCGGCACTCTGCGTCGGCCACTCGTTCGGCGCGCTCGTGCTGTTGGACTGGGCGCTGACGACGCCGCAGCCCCAGATCGATGCCCTTTCCCTGCTGGCGCCCTTCTTCTGCGGCCGCCATCGAGCCATCGAGTGGGACGAGCTCAATCGTTTTGCCCACAACGTGCCGCAGCGCCTGTCCGAGGGCCTGAGGGCGCGGCTCGGGCCGGCGCTGCCGTCTCCCACCCTGGTGGACGGCCTGGCGCGGCGGCTGAGCGCGCGCTGCATGCCTGACGCCGTGATCGAACTGATGCGCCTGTTCCTGAAGACCCGTCACGCCGACCCGACGCGCCTGAGGCTGCCGCTGCAGGTGCTGGTGGGTGCGCAAGACGGCGACCTGGTGCGGCAGAGCTGTTCCGATCTGCGCCTGGCGGCCGCCGGGCTGCCGTCGGCCACCTTTCACGAGTGGGCGGGTTGCGGCCATCACCCGATGCACGAGAGCCCGGCGCGCCTTGCGCTGCTGCTGCGCGAGCAGGCCGGTGCTGCAAGTCCGCCCTCGCGCCTGACCACCACCACCACCGAAAGCCCCGAATGTCTGCCCGCCTGATCTTCTACTTCGGCCTGCGCAGCCCCTATGCCTGGTTGGCCCAGCGGCTGCTCTCGCGCCACCTCGACGCAGACGCCTTGTCGCAGATCGACTGGGTCCCCTACTGGGAGCCGCGGGCCGACACGCTGAGCTCGCTGCGCTCGCGTGGCGGCGACGTCCTGTACCGCCCGATGTCGCGCGAACGGCATCTGTACATCCTGGGCGATCTCAAGCGCACCGCGTCGCGACTGGGCTGCACGCTGCGCTGGCCGGTCGACGGCCCGAATCCGCAGTGGGAAACGGCTCACCGGGCCTGCCTGGCCGCACGGCCCACGCAGGCGGCGACCTTGCGCACGGTGCTGTTCGCCGCGCGCTGGGAGCACGGCCTGGACATCACCGACCCGAGCGTCGTGAAGGGCTTGTGCCGAGGGCTCGGCCTGACGGAGGTGACCCAGACGCTGGACAGCCCCGAGACCGACGCTGCCACCTTGGCTGCGCTGGGCCAGGCGCATCGGCACGGGGTCTTCGGCCTGCCCTTCTTCGTGCTCGGCCGCGAGCGCTGGTGGGGCGTGGACCGGCTGCCCTTTGCGCTGCGTGCCGCAGGGCTGCCGTGGCAGGCGCTGGCAGCGGACTGGGCCGGCTTGCCGCAGCACGAGGAGGTCTGCTCATGATCGGCATCGCCGCCAGTGACTACGTGCTGGGCCGCGAGCAGCGGCCGCTGGCCGAGTGGGCCGATGAGCAGCAGCTGAGCACGAGCCGGCTCCAGGCGCTGGTCGACAACGGCGTGGCCAACCTGCACCGCGCCCGCGGCGAAACCCTGCTCGGCCTGGGCGTGGCCGCGGTGCAGCGACTGCTCGATCGCGAAGACGTCGACCCGGCGTCGATCGATGCCCTCGTGGTCTGCCAGACCTCGCCCTGCAACACGCTGCCCATGCCCTTCACCCTGGCCGGCAGCCTGCGCAGCGCGCTGAGGCTGCAACGGGCCTGGACCTTTTCGGTGGCGCAGCAGCAGTGCGTGTCGGAGCTGCACGCGCTGCGGGTCCTGCAGGCCCTGTTTGCGCGGCGCACGCGCTGGCAGCGGGCGCTGGTGGTCGGTGTCGACACCATCCTGCGCGAGGACCTGCGCGCCATCGGCGACGCCGGAGTGCACAGTGACGGCGCCTCGGCCCTGCTGGTCACGCGCGATGCGCCGTGCCGGCTGCTCGCGGTCGAGACCTACAACGACGCCCGCTCGGTCGAGGGCATCCGTGCCGACGGCAGCTACGAAGCCAACGACAACTACCTGTGGTCGCTGGTCTCGGTGGTGAGGCGCCTGGCCAGAAGCGCGCGGGTGCAGCCGTTGGAGTTCCAGCAGGTGCTGCCGCACAACGTGAACCTGCCGTCCTGGCTGCAGGCCATGGACACGCTGCGCATTCCGCGTGAGCGGCTGTTCACGCGCAACTTCGCCCGCATCGGCCATGTCTTCGGCTCCGACGCGGCCATCAACCTGGCCGATTCGGGTGCGCTGGTCCGGCGTGGTCCGCAGCTGGTCTTCGCCAGCGGCATCGGTGGCGCCTTTGGCGCACTGGCCCTGGCTTTGCAGGAGTGACTCCATGAACTTCAACGACATTGCGCGCATCCCCGGCACGACCTTGCCGTGGATCGAGCTGGTTCCCCTTCAGGCCGATCAGGCGGCCACCGTCCACCGCTGGTTCGACGATGAGAAGGTGCGGCCCTGGCTGGACCTCGGCGGCGGCCGGCAGCAGCTGCAGGTGCGCGAGCTGTACCTGCTGCTCACCGGCTCGCGCAGCTTCACGCGGCTGCTGCGACTGCCCGGCAGCACCGAGCCGCTGGGCCTGGTCTGCCTGGGCGACGTCAGCAACCAGATGGGCTCGGCCGACATCTGGGGCGTGCGCGGCTGCTTTGCGCAGAGCCCGGGCAACGTCTCGGTGGCGTCATTCCTGCTGATGCTGGCCAACGGCTTCGTCGACCTCGGGCGCGAGGTCATCGGCTCCTGGGTCGTGGAGGGCAACCAGTTCTCCATCGCCATGCACCAGCGGCTGGGCATGCGGGAGACAGGGCGCCAGCGCGCCCGCCATCTCAGCGGCGGCCAGCGCCGCGACCGGCTGCTGTTCGACATCACGCGTGCCGAGTTCGCCGAACGCTTCGGCGCGGTGCGCGCGGAGTCCGGGCGCTGTCTGGACGACCTGCGATCGGAGGCCGCCGCCACGCCCTCACAAGAGGAGCCTTGCCATGTCTGAACATGCCGTCGGCGTCGCCGAGGTGGCTTACCAGCTGCCCGGTCCGGCCCAGAACCTGGTGGCCTGGGCGGCAGAGCAGCAGGTGGCACCGAGCCGTGTGCAAGCGCTGCTTGCGAATGGCTGCCTCTGGTTCCACGAAGGGCCGGAGAACTCCGACGCCGAACTCATCGCCGCGGCCATCGACCGCTTCGAGCTGCCGGCGGCGCAGTGGCAGCCGCGGGTGCGCTACCTCGTGCACGCGCACACCGAGACCTTCAGCATGCCGGCACCGCCAAGCTCGATCCTGGCCGAGCTCGTGGGTCGCTACGGCCTGCGGCCTGCGCTGGCCTTCGGCATCTGCCAGGTCGCCTGCGCGTCGGTGATCCAGGCCGTGGCTCGAGCCGTCGAGCTGCTGCAGGCCGACGACAGCCCGGCCTGTGCGCTGGTGGTCACCGCCGATCGCGTGTTCGGCAACGCCAAGCACCGGTTGCGCCAAAACGGGGGTGTGCAGAGCGATGGAGGCTCGGCCATCCTGCTGGCGCGCGCCGACACCGGGTTGCCGCTGAAAGCCCTGGTGGGTGCCGCGAGTCTGCGCAACTTCGCGCGCCTTCACGACGGCCCGACGACGCCGGCCAACGTCGCCGCCATCGGCCGCTACACCTGGCTGCACACCAAGCAGCTGTTCCAGCAGCACAGCCAAGCCTCGGGGCTGGCGCTGCAGGACGTGGCCTGCTTCCTGCCGATCAACGCCGACCGTGAGTACTGGAGCCGCATCGCGCAGGCGCTGCAGCTGCCCGAAAGCCGCTTCTTCGTCGACAACGTGGGCGCCCGCGGCCATGCCTGCTGCGCCGACCTGGCCGTCAACCTGGTCGACGCCGGCCTGGCGCACCTGGCGCGGGGCGGGGCCGTGGTGGCCTGCGGTCAGTCCAACGTCGGCGCGTACGCGGCGCTGACCTTGCTGCCACCGCCGGCGCTGCTGGCGCCGCCGCTGCCTGCCGTGGCCGAGGTCCTGGCGCCGCTCTTGGCGGTCGAGGAGTTCGCATGATGCTCGGCTTGCGTGCCCTGGCCACCTGCCTGCCAGAGATCGCCGACCAGCACAGCCTGCTTGGGCCGCAGGTCAACGGTGCCTACCGCCACCTGTACGACCCCGCCGGCAAGCGCTCGCGCCCGCCCACCGTGCCCCGTGGTGTGTTCCTGATGCCCTGCCCAGCGTACGCCACGCCCACCGCCGCGGCCGAGGAGCGCGTCGCCGATCTCGCCGCCGAGGCCGTGCGCCGGGTCTTGCTCGACAGCGGCGGCGCGGCCGACCGCGTGCGCTCGATCCTGCACACGCAGTGCACGCTCGACCAGCAGATCCTCGGCTCGACCTGCCTGCGCATTGAGCACGAGCACTTCCGCCACGCCACGCGCACGGCCACCATCGGCCAGCTCGGCACGGCCGGCCTGCCCACGGTGTTGCGCCTGGCTGCCATGGACCTCGCGCAGGCCGGTCCGCAGGCCCTGGTGTGCGTGAGCGCTGCCGACAAGTGGGTGGCGCCCTTTGTGCGGCATGTGCCGGGCTTCGTGACCTACGGCGATGCCGCAGCGGCGCTGCTGGTGGGCCCGGCTCAGGGCGCCGGCGCCGATGTTGCGACGCTGCAGGCGCTGCGTGTCGACACCCAGGCCCCGGCGCTGGATCCCTGGACGGCCGCCGCACCCAGGCTCAACGAGGCGCTGTTGCAACATGCCGAAGCCGTGCTGCGGCCCTTGCTCGGCGCCGACGAGGCTGACCATGTCGACGGGCCCTGGCTCTTCGGCGACGGCTACAGCGCCAGGCTCACGGAGCAGCTGGCGCTGCGCCTGGGCCTGCCGCGCGAACGCGCGCCGGTGGCGCAGACGCCGGGCCACCTGTCGTCGGCGTCCCCCGTCTTTGCGCTGGCCCAAGCCGTCGAAGCCGCCGTGGCCCTGGGCCGCGACATCGACGTCTTGGTCTGGACGGCGTCGTCGGCCGGCCACGCCGGTGCGATGCGCCTGAGATGCCATGCCAGCGCACGCCAGCACGCCACCGGCTGGCTGGGCGTTCAAGCAGTCCCGCAGTCGCGCCGCCCGTCCGCGGCTTCCCACCCACGCAGTTCCGCCGCGCCTTCGTGCCGGCCCTTGGAGACCACACCATGAAGCACATGCTCGTCCTCGCCCGCGGCAACGCCCACGGGTTCTTCGACCTGGCCGGCCGCTCGGTGCTTGGCGACATCCCTTGCCGCCTCACCGTGTACACCAACGACATCAACGCCCCGGCGTTTGCCCAATCGGGCGAGCACGTCCGCGTCGAGCGCGTGCGCTGGAGCGACACGGCTCAGATCGAGCAGCGCGTCGCCGCGCTGCACGCCGCCGATCCCCTGCACGCCATCGGCGTGCTCGACGAGAAGGTCATGGACCTGGCCGCGGCGCTGCGCCAGCGGCTGGGCATCAACGGCCTGCACACGCAAGAGGCGGCGCGCTTCCGTGACAAGCCGACGATGAAGCGCCTGCTCGGCGTGGCCGGTGTGCGGGTGCCCGAGTTCGTGGACGCCGGCGACCGCCCGGCGGTGTTGCGGCTGCTGCACCGGCACGGCCGCATCGTCGTCAAGCCCAACGACGGGCTGGGCTCGCGCGAGGTCAGCTTCATCGACGGGCCGGTCGAGCTGCAGGACTGGTACGCCGCGCATGCCGACGCGCAGGGCTTCGAAGCCGAGGAGTTCGTCGACGGCGTGCTCTACCACGTCAACGCCGTCGTCCACCGCGGGGTGCCGCTGCTGACCGCGGCCGCGCCCTACCTGCCCGGCATGGCCAACATCGACTTCGCCAGCGGCTCGCCCTTCGTCAGCGTGATGCTTGACGAAGACGATCTCAAGCGGCGGCTGCAGGCCATGTCGGACCGCGTCATCGAGGTGCTGGGCCTGGTCGATGGCGTCACCCACATGGAGTGCTTCGTCACCGCCGAGGGCGAGATCGTGTTCTGCGAGATCGCGGCCCGTCCGGGCGGTGGCGGCATCGTCGGCATGATCGAGGCGCAGTACGGCGTGAACTTCGCGCGGGCCGCGCTGCTGCTCGAAGCCGGCTTTGGCGAGCGCGTCATGCCGCCAAGCCAGCCGGCGCCGGACACGCTGGCCGGGCTAATCGGCTTTCGGCTGCCGCGCTCCGGCTTCCTTCGCCGCGTGCCCGCCGCCATTGACTTCGGTGACGACTGGATCCGCGCCGTGACCATCGATCACGAGCCGGGGGGCTTCATCGCCGCGGCTGCGCACTGCACCGACTTCGTCGGCAGCTTCGTCTTCGTGGCCCGCGACCGCGGGCACTTCGACGAGCGTCGTGTCGAGCTGACGCAGCGCTTCAACAAGGCCCTCGAGGTCGAACCGGTCTGACCCCCACCACCCGCCCTTTCAACCCCTTCCAGGAGAGACCACGTGCAAGACCTCATCAATCGCGAGACCCCCACCACGATCGAGCTGGCCGACACGTTGCGCCGCATCGTCATCGACGTGCTCAAGCTCGACCCGACCGCCACCGTGATCAACGACGAGACCAACCTCTATGAACTGGGTCTGGAGTCGCTCAATGTCGTCGAGCTGCTGACGCAGCTGGAGATGACCTTCGACATCACGATCGACGTCGACGATTTGTCGGCCGAGCTCTTTGGCCGCTTCGGCACGCTGGTGGAGTTCTCGCAGCGCAAGCTCAGCGGGGCGGACTGAGATGAACAGTCCCCTGCCCGCCGCGCCAGCGCCGCTGACGCTGGTGCACTCGGCCAGCGCGCAGCCCGTGGCTCACACCGCGCTGGGCCGCTGGCGCGAACGCGCGCTCGCGGTTTGGTCGGGCAGTGCCACGCCGCGTGAGCAGCAGCAGCGCGGCCTGGCCGAAATCATGTTCGGCGAGGTGGCCTGCCACCCGCATGCGGTTTGCGAAGCCACGCCTGCGGCGTTGGCTGCCGTCAGGTTCAGCGATGCCGGGGCCGCAAGCCAGGGCGAGCTGGCCGAGGCCGCGCTGCGCGAGCTGCTGGCAGGCCTGGACGCGCCGACGCTGAGGCGCTGCAAGCTGGCCTTGTACGGCACGGCGTCGGTGGATGACCACTTCTTTCGCTCGACCTTGTCCGGCCTGGCAGCCTCACATGGCTTCTCCGCCGTGCCGCACTTTGGCCTGGCGCAGTTGCAAGGGGCCACCCTGGCGGCGGCGGCCGAAGTCGCGGAGGCGATGCTGACGGCCGACGGCGAGGCCGCCTTGCTGCTGGCCGCCGATGCCTGGCCCTTGCCGCTGCCGCGGCACTGGGACACGCTGGCGCCCCTGGGCGACGGCGCCACCGCCCTGTGGCTGGTGCGCACCGAGCAGCCTGGGTTGCAGTTCGTCGGTGCGCGGCAGTCCAGCTTCGACCCGTTTGTGCGCGAGCGCGAGGGTGTGGCCGCGCCGCTCGTGGACCAGGAGGCGCTGTTTGAAGCCGCCAGCGCGACGCTGGCGGTTGGCTTGAGCGAACTCGGCGTCGAAGCCGCAGACCTGGGCGTCTGGCTGGAATCGGGCCTCGCACCGGTGCGCGAGCGCGGCATCGACGCCCGGCTTCGCGAGCGATTGGGAGCCCTCGGAGCCGAGTCGCTGGCGCCGGCGCCGGACGAGGGCTACCTCTGCGCCGCTGCGGCCCCCGCGCTTCTGGGGCAGGCGCTCGCACGCAGTCGCGCTGGCGCCTGGCTGCACGGCACGCTGGTGCTGTGCTGGGGCGCCTCACTGGGCGGAGGCGTTGGCATGTCCTTGTGGCGCGTGTGTGCGCCGGTGGAGAACTGAATGAACAGCAGCGCAACCTTGAGCGCCTCAAGCACGTTGGCACAGCCCAACCCGGCGGCCGTGACTGCAACACCCCGGGTCGAGCCGAGCGCCGTCGCCCATCCGGCGGACGCACCGCGCCTGTGGCGGCCGCTGGCGGCCATCAGTGCCAAGCTCTCGCTGGCCCAGCTCGCGCCGCTGCTGATGAGCCTGGTGCTGGCCGGCTTGATTGCGCGGCGCGACGACATGGCCTTCGCCAGCTACTCGCTGGTGACCTCGATCAACATGACGCTGTTCGTCGCAGCCTCCAGCTTCCTTCAGGTGCTGTACTACCTGGGCGGAAGGGCACTGGGAAGAAGCGACACGGCCGATTACCACGCTTCGATGCGGGCCGGAGCCTTGGTGGCCGTGGCGACGGCGCTGCTGGCGGCCGCGGTGAGCGCGCTCGTCGGGCCGGTGCTCAAGGCCTTGGCGATCGAGCCGGCCCTGGCCCAGCCGGCCCAGTGGCTGGGCCTGGTGGCCGCGGTCGGCGTGTTGCCGGCGCTGCCGCTGGTGGTGTTCCGCATCCACGCATCGCTCAGCGGCAGGGCCGGGTTCGTCGGCATTCTGGCAACCGTCGGCTCGGTTCTGGGCATCGGCGCGGCCCTGCTGCTGGCGCCTGGGGCCGTCGACGGCGATGCCCTGGCGCGGCAGCTGCTGCTGGTGGTGGCCCTGGTGCAGTGGCTGATGCTGGCCGCCGCCGCATGGGCGATGCGCCGCGTGCCGGGCCTGGCTCTGGGCGGCCACGCTGGTGAGGTCACGCCGTTCGGCGCTGCCCTGGCGCGGATGTGGTCGGTGGGTTGGCCCGTGGGCGCGGTGGTTCTGCTGGACAGCCTGTGCACGCTCAGCAGCAGCCTGGCGATGGGCCGCTTCTGGCCCGAGGCATTGCCGGTGCACTCGGTGGTGCTGCTGTGGTTGACGGTGGCGCTGATCGTGCCGCTGGGCATCTCTCAGGCTGCCGTGCAGGCGGTGTCGATCCAGCATGCGCAGGGCAACGCAGCGGCGCGCAATGCCTCAGCGCGGGCGGCGCTGGTGCTCGGCCTGGGCTGGGGCGCCGTGGTGGCCATGGCCTTTGCGGCTGCCGCCGTGCCGCTGGGCTCGGTGTTCATGGCGCCCTCGGCGCTGGATGAGACCGCGCGCTCGATGCTGCGCCAGTTCATGCCGCTGGCCGGCGCAGTGTTGCTGCTGCAGACCTTGATCGTCATCGGCGCGGCGGTGCTGCGCGGCCTGGGTCAGACCCGCGCGCCGCTGGTCCAGGCCGCCATCGGCTACCTCGTCTTCGGCGTCGGCGGCCAGGCCCTGTTCTCACTGGGCCTGGGCGCGGGTGCCGTCGGACTCTGGTGGGGCTTGCTGCTCGGCTTCGCGCTCACCGCCATTGCCGTGCTGGCTCGCTGCCACTCCCAGATGCGGCTCGCGCCGCAAGCACCGGCCCCGGCCGGCCAACCCTGAACCTCACCTTTTCAAACGGAGAACTCTCATGAGCACCATCAAGCTTGCCGATTGCGAACACACCCTCGATGCGCGTGACGCCAACCTCGGCGACAGCCGCTTCAATGACGTGCGCCTGGCCAACTGCCGCTTTCAGCAGGTGACGCTGGAAGGTTCCGTGTTCGACGACGTCAGCTTCGCCGGCGTGGCCGTGCGCAACGGCGTGTACACGGGCATGACGATCGAGGGCATCGACGTCGACGCACTGCTGTGCAAGTGGCGCAGCGGCCAGACCGCCGCCGCCGTGGCCGCCTGAATCGGGAGTGCGGCGATGAAACTGGCCACCGACGCGCTGCTGGGGCGTATCCGGCAGGAAGATCCCGAGAGCTGGCGTACGGTCGAGGACCTGCTGCATCACCTGCCGCAGTGGGTTCACCGTGCCGATGCGGCCGGTGACATCGACCCTTCGTTCTGGGACGGGCGGCCGGTCGAGGCGCTCAACCGCATGAACATGCCCACCGCCTACGGTGGCCTGGCGCTGACGGCCACCGCGCTGCGGCGTGCGGTGGTGTTCGAGATCGTCGGGCGCATCTGCGCTGCCTTGCCGATGGCCATGCCCGGCCCCGGCCTGGCGATGCCGCCGGTCAACGCGCTGGGCACCGAGGCGCAGCGCAAGGCCTTCTTCGGCCGCTTCGTCGGCCAGCAGCGTCCGGTGTGGGGTTCCTTCGCCATCACCGAGCCTCAGGGCGGCTCCGACGCGACGGCCATGCGCACGGTGGCGCGACGCGAGGGCGACGACTACGTGCTGAGTGGCAACAAGTGCTTCATCACGGGCGGCCGCCGGGCTGACGTGGTGGTGGTGTTTGCCAGCATCGACCCCAGCAAGGGTCGCTTCGGCATCCGGGCCTTCATGGTCGAACGGGGCATGCCGGGTTTCACCGTCGACCGCTGCGAAGACATGCTGGGGCTGCGCGCGAGCCAGTTGGCGGCGCTGTCGTTCGACGAGGTGCGCCTGCCGGCCACGGCCATGCTCGGGCATGACGGCAAGCGCGGGCCCTTCATCGACGCCTTCGCCGGCGCCCAGAACGCCTGGGACTACATGCGTCCGGCGCTGGCCGCCGGCATCAACGGCAGCAGCCGGGGCGTCATCGATGCGGCTCAGCACGCGCTGGACCGTGGCGAGGCCGATCTGGGCGCGGCCGCCTTCGAAGCCGCGCAGGACGAACTGGAGCTGCTGCGTGCCCGCGTCCACGCCTCGCAGCTGCTGGCGCTGCGCGCGGCCTGGCGTTTCGACGAAGGCCAGCGCGTGTCCACCGACGCCTCGATGGCCAAGGCCCATGCCTCGACCCTGGCGATGGAGGTTGCGCACCGCGTGGCGCAGATGTTCCCGTTGCAGGCGACGCAGCGTGGGCACTTGTTCGAGAAGTTCTATCGCGACGCCAAGGGCTTCGACATCCTCGAAGGCACTGGCGACATGCAGCGGCTGATGATCGCCCGCGCCCATGCGCCGGTGATGCATTGAGTGCTGCAGCCCCTTCAAGTCTCATCGACAGGAGCACTGCCCCATGAAGCCCGATGACCGTGCTGCCGGCGACCTGGCCTGCGTCCACTTCAATTCCGACCCCGAGTTCGAGCCGATGCTGCAGGCCGCGCGCACGCTGGCCACGGCGTTGGCCGCCAAGCCGACGGCAGCCGCCAGCGCGGCGGCCCGGCTGCGTGGGCTCGGCGTGGCCGAGCTGATGCCGCTGTGGCAGGAGGAGGGCCAGGCTGCGCACCACCTCTTCCTGCTGGCGCGTGCCCTGGTGCCGGCCGGGGTGGATGTGGTCTGGTCTGGCCTGGCCGACGCGCCGCGCGCCTTGCTGGGGACGGCCTTGCCGGAAGGCATCGTCGCGCTGCCCGACAGCGCGGCGCAGGTCCATCACGCCTGGTGGCCCCTGGCCGACGAGCCGCTGCCGGCGCATGTGCTGTGGCCATCGGCCAGCGGGCGCGGCCTGCATGGCCTGCCGGTGGCCCCGACGGAGTGCACGCGCCCGATCGGCATGCCGCAGGGCCGCCTGCTGCGCTGGAGCGCGGACGTGCTGGACCCGGCCACCGCGCCAACGGTGGCCGATCTGCCGCGCGGCGCCTGGACGGCGTTTGTCCAGGCCCAGTCGGCCTTGCTGCTCGGTCTGATCGACGGTCTGGCCCAACAGCTCGTGGTCGAGGCCTTTGCCTATGCTCGTCAGCGCGTCTCGGCCGGCAAGCCCATCGCCCAGCACCAGGCCGTGGCCCTGCGGCTGGCCGACCTCGCCTTGACGCAGCAGACCCTGTCGCTGGTTCTGCAGTGCGCCGTGCTGCCGGTGGCACCCGGCGAGGCCAGCGCCGCGCCCGCGGCCAATCCCTCGCTGGTGGCCGAGTCGAGCATGCGCATCGCACGCGACTCGCTGCAAGTGGCCGCCGCCCATGGCTATGTCGACGGCTTGCTGTTCAAGCGCGGCTACGCACTGTCGCGGCTGCTGGTGAGCGCCTGGTCGGCGCTGTGTCGCAGCCGTGCCCCTGCCCAGCCCGCCGGCGCCACCACGAGCCCGGTCGCCGATCTGGCCGAGGCCCTGTCCTGAGGGCTCGAGGGTTTTCAGTCATGCCCGCGCACCCCGCCACCCCTATCGCCCCTCTTGCTGAAAGGAAAGCCATGTCCACGCCTCGCCTCTTGCACCATCTGCTCGAGCTTTCCCGTTCGCGCAGCCCCGAAGCAGTTGCCCTGCGTCACGCCGGCCAGCAACTGCAGTACGCCGAACTGCAGCAGCAGGTCGAACGCTTCGCTTGCGGCGTGTTGACGCGTGGCGTCGCGGCCGGCCAGCGTGTCGGCATCTACCTCTCGAAAGGATTCGAGGCCGTGATCGCCTCCTTCGGCTGCAGCCGCGCCGGAGTCGTGTTCGTGCCCATCAACCCGGTGCTCAAGCCGGCGCAGGTGGCGCACATCCTGCAGGACTGCGGCGTGCAGCTGCTCGTGACCTCACCCGAGCGGCTGGCCTCGCTGCGCGGCGTGCTGCCGCAGTGCCCGAGCGTGCGCGAAGTGGTGCTGGCCGGCCGCGGCGACGCTGGCGAGGGCCGGGTCACGCCCTGGCGCGACTTCGGCGTCGAGGGCGCCTCGTGCCGCGAGACGCCCACCGACAACGACCTGGCCGCCATCCTGTACACCTCGGGCAGCACCGGCAAGCCCAAGGGCGTGATGGTCAGCCATCGGAATCTGGTCAGCGGTGCGATGAGCGTGTCGAGCTACCTGGAGAACCATGCCGGCGACCGCCTGCTGGCGGTGCTGCCCTTGTCCTTCGATGCGGGCTTCTCGCAGCTGACCACGGCATTTGCCGTGGGCGCCTCGGTCGTGCTGCTGGACTACCTCACGCCAGGCGAGGTGCTGCGCACCATGGTGCAGGAGCGCATCACCGGCCTGACGGCGGTGCCGCCGCTGTACATCCAGTTGGCCGAACTCGCCTGGCCCGCCGCCGTGGCCGAGCATCTGCGCTACTTTGCCAACACCGGCGGCAAGATGCCGCTGGAGACGCTGCAGCGGCTGCGAAGCCACGTACCCCTGTCGCGTCCCTACCTGATGTACGGGCTGACCGAGGCCTTCCGCTCGACCTACCTGCCGCCGCAGCAGGCCGAGTACCGCCCCGACTCCATCGGTCGTGCCATTCCGAACCAGGAGATCCTGGTGCTGCGGCCCGACGGCACGCCTTGCGACGTCGACGAGCCGGGCGAGCTCGTGCACCGCGGTTCCACCGTGGCGCTGGGCTACTGGGGCGATGTCGTGCGCACGGCCGAGCGCTTTCGTGCCCTGCCGGGGCGCGAAGCGGGTTACGTGATGCCGGAAATGGCGGTCTTCTCCGGAGACACCGTGCGCCGCGATGCCGAGGGCTACCTGTACTTCATCGGCCGCAAGGACGAGATGATCAAGTCCTCGGGCTACCGCATCAGCCCGGTGGAGGTGGAAGACGCCGTCTACGCCACCGGCCTGGCCTCCGAAGTGGCGGCTTTCGGGCTGCCCGACGAGCGGCGCGGCCAGGTCGTGGCGCTGGTGATGGTGGCGGCACCGGGCCGGGCCGATGCACGCGCCGAACTCCAGCGCGCGCTGCTGCGTTCGCTGCCTGCACACATGATTCCCGCGCGCATCGACTTGAGCCAGCAGCCCCTGCCGCGCAACGGCAACGGCAAGATCGACCGCAAGCGCCTGGCCGACGAGCGCATGGCGGCCACGGCTGCCGCAGCCCGCGACCTCGAGCAGGTGCCGGCATGACCGCCGCCGTCTTGGCCCAGCTGCCCACGGTCGCCAGCACCTGGCCGCGCGACGCGGCGGGCGAGTTCGTGGTCGGTGGCATGGCGCTGTCGCGGGTGGTCGACAGTGTCGGCGGCACGCCCTGCTACCTGTACGACCGCGAGCGCATTGGTCAGCGCGTGCGTTCGCTGCGCCAGGCCCTGCCCGAGCGCGTGCATCTGCACTACGCCATCAAGGCCAACCCGATGCCGGCGCTGGTGGCGCAGATGGCACGCTGGGTCGACGGCCTGGACGTCGCCTCCGCGGGCGAGCTGCGCACCGCGCTGGACAGCGGCATGTCGGCGGCGCGCATCAGCTTTGCCGGGCCGGCCAAGCGGCTGGAGGAGCTGCGTCGCGCGCATGCCGCGGGTGTGCTGGTCAACGTCGAGTCGGCCCGCGAGCTGCGCTTGCTGGCCGACCTCAGCGACGCCGCTGGCCATCCGGCGCGGGTGGCCATCCGCGCCAACCTGCCCTTCGAGCTGAAGGCCTCGGGCATGAAGATGTCGGGCGGGGCGCGGCCCTTCGGCGTCGATGCCGAGCGCGTGCCGGCCCTGCTGGCGGAGATCGGCGTGCTGGGCCTGGCGTTCGAGGGTTTCCATCTCTATGCCGGCTCGCAGAACCTGCGATCCGAGGCCATCGTCGAGGCGCAGCAGCGAAGCTTCGAGCTGGCGCTGCAGTGGGCGGCCAAGGCGGGCAGCCCATTGCGCTCGCTCAACCTGGGCGGGGGCTTCGGCATTCCCTACCACGCCGGCGAAGCCCCGCTGTCCCTGGCCCCCGTGCTGAACAACCTGGCCGCCCTGGCAGGCGAGCTCGCGCGCGAGGCGCCGCAGGCGCACCTGGTCATCGAGCTCGGTCGCTACCTCGTGGCCGAGGCCGGCCTGTACGTGTGCCGCGTCACCGAGCGCAAGGTCTCGCGCGGCCAGACCTTTCTGATGGTCGACGGCGGCATGCACCAGCACCTGGCGGCCTCGGGTCACTTCGGCCAGGTCGTGCGCAAGAACTACCCGGTGGCCGTCAACCGCTCAGCGCCGGCCACCGAAGTGGCCAGCGTCTGCGGGCCGCTTTGCACGCCCATGGACGTCCTGGCCGACAAGGCGCCGCTGGCACCGGCCGAGGAGGGCGACCTCGTGGTGGTGTTCCAGTCCGGCGCCTACGGCAAGACCGCCAGCCCGCGCGACTTCCTGGGCCATCCCGAGCCGCTTGAAGCGCTCGTCTAGCGGCCCGATGTGTCAACCCCCACTTTCATTCAACGCAAGTGCGCTATCGTGATGACGTCCACAGAACTTCTCCCGCAAGAGCTGGACGAAATGAGTCACCACATACTGATGGTCGACGACGACCACGAAATCCTGGAACTCGTGGCGGCTTATCTCGGAAAGTACGGTCTCACCGTGACCACGGTGGCTGACGGCAAGCAGATGTTCCGCGCCCTCAGTGAACGCCCTTACGACCTGATCATCCTCGACCTCATGCTGCCTGGTGAAGACGGCATCACCCTGAGCCGGCGGCTGCGCGAGAACACCGAAACGCCGATTCCGATCGTTATGCTCAGCGCGCGCAACGAAGAACTCGACCGCATCATCGGCTTGGAGCTTGGCGCCGACGACTACCTCACCAAGCCCTTCGCGCCGCGCGAGTTGCTCGCGCGCATCCGCGCCGTGCTCAGGCGAGCGAGCGGGACCTCGGGCGCCGGGCGCAATGCCGCCGCGGCGCGCTACCTCGCCTTCGGCGACTGGCGGCTCGACCGCATCGAGCGCTGCCTGGTCGATGCCAGCGGCACGGTCACGCGTCTGGCCGGGGCGGAGTACAGCCTGCTGGCGTCTTTTGTCGAGCAGCCCGGCCGCGTGATCTCGCGCGACCAGCTCATGAACCGCCTGATGGGCAGCGAGCGCGTCTACATCGACCGTTCCATCGACCTGCGCATCAGCCGGCTGCGGCGGCTGCTGGGGGACAACGCCACCGACGCGGTCTACATTCGCACCGTGCGCAATGAAGGCTATGTGTTCGCCAAGGGCGTCACGGCGCTGGCCTGAGAGCCCGTGATTTCGCTGCACTCCGTCTGGCTGAGGCTGCTGCGGGATCGGCCCTGGCGATCACTGCTCATGCGAAGCTGGCTCGTGATCGTGGCCGGCTTGCTGCTGATGCAGACCCTGGGCTTCGGCGTGATCTCCCACTTGAAGGAGCAGCAGATCCGGGCCAGCATGCTCTCGTTCATGAGCAAGGACGCGGCGCTCGCGCACAAGCTGCTGCAGGGCGCCACGCCGGCCGGGCGCGAGACCTGGCTCAAGGCCCTGGACCGCGGCTTCTACAGGATGGACATCGGCCCTGTGGCGCACCCGAACGAAACCGTTCGTCCCGGTGTCCTGCCCGCGCTCGAACCCGTGCGAACGCAGGTCGCCGGGTTGGTGCAGCGTGACGACGTCCGCTGGGTCTGGCTCGACGACGTGCCCACGCTCGAGCTGCCCCTGGGCGGCGGTCAGGCCCTGCACATGGTGGCGGCCGACCCCTTGCCCTCCACCACAATGGCCTGGCAGGCGGCCTACGCGGGCGTGCTGCTGCTGACGGCGGGCCTGGTGGCCTGGGCTGTGGTTCGCATGTTGATGCACCCGTTGAACGGGTTCTTCACGGCCGCCCGGGCCTTTGGCCAGGACATCCAGAACCCCTTGCTGCAAGTGACCGGCCCCACCGAAGTGCGTGAGGTCGCGCGCGTGTTCAACCAGATGCAGGTGCGCATTCGGCGCCAGATCGACGAGCGCACGCAGATCGTCTCGTCGATCTCTCACGATCTGCAGACGCCGATCACGCGGCTGCGACTGCGTGCCGACCTGATCGATGACGAGAACCTGCGCCGGAGGTTCGCCAGCGACCTCGACGCGATGTCCTCCATGGTTCGCGAGGGCCTGGAGTATGCGCGCAGCTCGCAGCTGCGCGAGGCCCGGGTGCCGATCGATCTGACGGCCCTGGCCGAATCGCTGGCCGACCAGGTGGCCGACCTGGGCCAAGACGTGCGGGTCGAGGGCCGCATCGAGCGGCCCTACGTCGGCGCGCTGCGTGCGATGGAGCGAGCCCTGCTCAATCTCATCAACAATGCCGTCAAGTTCGGCGGCCGGGCACGCGTGCTGCTGTCCGAGGATGCCGCTGGTGCCTGCATCAAGGTGGTCGACCCGGGGCCTGGCGTGCCACCGGAGCTGTTGGACCAGCTGTTCGACCCGTTCTTCCGCGTCGAGGCCTCGCGCAGCCGCGACCATGGCGGCACCGGTCTGGGCCTGACGATCGCGCGCAACCTCATCCGGGCCCATGGCGGCGACATCACGGTGGCCAACGGCGAGGGCTCGGGCTTCGTGGCCACGCTGACCTTGCCCCGTTCGCTGCGCGGCTGACGGCCGCTGTGGCCACTGACTGCCGCTGTGGCCACTGACGGCAGCGTGCATGTGTGGGTGGGCGACTCGCCCCCGGTCGCGCCCGCTGCGCTGGCGCTGCTGGCGCCCGAGGAAAAGGCCCGGGCGGCGCGCCTGGGCGAGGGACCTCCGGGCCGGGCCTTCGTGGCCGCGCGCGTGCTGTTGCGGCAGGCGCTGTCCTGGTGCCGGGGCGTGGCCGCCCAGGACTGGCGTTTCGAGGCCGATGCGCACGGCCGGCCCTGGATCGTGCAACCGGCGGATGCTGCGGCGTTGCACTTCAGCTTGTCGCACACGGCGGGCTGCGTGGTCTGCGCGGTGTCTACTCAGCGCGTGATCGGTGTCGATGTCGAGCCGGCCGACCGCGCCATCGAGTTGCGCTCGGTGCGGCGCGTGCTGACGCCCTTGGAACAAGCCTGGGTCACCGCCGAGCCGGGCTGCACACGCGAACGGCTGCTGCGCCTGTGGACCCTGAAGGAGGCCTACGGCAAGTCCGTGGGCCTGGGCCTGCAGGCGGCCCTGTCCAGCGTGGGCTTCGTCCAAGACGCACCGGGTGGCGAAGGCCTGCAACTGCACGCCCCAAGCGGCACCGTGTGCGGGTCCGCGCGTCAATGGCGCATCCACGCCCGCTTCATCCTGGCCCTGGTGATGGGAGCGCCCGCAGGGCAGACCCATTGGCACGGGGTCGATCCCCTGGCCCTGGAGCCGCTGCAAGATGGTCCGCCGCGGCCGGGTGAAGCCGAGAGCCGCGGGCAGGTTCAAGGCACCGCGTGCAGCTCGTCGGGCCATCGGCGCCGCCTTGCCCTCGACGCTTCCGGGGTGTCCGTGCGGAAGCCGCACGGACCCCAGGTCTTCTCTTGTGAATGAGCGGGCGGCCGCTCGCCAGCCCGGCTTACAGGCTCGCTGCCGCGCGCAGCGCAGCCGCCTTGTCGGTGCGCTCCCAGCTGAACTCCGGCTCCTCGCGCCCGAAGTGCCCGTAGGCCGCGGTCTTTTCGTAGATCGGGCGCAGCAGGTCGAGCATCTGGATGATGCCCTTGGGGCGCAGGTCGAAGTGCTGCTGCACCAGCTCGGCGATCTTCTCGTCGGGGATCTTGCCCGTGCCCTCGGTGTAGACGGTCACGTTCATCGGCTTGGCCACGCCAATGGCATAGGCCACCTGCACCTGGCACTGCTTGGCCAATCCGGCCGCGACCACGTTCTTGGCCACGTAGCGGGCGGCATAGGCGGCCGAGCGGTCGACCTTGCTCGGGTCCTTGCCGCTGAAGGCGCCGCCGCCGTGCGGGCAGGCGCCGCCGTAGGTGTCGACGATGATCTTGCGGCCCGTCAGGCCGCAATCGCCCTGCGGGCCGCCGATGACGAAACGCCCCGTCGGGTTGACCAGGTAGCGCGTGTTCTGCAGCCACTGCGCCGGCAGCACCGGCTTGATGATCTCCTCGATCACCGCCTCGTAGAAGCTGGGCTTGAGCCGGGTGGCCGTCTCGCTCTGGTCGGGGCTGTGCTGGGTGGACAGCACCACGGTGTCGATGCTGTGCGGCTTGCCGTCGACGTAGCGCATCGTCACCTGGCTCTTGGCGTCGGGGCGCAGGAAGGGCAGCTTGCCGCTCTTGCGCAGCTCGGCCTGGCGCTCCACCAGCCGGTGGGCGTAGTAGATCGGCGCGGGCATCAGCTCGGGCGTCTCGTCGCAGGCGTAGCCGAACATCAGGCCCTGGTCGCCGGCGCCGGTGTTCAGGTGGTCGTCACTGGCGTGGTCCACGCCCTGGGCGATGTCGTTGGACTGCTTGTCGTAGCAGACCATCACCGCGCAGCCCTTGTAGTCGATGCCGTACTCGGTGTTGTCGTAGCCGATGCGCTTGATGGTGTCGCGCGCGACCTGGATGTAGTCGACGTGCGCGTTGGTGGTGATCTCACCCGCCAGCACCACGAGGCCGGTGTTGGTGAGCGTCTCGGCGGCCACGCGCGAGCGCGGGTCCTGCTTGAAGATGGCGTCGAGGATGGCGTCCGAGATCTGGTCGGCGACCTTGTCGGGGTGGCCTTCGGAAACGGACTCGGAGGTAAAGAGGAAATCGCTCGCCACGGTGGGGCTCCTGTGAAAGAGGGTCTGTGAAACTGCGTCGTCGCTGCTCAGAGACTGCTGCCCGCGGCGAACGCTTTAGCGGTTTTGGTTGGCCGGCCACGGCATGCTGCCCTGACCACACCCTGCGGCGCCTCGGTATCCTTCGGCCCCGCTGATCGCCCCGCAAGTTGTCCTTTAACTCGGCGATCCGGCGATGATAACCACCGCCCCTGTGCTGCCCACCTTCCTTGCCTGGCTCGCCCGCCGCCGATTGCGGCATCTGCACGCTGCCGGTGCGCTGCTGGGCTGGCTGGCGTACATCGGCTCGCCGGTGTACCGCAGGCGCCTGGTGGCCAACGCCCGCCGCGCCGGCGTGGGCGAGGCCGACCGCCGGCGCTCGGTGGCCGAGGCCGGCAAGATGGTGATGGAGCTGCCCCGGCTGTGGCTGCGCCCGCACGACGAGGCCCTGGCCGAGCCGGTGTCGTGGCAGGGCGAGGCGCTTGTCGACGCCGCACTGGCCCGCGGCCGCGGCCTGATGCTGCTGACGGCGCACCTCGGCAGCTTCGAGGTGGCGGCGCAGGCCTACGCCGAGCGCTGGGGCGCCCAGCAGCCGATGACGGCGCTGTACCGCCCGGCGCGCCAGCCCTGGCTGCGCGGCATGATGGAACGGTCGCGCAGCCGCCCGGGCCTGCTCACGGCCCCGGCCAATGTGTCGGGCGTGCGCCAGCTGATGCGCGCGCTGAAGGCCGGCCAGACCCTGGGCATGCTGCCCGACCAGGTGCCGCCGGCCGGCATGGGCGTGTGGGCGCCGTTCTACGGCGAGCCGGCCTACACCATGACGCTGGCCGCGCGGCTGGCCCTGCAGACCGGCTGCGAGCTGCTGATCATCACCGTGACGCGCCGGCCCCAGGGCGGCGGCTACGACATCCACCTCGCCCCGCTGCCCGAGCCGCTGCCGCCGCCCTGGCCTGCGGGCGGCGACGAGCAGGCCTGGACGCTGGCCGCCGCCACCGTGCTGAATCGCGCGATGCAGTGGCAGATTGCGCGCGCGCCGTCGCAGTACCTCTGGGGTTACCACCGCTTCAAGCAGCCGCGGCCGCCGGAGGCAGCGCCTTGATGGGCCGGCTGGGGGCGCGGGCGTTGCTCGCGCTGGTGTGGTTGCTGCACCTGCTGCCCCTGGGCCTGCAGGCGGCGCTGGGCCGCGCCGTGGGCCGGCTGCTGCACCGCCTGGCGGGCAGTCGCCGCCGGGTGGCGCTGGCC
This sequence comes from Rubrivivax sp., assembly GCA_020248945.1. Lineage (GTDB taxonomy): Bacteria > Pseudomonadota > Gammaproteobacteria > Burkholderiales > Burkholderiaceae_C > Rubrivivax. The sequence continues at coordinate 152,974 of JADCGQ010000040.1, forward strand.
AACGTGGCGCTGTGCCTGCCGGAGCTCGATGCGGCCGCGCGCGAGGCGCTGGTGCGCGAACACTTTGCGCTGCTGGCGCGCAGCCTGCTCGAGCGCGGGCTGCTGTGGCATGCGCCGGCGGAGCGGCTTCGGCGGCTCATCCGGGTGGAAGGCGATGTCGGCTTCGCCGAGCGCCATGACGGGCCGGTGATGTGGCTGGTGCCGCACTTCCTGGCGCTCGAGGTGGCCGGTGCGGCGACGCAGCTCTTCCAGCGCCGCATGGTTCTGGATGTGTACACGCCGCAGAGCAACGCCGTCTTCGACGCGGCGCTGCTGCGCGGCCGCGGCCGTTTCGGCCTGGCCGAGTTCCTCAAGCGCGACGAGGGCGCGCGCGCCATCGTGCGCGGCATCCGGCGCGGGCAGGTGTTCTTCAACGCGCCCGACATGGACTTCGGCCTCGGCGGCGCCGCGTTCGTGCCCTTCTTCGGCCAGCCGGCGGCCACGCTGCTGGCGCCCAGCCGCCTGGCGCGCAGCCTGGGGCTGGCGGTGCAGCCGGTGGTGGCCGAGATGCTGCCCGGCGGGCAGGGCTGGCGCGTGATCTTCGGCGAACCCTGGACCGACTGGCCCACCGACGACGCCGAGGCCGACGCGGCAGCCATGAACCGCTTCATCGAAGGCGCCATCCGCGAGCGGCCGGCCCAGTACCTGTGGGTGCACAAGCGCTTCAAGGCCCGGCCGCCCGGCGCGGCGTCGCTTTACGACTGATCTACGACTGATTCCGCCCTCGCGCACCCCCGCATTCGCACTCTGGCGGGCACGCGCCACTGGCCGCATCATCTTCGGTACGACAAAAATGTGACCCAGGAGTGAACCGATGAGCCTGAACCGCCCTGTCCTCAAGACTTCCGCCCTCGCCCTGGCAGCCGCCCTCGCCCTGGCGGCAGCGGGCACGGCCCAGGCCGCGGTGGCCTGGGATGAGTCCGTGAACGGCGATCTCTCCGGCAACGGCCTGGCGCCCAGCTTCGCGGCCTTCGTGGCCGGCAGCAACCAGCTGCTCGGCACTACCGGCCGCACCGGCGGTGTCGTCGACCGCGACTACCTGCACTTCACCGTGCCCGCCGGCTACGCGCTGCAGGCGCTGATGGTGCTGCCGGGCACCACCGCCCTGCCTGGTGCAGGTGCCTTCATCGGGCTGCAGGCCGGCAACCAGGTCACGCTGTCACCCGACACCTTCAGCGCCGCCGGTCTGCTGGGCTGGACGCTGTTCGGGCCCGACCAGATCGGCACCGACCTGTTCGACACGATGTCGAACTCGGCCGCCGATTCCAGCGGCTTCACGGTGCCGCTGCCCGCCGGCAGCTACAGCCTGTGGGTGCAGGAAACCGGCGCCGGCGTCGCGAACTACGCGCTGGAGTTCATGGTCGTCGAGGTGCCCGAGGCGCCCACCGTGCTGACCATGCTCGGCGGCCTGGCGCTGCTGGGGGCGGCGCTGCGCCGTCGCTGAGTCGTCACTGAGCCTTCACTGCGCCGGCCCGGTCGGGATAATCGCGCCTTCATGGCGCACACCAAGCTGGCCTTCACCAAGATGCAGGGCGCGGGCAACGACTTCGTCGTGCTCGACGCCACGCAGGCGCCGCTGGCGCTGAGCCGCGAGCAGTTGCGCCACCTGGGCGACCGCCGCTTCGGCGTCGGCGCCGACCAGATCCTGGCCGTCGAGGCGGCCGACGCCGCCGCCGCGCAGGCCGGCATCCAGTTCCGCTACCGCATCTTCAATGGCGCCAGCGGCAACGAGGTCGAGCACTGCGGCAACGGCGCGCGCTGCTTCCTGCGCTTCGTGCACGAGCAGGGTCTCACCACCGAGCGGCGGGTGCGCGTGGCCACCGTCAACCAGGTCCTCGAGCTGGTGCTCGAGGACGACGGCCGCGTCACCGTGGACATGAGCCGCCCGGTGTTCGCCCACGAGGAGATTCCGTTCGACCCGGGTGCACTCACCGCGCGCCTCGAGGGCGGCTTCGAGCGCTGGCCGCTCGAAGGCGTGGACCCCTGGCGCTGGGCCGTGCTGTCGATGGGCAACCCGCACGCCGTCACGCGCGTGGACGACGTGGCCAGCGCGCCGGTGGCGCAGATCGGGCCCTTGGTGGAGCGGCATCCGCGTTTCCCGAACCAGGTGAACGTGGGTTTCCTGCAAGTGGTGTCGCGCCGCGAAGTGAAGTTGCGCGTGCACGAGCGCGACGCGGGCGAGACGCTGGCCTGCGGCACCGGCGCCTGCGCCGCCGTGGTGGCGGGCATTCGCCTGGGCTGGCTCGACGGCGACGTCGAGGTGCACACGCGCGGCGGCGCGCTGCGCATCCGCTGGGCCGGCGGCGCCGCCGATTCCGTGTTCATGACCGGCCCTGCCGAGACCGTCTACCGAGGAGAGATCGAACTGTGACCCAGACCCCTGAGCTTGGTGGCCCGATCGCCGGCATCACCGAAGCCGACATCGCGCAGTACCTGGCCCACAACCCGGCCTTCTTCGAGCGCCACGCCGAGCTCATGGCCAGCATCACGCTCACCAGCCCGCACGGGCAGCGGGCCGTCTCGCTGCAGGAGCGGCAGATGGAGATGCTGCGCGAGCGCATCAAGGGCCTGGAGATGCGCATCGTCGAGATGATCCGCCACGGCCAGGAGAACCTCACCATCGCCGACCGCATCCACCGCACGACGCGGCGGCTGCTGCTGACCACCGACGCCGCGATGCTGCCGGCGCGCCTGGTGGAGACGCTGAAGCACGAGTTCCTCATTCCGCAGGCCGGCCTGCGCCTGTGGGGCCTGGCGCCCGAGTTCGCCGGCGAGCCCTGGGCACAGGGCGCGAGCGACGACGCCAAGACCTTCGCCGCCAGCCTGAGCCTGCCCTACTGCGGCGCCAACAGCGGCTTCGAGGCCGTGCGCTGGCTCGACGACGGCGCCACGGTGGCGTCGCTGGCGATGCTGCCACTGCGCCAGGGCGAGCACTGCTTCGGCCTGCTCGTGCTGGCCTCGCCCGACCCCACGCGCTACGCCGCCGACATGGGCACCGACTTCCTGATGCGCATCGGCGAAGTCGCCAGCGCCTCGCTGTCGCGGCTGCGCGCGCCCTTCGTGGCGCCGGCCGCGCCCGCTCCGGCGCCCTGAGGCCCCGCCGCGCGCGATGGCCACGCCGTCATCGCCCGAGCTGCAGGCCTTCCTGCAGCACCTGGCCGTGCAGCGGCGGCTGGCCGAGCGCACGCTGGCCATGTACGCCGAGGCGCTGGTGCGGCTGGAGCGCCTGGCTGCCGCCGTAGGCGTGACGCTGCAGCGCGCCGAGGTGCACCACCTGCGCGGCTTCGTCGTGCAGCTGCGCTCAGCCGGCCTGGCGCCGCGCAGCATCGCCATCGCCCTGGCGGCCTGGCGCGGCCTGTACCGCTGGTGGGGCCAGCACGGCCAGGTGGCCGCCAACCCGGTGGACGGCTTGCGCCCGCCGAAGGCGCCCAAGCCGCTGCCCAAGGCGCTGAGCGTGCAGCAGGCCGTGGTGCTGGCAGCCCACCCGGGCCTGGCCGGCGAGGGGCCGCACGCGGCGGCGCTGGCCGCGCGCGACCACGCCATCGGCGAGCTGCTCTATGGCGCCGGCCTGCGCATCGGCGAGCTGCTCGGGCTCGATGTGCAAGGGGGCCCGCAGGCCGCCGGCTGGCTCGACCTGCAAGACCGCGACGGCGCCACTGCGCACGTGCTCGGCAAGGGCAGCAAGCGCCGCAGCGTGCCGGTGGGCGCGGCCGCGGTCGCTGCGCTGCAGGCCTGGCTGGCGCAGCGGCCGGCGCTGGCCGCGGCCGGGGAGCGCGCGCTCTTCGTCAGCCAGCGCGGCACGCGCCTGAGCCCCAACCAGCTGCGGCTGCGGCTGGCGCAGCAGGCGCAGCAGGCCGGGCTGCCCACGAAGGTGCACCCGCACATGCTGCGCCACAGCTACGCCAGCCACCTGCTGCAGAGCAGCGGCGACCTGCGGGCGGTGCAGGAGCTGCTGGGCCACGCCAGCATCAGCACCACGCAGGTCTACACCAAGCTCGACTTCCAGCACCTGGCCAAGGTGTACGACGCGGCGCACCCGCGGGCGAAGGCCAAGCCCAAAGTGGGCTGACCGGCAGCGGGCTCCGCGGCTTGATCAGGCCGCCGGGTCCACCAGGCACTCGCGCATCAGCGCGCGCAGCGTCTGCAGCCCCGGCGGCTCGGTGCGGCGGCGCAGCGTGACGAGGCCGAAGCGCGCCGTGGCCGCCAGCGCCGGCGCCACGCGCAGTGGCACGAGATCGGGCGCTGCGGCGCGGATGGCCAGCAGAACCGCGTCGCTGCGGCGCGCCACCTCCACCAGGCTGGGCAGCTCGTCGCAGCGCAGCGTGACGAGCACGTCGGGGTGGGCCTGCGGGCCGTAGCGCTCCACCAGCACGCGGGCCACCTCGTCCGACAGCGGCGTGCTGGCGATCGGGTACTGGCGCAGCGCCGCCAGGTCGGCCGGCGTGCGGCGGCGCGCCAGCGGGTGGCCGCGGCGCACGAGGAAGGCGCCGCGCATCTCGTGCAGGTCGCGCGTGTCGAGGTCGGGCGAGGGGCGCAGCGAGCGGGCGTCCACCACCAGCGCGTCGAGCGTGCGCTCGCGCAGCGCCTGCACCAGCTGCTCGGTGGCGGCGCGCGCCACCTGCAGCTGCAGCTGCGGGTGCTGCTGCGCACAGCGCAACAGCAGCGGCGTCATCAGCATCGCGCCCGGGCCCGAGCCCAGGCCCACGCGCAGCAGGCCGGCCTCGCCGCCGCCCTCGGCGCCGCGTGCGCGGCCGAGGCGGCGCGCGCGTTCGCGCAGGTCGTCGGCAGCCAGCACCAGCTCGTCGGCGCGCGCCACCATCTCGCGGCCGAAGGGCGTGAGCTCGCTCTGGCGGCCGATGCGGTCAAAGAGGCGCTGGCCGAGCTCGGCCTCGAGCGCGCCGATGCTGCGGCTGAGCGCCGGCTGCGTGATGAACAGCGCCGCGGCCGAGCGGCTGAACGAGCCCGTGCGGGCCAGCGACAGCAGGTGGCGCAACTGGACGAGCGTCATGGCGCAGGCTCCCAATGCATGAGTTCGACTCATCGTAAGTCAAAGAACAATGCATTGGACGCACAGCCACGCGCCGCCGACAGTTCGCTCCGAGGTCCCCAACCGCGCCGCCTCGGCGCCCACACCCGGAGTGCCCGCCATGCTGCTGCCCCAATCGCTTCGCCGCCTGTTCGTCTTCGCCGGCCTGCTGGCCGCCAGTGCCGCCGCCTTCGCCCAGGGCGCGTCCGGCAAGCCCGTGAACCTGATGGTCCCGTACCCGGCGGGTGGTCCGTCGGACGCCATCGCGCGCATCTTCAACACGCCCTTGGGCCAGGCGCTGGGCCAGCAGGTGCTGGTCGAGAACCTCGGCGGCGTGGCCGGCGCGCTGGGTGCGCAGAAGGTGCTGGCCGCGCCGGCCGATGGCCAGTACGTGTTCCAGGGCTCGCCCAACGAAGTGATCCTTTCGCCGCTGGCCAATGCCGCGGTCAAGCTCAAGCCCGAGGACTTCCGCCTCGTGCACCCGGTGGCCGACGCGGTGATGGTGTTCGTCACGCGCAAGGACCTGGGCGTGAACAGCGTCGACGAGCTGGTGGCGCTGGCGCGCAAGTCGGCAGCCAAGCCCTTGACCTACGGCAGCGTGGGCATCGGCTCGCTGTACCACTTGATCCTCGAGCAGGCGCAGGCTGGCATCCAGTTGGCGCACGTGCCGTACAAGGGCAACGCGCCGCTGCTGCAGGACATCGCCGGCGGCCAGGTGGACTTCGCCGTGCTCGTGTACAGCGCCTCGATGGGCGCGCTGGCCGAGCAGGGCCGGCTGAAGGTGATCGCGCAGCTCGGCGCGCAGCGTTCGGAGCTGCTGAAGAACCTGCCCACGGTGAGCGAAGGCCAGGCGCTGAAGAACTTCTCGTACAAGATCTGGACCGGCTTCATGGTGCCCAGGAGTACGCCCGAAGACGTGGTGCAGCGCCTGCACGCCGCCATCGGCAAGACGCTGCAGGACCCGGCCGTGCGCAGCGCGCTGGCAGCGCAGACGCAGCTGGCGGCGGCGCCGATGAGCCTGGCCGACTCGGCGAAGTTCTTCGAGGCCGAGACCGCGCGCTACCGCGCCATCGCCCGGCAGATCAACCTGCAGCCGCAGTAAGCCACGCCGCGCGCCGGAGGCCGACATGACCTACCTGCTCGACGCGCTCCAGGCCCGCATCGGCGAGTTCGTGGCCTTGCGCCGCGATCTGCACCAGCACCCCGAGCTGGCCTTCGAGGAGCACCGCACCGCGGCCCTGGTGGCGCAAAAGCTCGCCGACTGGGGCTATGCCGTGACGACCGGCGTCGGCGGCACGGGTGTCGTCGGCACGCTGGTGCGCGGCACCGGCCCGCGCCGCCTGGGCGTGCGCGCCGACATGGACGCGCTGCCCATCCAAGAGGAGAGCGGCCGCCCCTGGGCCAGCCAGCGCCCGGGCCTGATGCACGCCTGCGGCCACGACGGCCACACCGCGATGCTGCTGGCCGCGGCGCGGCAGTTGACCGAGGAGGCCACCTTCGACGGCACGCTGCACCTCATCTTCCAGCCGGCCGAAGAAGGCGGCGGTGGTGCGCTGCGGATGATGGCCGACGGCCTGTTCGAGCGCTTCCCATGCGACGCCGTGTTCGCCATGCACAACATGCCGGGCGTGCCGCAGGGCCATCTCGTGCTGCGCGAGGGCGCGGCCATGGCCTCGTCGGACTACGCCACGATCACGATCAACGGCACCGGCGGCCACGGCGCGATGCCGCAGCACGCGGCCGACCCCATCGTCGCGGCGGCCAGCCTGGTGATGGCGCTGCAGACGGTGGTGTCGCGCAACGTCGATCCGCTGCAGGCCGCGGTGGTGACGGTGGGCGCGCTGCACGCGGGGCAGGCCAACAACGTGATCCCGGCCACGGCCACGCTGGAGCTGAGCGTGCGCGCGCTCGACCGCGGCGTGCGCGCGCTGCTGGAGCGGCGCGTCCGCGCGCTGGCCGAGGCGCAGGCGCAGAGCTTCGGCGTGCAGGCCACGATGGACTGGCGCAGCGGCTACGCGGTGCTCGTGAACAGCCCCGCCGAAACCGACTTCGCGCGCCAGGTGGCGACCGAGCTCGTGGGCGCCGACCGCGTGACGCTGCAGGGCCCGCCGCTCACCGGCAGCGAGGACTTTGCCTTCATGCTGGAGCGCGTGCCGGGCTCGTACCTGCTGATCGGCAACGGCGACCAACCGGGCGGCTGCATGGTCCACCACCCGGGCTACGACTTCAACGACGACAACATCGCCGTCGGCAGCGCCTTCTGGGTGCGGCTGGCGCAGCGTTTCCTCGGCACGGCCGAGACGGGAGCCAACCCATGAACGTGGTGATCCTCGGCGCCGGGCTGCTCGGCGTCACCTCCGCTTACTACCTGCGCCAGCTCGGCCATGACGTGACGGTGCTCGACCGCCAGGCCACGCCCGCGGCCGAGACCAGCTTCGCCAACGGCGGCCAGATCTCGGTGAGCCACGCCGAGCCCTGGGCCAACCCGGGCGCGCCGCTGAGGCTGCTGCAGTGGCTGGGCAAGGAAGACGCGCCGCTGCTGTTTCGCCTGCGCGCCGACATGCGGCAGTGGCTGTGGGGCCTGCAGTTCCTGCGCGAGTGCACGCCGGGCCGCACGCGCCACAACATCGAGCAGATCGTGCGCCTGGGCACCTACAGCCGCGATGCGCTGCAGGCCCTGCGCCGCGAGCGCGGCCTCGAGTACGACCAGCGCACGCAGGGCATCCTGCACTTCTACACGAGCCAGAAGGAGTTCGACGGGGCCGAGGTCCCGGCGGCGCAGATGCGCGCGCTGGGCTGCGACCGCCGTGTGATCAGCGCCGACGAGGCCGTGGCCATCGAGCCGGCGCTGCGGCACATCCGGCCGCAGCTGGCCGGGGCCACGTACACGGCCGAAGACGAGTCGGGCGACGCCAACCAGTTTGCGCGCCAGCTCGTGCAGCGCTGCATCGACGACGGCGTGCAGTTCCGCATGAGCCACACCGTGACCGCGCTGCGCGTGGCCGGCGGCGCCATCGACCATGTCGAGGCGACTGACGCCGAAGGCCGCTTCCGCCGCATCCGCGCCAATGCCTACCTGCTGGCCATGGGCAGCCTGAGCCCGCTGCTGGCGGCGCCGCTGGGCCTGCGGCTGCCGATCTACCCGGCCAAGGGCTACTCGGTCACGATGCCGGTGAAGGACGAGACCCTGGCGCACCAGGTTTCGCTGACCGACGACGAGTACAAGCTCGTGTTCTCGCGCCTCGGCAACCGGCTGCGTATCGCCGGCACGGCCGAGTTCAACGGCTACGACCGCGACCTGAACCGCGTGCGCTGCGAGGCCATCGTGCGCCGCGTCGAACAGCTGTTCCCGGGCGCGGGCGATGCGGAGCAGGCGCAGTTCTGGACCGGCCTGCGCCCGGCCACGCCGAGCAACGTGCCGATCATCGGCCGCTCGAAGCTGCCCAACCTGTTCCTGAACACGGGCCACGGCACGCTGGGCTGGACACACGCCTGCGGCTCGGGCAAGAGCATCGCGCGCATCGTCAGCGGGCTGCAGCCGGAAGTGGACTTCGCGTTTGCGGGTGCGGCGCCGGTGCGCCAGCGGCCGGTTCAGGGCGCGATCCGGCCGACCTGAACCGAGGCGGCGTCCAGCCGCGCGTGCAGCGCGGCGAGCGCGGGCGAAAACGAGGGGGACAGCGCGGCTGACAGCCGCGGTGCCGGCGCGCTCAGCCGCGCGAGCCAGTCGCGCGCCAGCGCCAGCGCCGGGTGCCAGGTGGCCAGCGGCACGCAGGCGGGCAGCTGCAGCGCTGGCAGCGTGTCGCGCAGCGCGCCCGCGGCCGTGGGCGCCAGCGCCATCGGCAGCATGTCGTAGGCCGGGGCCAGCGTGCAGGCCTGGCCGGTGGCGCTGAAGAACGAGAGGTTGCCCATGTGCATGTCGGTGTTGGCGATCAGCACGCCGAACGCGTAGAGCAACTGCACCGCGGGCAGCGCGGCGGGCTCCACCAGGCGCTGCCGCACCAGCCGCTCCACCGCCACGGGCCAGGGGGCGGAGCGGTCGCCGGTGAACTCGTCGTCGAGACTGCCCAGCGAGTGCAGCGCGCGGCGGCCGAGCGGGCCGATGCGGTCGAAACGCTCGAGCTGCAGGAAGCGCTGCGTGCCGTGCTCGGCGAGTTCCGAGCGTGCAGCGGCCACCCCGCCGGCGTGCAAGGCCTGCAGCGCCAGATGCTCGGCCAGCAGCAGATCGCGCCAGCGCTCGGTGAGCGGGTTGGCCTCGGGCAGGCTGAACTTCACGATCACGTGGGCCGGGCCCGATGCGGTGGTGGCGTAGGCGGTGAACTTGGGCTGCTCGCCGCCGGCCGACGAGCCCGGCACATCACCCGCCAGTGCCTGCGCCGCGCGCCGAGCGTAGGCGGCGCCGCGGCCGGCACGCGGCAGGGCGGCGGGCACGGCGGTGCTCAGGAACAGGTCGCGGGCGGTGTCGCCCACCAGCAGGTTGCCGACGCCATCGAAGCCCTGCGCGGCCAGCGCGCGCAGCACGTGCCGGTCGGTCCAGGCGTCCACCGCCGCGGGCAGGCCCAGCGCCGCGGCGTGCTGCTGCGCGAAGGCGCGGCCGAGAAAGCCCTGCGGCCGCAAGTCGGCCAGCCACCAGGGCAGGCCGTCGCTGAGGCGGGCCGTGCCGTCGGCGCCCTGCAACACGAAGCCGGCGGGCTTGATCGGCAGCAGCAGGCCGAGTTCGTGCACGCGGCCGGCGTCGTCGACACGGCGCACCGGCAGCGTCGGCAGTTCGGGCCAGGGGTCGCGCAGTGAATAGAAAGAAGAGCGCCCGTTGCCCAGGCGCACGAGCTCGTCGCCGCGTGCCGCCAGCGCTGCCAGCGCGCGCGACACCGTCGGCTGGCTCAGCCCCAGCTGCTGCTGCAGCGCGCGGCTCGTGAGCGGGCCGCGGGCCAGCAGCTCACGGACAGCCGTTTCGTGAGCGGAGGTGGGCGAGGAGGCACCAGCATCCATTCATGAATTAAAACATGAATAGAAAAAGAATAGATGAACGACAGCCGTCAGTAGAAGAACGCGTAGCCCACCAGGATGGCCCCGACCACGCCCACCAGATCGGCAAACAGCCCGCAGGCCAGCGCGTAGCGCGTCTTCACGATGTTCACGCTGCCGAAGTACACCGCCAGCACGTAGAAGGTGGTCTCGGTAGAGCCCTGGATGATGGCCGCCAGCTTGCCCTGGAACGAGTCGACGCCGTAGGTCGTCATCACGTCCACCATCAGGCCGCGGGCGCCGCTGCCCGAGAGCGTCTTCATCAGGCCCACGGGCAGCGCGGGCACGAAGTCGGCATTCATGCCGAGCGCCACGACGAGGGCGCCGATGCCGCCGACGATGAAGTCCATGCAGCCGGTGGTGCGGAACACCGAGATCGCCACGAGGATGGCGATGAGGTACGGAATGATCATCACCGCGACGCCGAAGCCCTCTTTGGCGCCGTCGACGAAGGCCTCGTAGACGTTGATGCGCCGCGCTGCGCCCACGGCCACGAACAGCACGATGATGCCGAAGATGACGAGGCTTCCGATGAGCCCGATGGTCGAGCTCATCTGCGCCGGCGCCAGCCCGCGCAGGCTGAGGTACAGCACCCCCATCAAGGCCCCGAAGCCGCCGAAGAACAGCAGGATCGGCCACTGCAGCAGCCGGATGCGCTGCACCCAGGCCACCGCCACCAGCCCGGCGGCGAACGAGATGAAGGTGCCGATCAGCGTGGGCAGGAAGATGTCGGCGGCGTTGAAGTTGGTCAGCCCCTGGCTCGCCGCCATGCTCTGGCGGATGGCGATCACCGAGGTGGGGATGATCGTGATGCCCGCCGTGTTGAGCACGAGGAACATGATCATCGGGTCGCTGGCGGTGCTCTTGTCGGGGTTGATCTCCTGCAGCTCCTTCATCGCCTTCAGGCCCAGCGGCGTGGCGGCGTTGTCCAGGCCCAGCATGTTGGCGCTCATGTTCATGACGATGCTGCCGCCGGCGGGGTGGCTGCGCGGGATGCCCGGGAACACGCGCTCGAAGAGCGGCGCGATGGCGCGCGCGAAGAGGTCGATCATCCCGGCGCGCTCGCCGATCTTCATGATGCCGAGCCACAGGCACATCACGCCCACCAGCCCGAGCGAGATGTCGAAGCCGGTCTTCGCGGTGTCGAAGAGGCCGGTCATGATCTTCGTGAAGATCGTCATGTCGCCCTGCGCCAGCTTGAACAGCGCGACGGCGAAGCCGATCAGGATGAAGGCGACCCAGATCGCGTTGAGGACCATGGCGCGGGATTCTGGGGCCTTGATGCGGGGTGGCTGAACTCCGTTCGCCCTGAGCCTGTCGAAGGGCCCCAGCTCCGTTCGCCCTGAGCCTGTCGAAGGGCCCGAGGACCCGCACGAGGGCTTCGACAGGCTCAGCCCGAACGGAGTGCGAGGTCCGCTGCAAGAATGCGCGGCCTGCACTGCCGGGAGCCCCGCCATGACGACCTCACGCGCCGACGAACTGCGTGCCCTGTTGATTCGCAACCACGAGACGGCGGCGATGACGCCGTTCATGCGCGGCGCGTTGTACGAAAGCGTGGGTGCCTCCTTCACCGACGGCCTCGCGGCGCGCGACCTGGGCATTTCGGTCGACATCGTGCCGCCCGGCAAGCGCGCCTGCCCCTACCACCTGCACCACGCCGAAGAAGAGATGTTCATCATGCTCGAGGGCGCAGGCACGCTGCGCGTGGCCGGCGAGATGCTGCCCATCGTTCGCGGCGACGTCATCGTCATTCCGGCCGGGGGCGAGTACCCGCACCAGATCATCAACAGCTCCGACGCGCCGCTGAAGTACCTGTCGATCAGCACGCGGCGCGCGCCCGAGGTCTGCGAGTACCCGGACTCGGGCAAGGTCAACGCCTTCAGCAAGGGCCGCATCCTCATCCACCGCAAGGCCGAGTCGCTGGACTACTGGGACGGCGAGCCGGGCGCCTGAATGAAGACCATCCGCCTGCGCGAAGGCAAGGAGCGCTCGCTGCTCCGCCGCCACCCCTGGGTGTTCGACGGCGCCATCGAGCGTGGCCGCGCCGACCCCGGAGAAACCGTGCGCGTCGAGTCCGCCGACGGCCGCTTTCTGGCCTGGGGCGCGTTCAGCCCCGCCAGCCGCATCCGCGTGCGCTGCTGGAGCTTCGACGAGGCCGAGCGCATCGACGCGGCGTTGTTCGCGCGCCGCATCCAGCGCGCCGTGGCGCTGCGCCAGCGCATGGCCGTGGCCAGCAGCGGCGTGCGCCTGGTGCACGGCGAGGCCGACGGCCTGCCCGGCCTGGTGGTCGACCGCTATGGCGCCGATCTGCTGGTGGCCCAGTTCGGCAGTGCCGGCGTCGAGCGCTGGAAGGCGCCGATCGCCGACGCGCTGCGGGCCGCCACCGGCTGCACGCGCCTGTACGAGCGCAGCGACGCCAGCGTGCGCGAGCTCGAAGGCCTGCCGGCCATGACCGGCTGGCTGCGGGGCGGCGAGCTGAACGGTGGCGACATGACCGCCCCCACGACGGCCACCATCACCGAACACGGCTGGCATCTGACGCTCGACGTGGCCGAAGGCCACAAGACCGGCTTCTACCTCGATCAGCGCGACAACCGCGGCTGGCTCGCCCACGCGGTGCGGCACTTCGGGCTGAAGCGCGTGCTCAACACCTACTGCTACACCGGCGGCTTCACGGTCGCCGCGCTGCAGGGGGGCGCCACGCAGGTGGTGAGCGTGGACAGCTCGGCTCCGGCGCTGGCGCGGGTGCAGCAGCACGTCGCGCTCAACGGCTTCGACGCCGGGGCCAGCGTGTGCCACGACGCCGATGTGCCCGCGTTCCTGAAGCAGGCGCTGCACGCGGGCGAGCGCTTCGACGCCATCGTGCTGGACCCGCCTAAGTTCGCACCCACGGCGGCCCATGCGGAGCGGGCGGCGCGCGCCTACAAGCACATCAACCTGCTGGCGTTTCAGCTGCTGGCGCCGGGTGGCTTGCTGCTCACCTTCAGCTGCAGCGGCGGCATCAGCGCCGACCTGTTCCACAAGATCGTGGCCGGCGCGGCGCTGGATGCCGGCGTGGACGGGGCCATCCTGCAGCGCCTGCAGGGCGCGCCGGATCACCCGACCACGATGACCTTCCCCGAGGGTGAGTACCTCAAGGGCTTGGCGGTGCTGCGCCAAGCTTGAGGGCAGCCAGGGCCGGCCCCCGTTCGCCCTGAGCCTGTCGAAGGGCCGGTGGTGCGCAGGCAGGGCTTCGACAGGCTCAGCCCGAACGGAGAAAGGGGCTTCGACAGGCTCAGCCCGAACGGGTGCTCCCCGGCAGCTTCAGCCGCGGCTCGAACTTCGCGCGCTTCACCGCAAAGTACGCCTTCACGTTGCGCACGTTCGCGTCCTGCGTGAACAGGCGCTGCGCCAGCGCCTGGTAGCCGGGCATGTCGGCGCAGTGCACCACGAGCACGAAGTCGGGGCCGGGCGAGACGCGCCAGAGTTGCTGCACCTCGTCGTCCGAGGCGATGCGCTGCTCGAAGGCGTCCAGGTGCTCGGCGCCTTGGCGGTCGAGCGTGATCTCCACCAGTGCCGTGAGGCCGTGGCCCAGGCGGTCGGGGTTCAGCAAGGCCACCCGGCGTTCGATAACCCCCGCATCCACCAGCCGCCTCACCCGCCGCAGCGCCGTGGCCGGGCTGGTGTGGGCGGCGGCGGCGAGTTCCTGGTTGGACAAGGCGGCGTCGGTTTGCAGCAAGTCGAGCAGGCGGCGGTCGGTGGCATCGAGTTCCATGAGCCAATTATTTCACCAAGGCTAATCTAGTGCAATAAACCGTTGCCTTAGTTCACGCATGAAATCGGCTTGCACTTGCAGCCAAACGGAGCACACTCATTGCGATCCGTACCGCCTACGATCGCCGCTTTCCGAATTCGAGAGGTTCTCCATGTGCGGCATCGTCGGCGCGGTCAGCACCCGCAACATCGTTCCCATCCTCATCGAGGGCCTGAAGCGGCTCGAGTACCGCGGCTACGACAGCTGCGGTGTCGCCGTCCACCAGGGTGGTGAGCTCCGGCGCGCGCGCAGCACCAGCCGCGTGGCCGAGCTCGAAGGCAACGCGGCGGCCGACGGCATCAGCGCCGGCACCGGCATCGCCCACACCCGCTGGGCCACGCACGGCGCGCCGGCGGTGCACAACGCGCACCCGCACTTCAGCGCCGGCCCGCATGCCAAGGAAGCGGCCAGCGGCAAGGTCGCTCTGGTGCACAACGGCATCATCGAGAACCACGAAGACCTGCGCACTGAGCTGCAAGCCAAGGGCTACGCCTTCTCGAGCCAGACCGATACCGAGGTCATCGCCCACCTCGTGCACAGCCTGTACGACGGCGACCTGCTCGACGCCGTGCAGCGCGCGCTGCCGCGCCTGAAGGGCGCCTACGCCATCGCCGTGTTCTGCCGCGACGAGCCGCACCGCGTGGTCGGCGCGCGCGAGGGCAGCCCGCTGGTGGTGGGGCAGGGCCAGGGCGAGAACTTCCTGGCCAGCGACGCCATGGCGCTGGCCGGCGTGACGAACCAGATCGTCTATCTCGAAGAAGGCGATGTGATCGACCTGCAGATGGGGCGCGTGTGGGTGAGCCGGCTCGATGCCACCTCGGGCCGCTACGTGGCCGTGGAGCGCCCGGCACGCACCGTGCACGCGCACAGCGGCGCGGCCGAGCTCGGCCCCTACCGCCACTACATGCAGAAAGAGATCTTCGAGCAGCCGCGTGCGCTGGCCGACACGCTCGAAGGCGTGCAGGGCTTCGATGCCGACCTCTTCGGCGAGGGTGCCGATGAGGTGTTCGATGCCGTGGACCGCGTGCTCATCCTGGCCTGCGGCACCAGCTACTACAGCGGCAGCACGGCGCGCTACTGGCTCGAGAGCATCGCCGGCATCCCGACGACGGTGGAGATCGCCAGCGAGTACCGCTACCGCGACAGCGTGCCCGACCCGCGCACGCTGGTCGTCACCATCACGCAGAGCGGCGAAACGGCCGACACGCTGGCCGCGCTCAAGCATGCGCGCAGCCTGGGCATGCCGCACACGCTGACCATCTGCAACGTGGCCACGAGTGCGATGGTGCGCGAATGCAAGCTGGCCTACATCACCCGCGCCGGGGTCGAGATCGGCGTGGCCAGCACCAAGGCCTTCACGACGCAGCTGGCGGGCCTGTACCTGCTGACGCTGGCGCTGGCCAAGAAGCGCGGCCGGCTCGATGCGGCGGCTGAAAGCCAGCACCTGAAGGCGCTGCGTCACCTGCCCAAGGCGCTGCAGGCGGTGCTGGCGCTGGAGCCGCAGGTCATTTCGTGGGCGGAGGACTTTGCGCGCATGGACAACGCGCTGTTCCTCGGCCGCGGCCTGCACTACCCGATTGCGCTGGAGGGTGCGCTCAAGCTCAAGGAGATCAGCTACATCCACGCCGAGGCCTACCCGGCCGGCGAGCTGAAGCACGGGCCGCTGGCGCTCGTCACCGACAAGATGCCGGTGGTGACCGTGGCGCCGAACGACGCGCTGCTCGAAAAGCTCAAGAGCAACATGCAGGAAGTGCGCGCCCGCGGCGGCCAGCTGTACGTGTTTGCCGACGGTGACGTGCGCATCGACAGCGGCCCCGGCGTGCACGTGATCCGCATGCCCGAGCACTACGGCCCGCTCAGCCCCATCCTGCACGTGGTGCCGCTGCAGCTGCTGGCGTACCACACGGCTTGCGCGCGCGGCACCGATGTCGACAAGCCGCGCAACCTGGCCAAGAGCGTGACGGTGGAGTAGGCGCGGCGGCTCGGCTGGCGTGCTGACTCCAACAAATAAAGTCCGTCGGGGATAAACAAAGTCCGTCGCGAAGACTCCGCATCATGAGAAGTTCGGACTCTTCACAACTGCCGAAAGAAGGTCCGATGCCGGTCAGCGGTCGTTCGTGAGCGCCGGCCAACGACCCCTATGCGTAGTTCTCAACTATGACAAGTCCAGCGTCTCGCTGCCTCGGAACCAGGATGCGAAAGCGACGCATGCTCGTGTCCCAGGAAGTGGTGTAAGTCCTTCGCGCGCGGCAAGCCGCGGAGGGTGCGGCCCGTAGGGCCAAACCCGTAGTGGCTTGCCGCGCGCGGCGCCGGCCGTCCCGCCATCG
>JADCGQ010000041.1 GCA_020248945.1 Rubrivivax sp.
AACCATGAGTACATGGGCTCAACCGGGGCGCCTCCGGCGGCCTGGCAGGGGCCTGAAGACAAAGCAGAAATCAGCCAACAGCCAATTCAGTAAACCGCCTCACACACAGAATTTCGGACATCCCCCTCGCCGCCACAGCAATGCGCCACCAGATAGGCCAGCAAGTCGTTCATGTGCGCCAGCTCGGGCCGGTAGATCAGGTGCCGGCCATCGCGCTGCTGCGACACGAGCCCGGCGTGCACCAGTTCCTTGAGGTGGAACGACAGCGTGGAGGCGCTCACGTCCAGCATCGCGGCCAGCACACCGGGCGTCAGGCCCCGCGGGCCGGCCCCGACGAGCGCGCGGTACACCCGCAGCCGCATCGGCTGCGCGAGCGCGCCGAGCGCGGCGACAGCGGCGGGTTCTTCCATTGCAAGTCGTCCCTTCAGTGCGCGGCCGACGCCGCCGGCAGGCTGCGCTGCACCGGCAGGCCCAGCGTGATGGCCCAGCACAGCACCAGCATCACGCCCGAGCCCGCCAGCGCGCCGAAGAGCCCGAACTGCTGGTACAGCAGGCCCGACATCAGCGTGCCGAAGAAGCGGCCGAGCGCATTGGCGGCGTAGTAGAAGCCCACGTCCTCGGCCGCCTTCTCGCTGCCGGCGTAGGCCAGGATCAGGTACGAGTGCACCGAGGAGTTCACCGCGAAGGCGATGCCGAACACCGCCAGGCCGCCCACCACCACCCATTCCAGATGCGGCACCTCGGCCAGCACGAGGCCGGCCAGCACGATTGGCACCAGCGCCAGCGCGGCCGACCAGGCGCGCGCCGCCGGCACCTCGGCACTGAGGCCGTCGCTGCTGCGCCGAACGATGTTCGGCGCCAGGCCTTGCACGACGCCGTAGCCGATGGTCCACAACGCGAGGAAGGCGCCCACCATCGTGAAGGTCCAGCCCACCGAGTACAGGAACACCGGCACGCCGACGACGAACCAGACGTCGCGTGCGCCGAAGAGCATCACCCGCGCCGCCGCCAGCGCGTTGATGCCCGGGCTCTTGGCGAACAGTTCCTTGGCCGACTTCGAGGCCTTGGCCTTGCCCATCAACGGCGGCACGAACAGCAGCACGCCGGCCAGCACCAGCGCCAGCAGGCCGGCCATCGCCCACAGCGAGTGCTGGAAGCCCAGCGTCTGCAGCAGCAGGCCGCCGATGAAGAAGCCGACGCCCTTCATCGCGTTCTTGCTGCCGGTGAAGAACGCCACCCACTTGAAGAGTTGGCCCGATGCCGAACCCGCCGTCAGCTTGATGGCCGACTTGCTAGCGGTCTTCGTCAGGTCCTTGGCCACGCCGCACACACCCTGCGCGAGCACGACCCAGGCCACCGACATCACCACGGTCCAGTTTGGCGACAAGGCCGAGAGCAACAGGAAGCCGGTGATCTGGGTAAACAGCCCCACCACCAGCATGCGCTGGATGCCGTAGCGCGTGGCCAGCCAGCCGCCCACGAGGTTGGCCACCACGCCCATCGCCTCGTAGAGCAGGAACAAAAACGCCAGCGTGAACGGCGAGTAGCCCAGGCGGTAAAAGTGCAGCAGCACCAGCATGCGCAGCGCACCGTCGCTGAGCGTGAAGCCCCAGTAGGCCGCCGTGACGATGGCGTAGTTGCGCGTGCCCGTGTTCATGTGCCGGCCCGCGAGTTCAGATGCCCTGGGCTTCCATGTGGCAGGCCAGGTCGACCATCCGGCAGGCGTAGCCCATCTCGTTGTCGTACCAGGCGTACACCTTCAGCAGTGTGCCGTCGGTGACCATCGTCGACAGCGCGTCGACGATGCTGCTGCGGGTGTCGCGGGCGTAATCGGCGCTCACCAGCGGGCGCTCTTCATAGCCCAGGATGCCGGCCAGCGGGCCGCGGGCGGCCTCGGCGAACAGGCGGTTCACCTCGTCGGCGCTGGTCTCGCGCTTGAGCTCGAACACGCAATCGGTGAGCGAGGCGTTGAGCACCGGCGCGCGCACAGCGTGGCCGTTGAGCTTGCCTTTCAGCTCGGGGTAGATCAGCGCAATGGCGGTGGCGCTGCCGGTGGTGGTGGGCGCCAGGCTCAGCATGGCACTACGGGCACGGCGCAGGTCCTTGTGCGGCGCGTCGACCACCAGGTTGGTGTTGGTCGGGTCGTGGATGGTGGTGATCTGGCCGTGGCGGATGCCGATGGCCTCGTGCACCACCTTCACCACCGGCGCCAGGCAGTTGGTGGTGCAAGACGCCGCCGTGACGATGCGGTGGCGCGCCGGCTCGTACCGCATGTGGTTGATGCCGACGACGATGTTCAGCACTTCGCCCACCTTCACTGGCGCGGCCACGATCACGCGCTTCGCACCCCGGTCGAGGTGGCCCTGCAGCGTCTCGGGCGTGAGGAACTTGCCGGTGCACTCGAGCACCACGTCGACGCCGAGATCGCCCCAGGGGATGTCGGCCGCCGCGGCGTGGCTCGAGAAGGTCAACCGCCGCTCGCCGATGCGCACGGCCTGCTCGGCCACGGCCGCGATGTCGGCGCGCCAGCGGCCCTGTACGCTGTCGAACTGCAGCAGGTGCGCGGTGGCGGCGGCGCCGCCCTTGAGCTCGTTCAGGTGCACCACCTCGAGCCGGTTGCCGGCGCGCGGGTCGTCGTGCGGGCGCTCGGCGGCGCCCATCGCAGCGCGCAGGGCGAGGCGGCCGATGCGGCCCATGCCGTTGATTCCGATCTTCATGGGGTAGACCCTCGGGAGCATTCAATTATTCGATGGACGTCGAAATATAGACGTCGACTCATGACAAGCTCATGACGCCGCCCCACCCGGCGTGCCGCGCAATCTCTGCTTTGGCTATTCGTTAGCTAAACTAACGGTCAGACACCGAAGCTCCGCAGCCGCCAACATCGGCCCACCACCGCGCCGATGACGCCCACCCGCAGCACCTGCTGCTCGCCTGCTTGAACGAGGCCTCACCCATGAGCACCGACCGCCTGGCCGACATCGTCGCCATCGACATCCACATCCACGCCACCGTCAGCACGCGCAACCCGTTCGACGAGGTGGCCGACGCCTTCGACAAGGCCATGGCCGCCTACTTCAAGGAGCAGATGCCGCGCCTGACGATCGCGCAGACGGCCGACTTCTACCGCGAGCGCAAGATGATCGCCGTCATCTTCACCGTCGACACCGAGCGTGCCAACGGGCAGATGCGCATCACCAACGAAGAGGTCGCCGAAGAGGTGGCCAAGAATTCCGATGTGCTGATTCCGTTTGCCAGCGTTGACCCGCTGCGCGGCAAGATGGGCGCGCGTGAGGTGCGCCGGCTCATCAAGGAGCACAACGTCCGCGGCTTCAAGTTCCACCCCTCGGGACAGGAGTTCTTTCCCAACGACCGCGCCTGCTACACGGTCTACGAGGCCATCGCCGAGGCCGGCCTGCCGGCCATCTTTCACAGCGGGCAGACGGGCCTGGGCGCCGGCATGCGCGGTGGCGGCGGCGTGCGCCTGAAGTACAGCGACCCGTTGCACCTCGACGACGTGGCGGTGGACTTCCCCGACATGCCCATCGTCATCGCCCACCCCAGCTTTCCGTGGCAGGAGAACGCGCTCGCCGTGGCCACGCACAAGCCCAACGTGTGGATCGATCTCTCGGGCTGGAGCCCGAAGTACTTTCCGGAGATCCTCATCAAGTACACCAACGGCCTCTTGAAGAAGAAGATGCTGTTCGGCTCGGACTTCCCGGCCCTCACGCCCGAGCGCTGGATCGCCGACGCCGAGAAGTGCGGCATCCGCCCCGAGGTGATGCCGCTCATCCTGAAGGAAAACGCCATCCGGCTGCTGCGGCTGGACGAAGACCCGGTGTTCGGGCGTTATGCCCGGCTCGCGCCACCGGCCAACGGCTGCTGCTGATGGCACCGCACTGAGATGCCCGCGCAGGCGCCCGCGGCGCACCATTGCTAGAGAGAGGCCGATGCCCAACGCCAAGAAGGCCGCGACCGCCAAGCCCAGGCCGCTGGACGCCATCGACCTGCGCGAAAACTCGCTGGGCTACCGCCTGCGCCGCGCCCAGATGCACGCCTACGCCCTGTTCTTCGAGATGCTCGGCGAGCTGGACCTCTCGCCCGCGCGGCTGACGGCCTTGTCGGTGATCGCCAGCGAGCCCGACATCAACCAGGCCACGCTGGCCCAGCGGCTGAACGTGGCCGGCCCCAGCGTGATGAAGCTGATCGATGCGCTCGAAGGCTCGGGCTTCATCCGCCGCTTGGCCGTTGCCAACGACCGCCGCCGCTACTCGCTGGTGCTCACCGCTTCGGGCCGCGCCGTGCTGCAGACCCTGCGCGAGCGCCATGCGGCCTACGAAGAGCGCCTGGCCAGCGCACTGAGCGCCGCCGAGCGCGAACAGTTGATGTCGCTGCTCCAGCGGCTGCTGCCCTGAGGCGATACCGGGGCGCACAGGCTCAGCGCCGCATCGCAGGCTCGGCCTTGGCCTGAGCACCGCCGCCGAACAGATCGAACACCACGCCCCGCAGCCACTGGTGCATCGGCGAGCGGTGCACCTTGGCGTGCCAGAACACGTTGATGGCGATGTCGGGCAGCTCGATCGGCGGCGGCCTCAGGGTCAGGCCGAAGGGCTCGACCAAACTGTCGGCCAGCCGCTCGGTGACGGTGGCCACGAGGTCGCTGCGCTGCAGGATGTGGCCGAGGCCCACGAAGTGCGGCACCGTCAGCCGCGTGCGGCGCTCGGCGCCCGCGCGGCGGATGAGTTCGTCGATCTTGCCGTGGCCGGTGCCGGCCGACACGATGACCACGTGCTCGGCCGCCTTGAAGTCGGCCAGCGTGAAGCGCTTGCGGTCGAGCGGGTGGCCCTTGCGGAACAGGCACACGTAGCGCTGGCGGAACAGCCGGCGCTGGAAGAAGCCCGCCTTCAGCTGCGGCAGCGGCCCGATGGCGAGATCGACCTTGCCGGACTCCATGTCGTCGCGCAGGCTTGTGGCGGTGGTGCGCACGGTGCTGATCGCCACGCCGGGTACCTCGTGGCGCAGCCGCTCCACGAGTGCCGGCAGGAAGACGATCTCGCCGATGTCCGTCATGCCGATCGTCAGCGTGCGCTTCAGGCTGGCGGCCTCGAAGTGGCTGGCCTGGTTCAGGCCGCTGTGGATCATGCCCAGGGCGTAGCCGATGGGCTCGGCCAGCTGCTCCGCGAATGGCGTGGGCACCATGCCGGCGGCCGAGCGCACGAAGAGCTCGTCGCCGAACTGCCGCCGCAGCTTGGCCAGCGTGTTGCTCACGGCCGGCTGCGTGAGGCCCATCTTCTCGGCAACCCGCGACACGCGCCGCTCCACCATCAGGTGCTGGAACAGCACGAGATGGTTGAGATCGATGTCCGACAGCTCCATGCGCGCTCCATCACGGCCGGTGATACCGGGCATTCAAGCCATTCTATTTTCGGAATGACGCAAAGGAGGAATGATCCGTGCACCCTGCCCCGCCGCCATGGACATCCTCCTTCGACCCCTGGACCGCGTGATCCAGGTGCCGCCCGGCACCAACCTGCTGCAAGCCCTGCAGGACGCGCAGGTGCCGATGTCCTACTCGTGCCGCTCCGGCCGATGCGGCATCTGCCGCTGCCGCGTGCTCGAAGGCGAGGTGCTCGAAGTCGCCGCCGAGCAGCGGCGCCCGCTCGACGGTGACGACGACACGGTGCTGGCCTGCCAGACCACGCTGACCGAGCCTTGCACCATCGAGATCCCCGAGCCCGACGAGGTGGTCGTGCACCCGGCGCGCATCGTCAAGGCCACCGTGGCCGCCATCGAGGACCTGAGCCACGACATCCAGCGCCTGCTGCTGCGCCCGGCCAAGCCGATCGAGTTTTCGCCCGGGCAGTACGTGCAGTTGCAGTTCACGCCCGCGCATGTGCGGCCGTACTCGATGGCCGGCCTCTGCGGCGATGCGCACTTCGAGTTCCATGTGCGGCGCGTGCCCGAAGGGCGCGTCAGCGGCTACATCGCGCAGCAGCTGAAGGTGGGTGACGCGGTGAAGGTCAGCGGGCCGCTTGGCACGGCCTACCGGCGCCGCCAGCACACGGGGCCGATGCTGTGCGTGGCCGGCGGCACGGGCCTGGCACCCATCCTGTCCATCCTGCGCGGCGCAGTGGCACAGGGCATGGCCAACGAGACCCATCTGTACTTCGGCGTGCGCTCGCCGCGCGACATCTACGGGCTGCCCTGGCTCGAGCAATTGCAGCGCGAACACCCGCGGCTCGCCGTGCACGTGGTGGTCAGCGCCGGCGGCGACCCGGCGCGCCACCGCTGCGGCCTCGTCACCGACGCGATCGAGCAGGACCTCGGCTCCCTGCAGGGCTGGCGCGCCTACCTCTGCGGCTCGCCGCCGATGGTGGAAGCCGCGCACGTGGTGGCGCGGCGCAAGGGCATCGAGGCCGGGCACATCTATGCCGATGCGTTCTACGCGCAGGGCCACTGAGCTCAGCGACACAGGAGACAACCCATGAACGACACCTCGACCGTGTTCCCGACCGAGCCCGTGTGGGAAGGCGGCGAAGGCACGCACCGCATTCCCTTCCTGGCCTACACCAGCGAAGCAATCTACCGGCGCGAGCTCGAGCGCTTCTTCTACAAGGCGCACTGGTGCTACGTGGGCCTCGAGGCCGAGGTGCCGAACGTGGGCGACTTCAAGCGCACGGTGGTGGGCGAGCGCTCGGTGATCTTGACCCGCGGCGCCGAGGGCGACATCCACGTCGTCGAGAACGTCTGCGCCCACCGCGGCATGCGCTTCTGCCGCGAGCGCCACGGCAACCGCAAGGAGTTCGTCTGCCCTTATCACCAGTGGAGCTACACGCTGAAGGGCGATCTGCAGGGCGTGCCCTTCCGGCGCGGCGTCAAGCAGGACGGCCAGGTGCACGGTGGCATGCCGGCCGACTTCAAGACCACCGACCACCACCTCACCCAGCTGAAGGTGGCCCGGCGCGGCGGCGTGGTGTTTGCGTCGTTCGACGCCGATGTCGAGCCCTTCGAAGACTTCCTCGGCCCCACCGTCCTGGGCTACTTCGACCGCCTGTTCAACGGCCGCAAGCTCAAGATCCTGGGCTACAACCGCCAGCGCATCCCCGGCAACTGGAAGCTGATGCAGGAGAACATCAAGGACCCCTACCACCCGGGCCTGCTGCACACCTGGTTCGTGACCTTCGGGCTCTGGCGCGCCGACAACAAGAGCCAGCTGCGCATGGACGAGCGGCACCGCCATGCCGCGATGATCAGCACCCGCGGCAGCGCCGGGCAGGCCGCGCAGGTGACGCAGGTCTCCAGCTTCAAGGCCGAGATGAAGCTGCACGACCCGAGCTTCATCGACATCGTGCCCGAGGCCTGGTGGGGCGGCCCGACGGCGGTGATGACCACGATCTTTCCGAGCGTGATCCTGCAGCAGCAGGTCAACAGCGTCAGCACGCGCCACATCCAGCCCAACGGCCACGGCAGCTTCGACTTCGTCTGGACGCACTTCGGCTTCGAAGACGACACCGAGGAGATGACGAACCGCCGGCTCACGCAGGCCAATCTCTTCGGCCCGGCGGGCTTCGTGTCGGCCGACGACGGCGAGGTGATCGAGTTCAGCCAGCAGGCCTTCGAGAGCAAGCCCTTCCACCGCGCGGTGGCCGAACTCGGCGGCCGCGAGGTCGAGGACACCGAGCACATGGTCACCGAGACGCTGATCCGCGGCATGTACCGCTACTGGCGCAGCGTGATGGAGGCCTGAGCGATGAACCCGACCCTGAGCCCGACCCTGAGCTTCGAGGACTGGTACGCGCTGACGCAGCTCTACGCCGACTACGCCAGCGCCGTGGACTCCGGCGACTGGGACCTGTGGCCCGAGTTCTTCACCGACGACTGCGTCTACCGGCTGCAGCCGCGCGAGAACCACGAGCGCGGCTTCCCGCTGGCCACGCTGTGTTTCACCAGCAAGGGCATGCTGAAGGACCGCGCCTACGGCATCCGCGAGACGCTGTTCCACGACCCCTACTACCAGCGCCATGTCGTGGGCACGCCGGTGGTGCGCAGCGTGGAAGACGGGCGCATCCGCAGCGAAGCCCACTACGCCGTGTTCCGCACCAAGCTGTCGGAGCTGTCCACCGTGTTCAACGTCGGCCGCTACATCGACGTGGTGGTGCGCACACCGGCCGGCCTGAAGTTCGCGTCGCGCGAGTGCATCTACGACAGCGAAATGATCCCCAACTCGATCATCTACCCGATCTGAAACCGCGATGAGCACCCAGCCCCCGAGCGACACCCCCTGGACGGCCGCGCTGGCCGTCGACGCCCTGCCCACCGACGACGTGATCGGCGTCACCGTCGCCGGCCGCGACGTGGCGCTGTACACCGCGGAAGGCGCGGTCTACGCCACCGACAACCTGTGCACGCACGGCAATGCCCGCCTGTGCGACGGCTTTCTCGAAGGCCACGAGATCGAGTGCCCGCTGCACCAGGGCCGTTTCGACGTGCGCGACGGCCAGCCCTTGTGCGAACCCGTCACCGCACCGCTGCGCAGCTACCCCGTCAAAGTCGAAGGCGGCCGGGTGTGGCTGCAGATCGGCTGACGCAACTCAGGCAGCCAACGCCGGCCCGAGCAAAGCCAAGATCGCGGCGCCCGCCGCTTGCGCTGCCAACGGGTCCTCGAGCGACAGGCCGAAGGCCCTGTGACACTGGCCTTCAGTGACCAAGGTGGCGTAGCCATGCACTGCCGACCAAGCCAGCAGCAGGCGCTGCGGCAATGACGCCGCGGGCAAGTGCCGGTCGGCCATCACGGCGGCCATGGCCTGCCCCAGCATCTCGGCCGCGGCATGCCCCGCCGCGGACAGCGGCACATGGCCAGGGTCGAGCCGGTCGCTGCCGAACATCAGCTGGAAGTGGGCCCTGTTGGCCAGCGCGAAGTCGATGTAGGCCTGCCCCACGGCCTGCAGCCGCGCCACCGGGTCCTCTGGTGCGGCGTCGCGGTACCGCTTCATCAGGGCCGCCATGCGCTCGAAGCCCACCGTCGCCAAGGCCGTCAGCAGGCCGCGTGCATCGCCGAAGTGATGAGCCGGCGCTGCATGCGACACACCCACCCGGCGCGCGCAGGCCCGCAGCGTGAAGGCGTCGACGCCTTGCTCCAGCAGCAGGGCCTCGGCCGCTGCCAGCAAAGCTTCGCGCAGCGCGCCATGGTGGTAGGCCGGCGTGGCGCGCTGCGCCGCCGCGGCGGGACGGGTGGCCTGCCTGGCCCGGGAAGTCATGCCCACATTCTAATCTTGACAGCGTCAACATAGGTCACTAGATTCCGCTCCGCAATCTTGAGACCGTCAAGACAAAGGAGTCGGGTGTGACCCCATCGGTCTGGTTCTCCATCGCCAACCCGTTTGCGCTGCTCGGTTGGTTGATGCTCATCGCGGCGCTGTTTGTACCCTTGCAAGCGGCCTGGCGGCCGCGACTGTTGTGGCTGGCGGGGCGGGTCTGGCCGCTCGTCCTGGCGGCGGGGTATGCCGCGGCGGTGGTGGCCTATTGGGGCAGTGCACCCGGTGGCGGCTTCGGCACGCTGGAGGAGGTGGCTGCCCTGTTCCGCTCGCCCGGCATGCTGCTGGCGGGGTGGGTGCATTACCTGGCCTTCGATCTGTTCATCGGCCGCTGGGTGCTCGACGACGCAGCGTCGCGGGGCCTGCAGGGCCACGCCCGCTGGGCGCTGCTGCCGTGCCTGCTGCTGATCTTCTTGTTCGGCCCGGTGGGGCTGCTGCTGTACTTTGCGCTGCGTCAGGCGGCCTTCCGCCAGGAGGTGACCCATGGCCGCTGAGCACAACCCGTTCAGCCTGCCTTCGGCCGCCGGGCGCCCGGGCG
The DNA here is from genome assembly GCA_020248945.1 of Rubrivivax sp. Lineage (GTDB taxonomy): Bacteria > Pseudomonadota > Gammaproteobacteria > Burkholderiales > Burkholderiaceae_C > Rubrivivax. The sequence goes on from JADCGQ010000041.1 coordinate 9,853, forward strand.
CGCTGGGGCATCGGCTGCGCCAGCGGGCGGCGCAGGCCCGGCAGCGATTCCCCGGGCTGTGGATCGGCGGCTGGGCCGCGCTGGCCCTGACGCTGCCGCTGCTGTGGCTGGGCTGGACCGATGCGCGTCTGATCGACGGCGTCAGCGTGTGGGCCAAGCCCTGGAAGTTCCACCTCTCCGTGGGCGTGCACCTGCTCACCCTGGCCTGGCTGGCCACCTACCTGAGCGACACGCCCGCGCGCGCCCGCGCCCTGCGGCGCTTGACGGCCGTGGCCCTGGCCTGTGCCGTCTTCGAACTGGCCTACATCACCTGGCGGGCCGCCCAAGGCGAGCCCTCGCACTTCAACGTCGGCACGCCGTTCGCGAGCGCCATGTACACCCTGATGGGCCTGGGCGCGGTGCTGCTGACCGGCTGCGCCGGCATGCTGGGCCTGTGGATCGCAGGTGCGACGGACTTCGCGCATGGCCCGGTGCTGCAGCGCGGCCTGACGCTCGGTCTGCTCCTGGGCTGGGCCCTGGGCACCCTGACCGGCGCCTACGTCTCGGCGCAGACCGGCCATGGCGTGGGTGGCACGCCCGGCGCTGCCGCGGGCCTGCCCATCGTGCAGTGGGCGCGTGACGGAGGCGACCTGCGCGTGTCGCACTTCTTCGGTCTGCATGCGATGCAGGCGCTGCCGCTGGTGGCCTGGGCCGCCGCGCAACTGCGCGCCACCCGCAGGGGTCTGCACATCACCCACACCAGCGCCGCCGCCTGCGTGGCGCTGACCGCGTTCACTTTCATCCAGGCCCTGCGGGGCCAGCCGTTCATCTGAAGGCGCCACCACCAGGTCGTGTCGACGACAACCTGGCGGGCTTCCCGAAGGAGCCCTCCGGCGCTTCGAACAACAGGTGGCCCAAGCTCACGCCAACGAAGCTCGACAAGGTCCTGGTCGACTTAGGCACGCAGGGCGCAGCCGTATCCATCGACCTGTGGCACCCCTGAACGCTGGACCGGCCTGCGCCCGAGCAGCCGATGACGACCCCGCGCAGACCCCAACGAAACAGCCCCTCACCTTGCGAGTGAGGGGCCGTTGCGCGGGCTTGCGTCGGGTGTTACCTGGGGTGGCTGATGGGACTCGAACCCACGACGACCAGAATCACAATCTGGGACTCTACCAACTGAGCTACAGCCACCGTCGAAGCGCGAGATTATAGGGCCACGACCCTCAGCGCGCCGGCGGGTTGGTGCTCTCGGTCTGCATGCGCGCGCCGGCCTCGATCTGCGCCTTGAAGCGCGTGCGCAGCGAACTCGTGTAGGCGTCCGCCTCGGCCGAGCCCCAGGCCTGCGCGTAGCGCTGCCGAAGCTCGTCGTCGCTGCCGGCGGCGGGGTCGCGCGGCAGCACCTGCGTGATGCGCAGCACCAGGTAGCCGGCGCCCTTCAGGTCGACACCCACCACCGCCGGCAGTGTGCGCGCATCGGCGCCCATGACCGCATCGATCACCGAGGCCGGCGCCCCTTGCGTGGCCACCCGCGACAGCATCGCGGTCGGGCCTGGCAAGGCCTCCGAGGGCGTCTTGCGCAGCGCCTGCACACGCGCCTCGCCGGCCTGGCGGGCCAGCGCCGTGCTGCGCTCGACGACCAGGCTTTCGCGCACGGCGTCCTTCACCTCGGCCAGCGGGCGTACGCGCGCCGGGCTGTGGCTGACGATGCGCGCGGCCACCAGCTGGTTCGGCCCGGTTTCCACCGCGTCGGTGTTGCGCTTGCCTTCGATCGACTCGTTCGAGAACACCGCGTCGAGCAGCTTGGCCGATGCCAGCGGTCCCGTCGTGCCCGGTGCCGGCGTGCGCAGAACCGTGGCCGACTGCTTGGTGAGCTTGAGCTTGTCGATGGCCGGCTGCAGCGAGTCGGACTGTTCGTACACCAGGTCGGTGAACTCCTGCGACAGCTTGGCCCACTCGGCACGGGCCAGCTGCTGGCGGACCTCGATCTCGATTTCGGGCTTGACGCTGTCGAAGGGCTTGCTCTGGCCGCCCCGCACTGCCGTGACGGTGAGGAAGTGGTAGCCGAAGTCGGTTTCGAAGACCTCGCTGATCTCGCCCGGCTTGAGCTTGAAGGCCGCGTTCTCGAAGGCCGGCACCATGGCACCGCGGCCGAAGAAGTCGAGGTCGCCGCCTTGCGTGGCCGAGCCTTCGTCCTGCGAGTTCTTGCGCGCGATCTCGGCGAAGCGGGCCGGGTTCTTGCGCGCCTCGGCCAGCAGCTCCTCGGCACGCGCCTTGGCCTTGGCCTTGTCGGCGGCCGAGGCGCCGCTGTCGGCCTTGATCAGCACGTGGCTGGCGCGGCGCTCTTCGGGCGTGCCGAAGCGCGCCGGGTTGTCGGTGTAGAACTTGCGCAGCTCTTCCTCGCCCACTGTCTGGCGGGCGGCGAGCGCGGCCAGGTCGAGCATCACGTAGTCGATCTGCGCCTGTTCGGGCGCGCGGAACTGCGCCTGGCGGGTGTTGTAGTGGGCCTCGACGTCGGCGTCGCTCGGGTTGACCTGGGCGCGGAACTCGGCGGGCGCAAAACGTTGCACCTGGACCTCGCGGCGCTGCAGCAGCGGGTTCAGCGTCGCGTCGGCGATGGCCGGCGTGGCGATGGCCGTGCGCGCCACGCCCACGAGCACCTGCTGCGCGGCGAGGTCGCCGCGCAGCTGGGCCGCGAACATCTCGGAACTCATGCCCTGCATCGCGAGGAGTTCGCGGTTGACGCTGCCGTCGGGGTTGCGCAGGCCGGTGAACTGCGGGTCCGAGGCAAACAGGCGGCGCAGCCGATCGTCGGACGGCGCCAGATGCATGCTGCGCGCAGCGGCTTCGAGCACGCGCTCGCGCACCAGGCCGTCCAGCGTCTCCTGGCGGGCCTTGTCGCTGTCGACGTTGGCCGCGGTCTCGGGGTTCTCACGGCGCAGCCGGTCAACGGCCCTCTGGTGGGCACGCTCCCACTCGGCCCGCGTGATGGAGCGGCCATCGACCGTGGCCACACTGGCGTTGCTGCCATCGCGGAACTGCGTGTAGCCCTCGACGCCGAAGAAGACGAAGGACGGGATGATCAGCAGCAACAGCGCGCCCAGCACGATGCGGGTGTTGTTGCGGACGAAATCGAACATGGCTCAGGACCTTTGGCTCGGCAGGAACGGCAAGGACGGCACGGCGCCGCCGCTGCACGTGCGGCCGCGAATTCTAGGTGCGACGGAGCAAGACCCCGCTGCGGGGCTTGTGGTGGGTGCTGACGGGTTCGAACCGCCGACCTACGCCTTGTAAGGGCGCCGCTCTACCAACTGAGCTAAGCACCCGGGACCCCCCGGGGGTGGTGCGCGAACCGACGCGCTGGCTCGCGCTCTGGTGGCGTCAGAGCGCGTCGCGCAGACCCTTGCCGGGCCGGAATTTCGGCACCTTGGCCGCCTTGATCTTGATGGCGGCGCCGGTGCGCGGGTTGCGGCCGGTGCGCGCAGCCCGCTTGGGGGCGGTGAACGTGCCGAAGCCGGTGATGGTGACGCTGTCGCCCTTCTTGAGCGTTTTCTTCACGGCCCCGATCAGGGCTTCAAGGGAGCGCGATGCCGCGGCCTTGGAGATGTCGGCCTGCGTGGCGATGTGTTCGATCAGTTCACTCTTGTTCACGTCGCGGATCCCCTGTAGGAGCTGTGTTCAATGCCGCTGCTGCATCCCTCGCCTGCCGCGGCGTTCACTGTCCGAGGGCATTACATCGCCCACGTCGAAGCAGTGTCAAGCAAGGGCGCGATTCTAGGTGCAACGCAGGCCCCTGCGGCAGCCCGGTTCAGCCCTGATCCACCCGTTTAGCCACTTGCTCAGCCACCCGCTCGGCAATCGCCCGGCCGACGTCAGCCGTGCCGGCACTGCCACCGATGTCGCGCGTTCGCGGAGCCGCCTTGTCGGCCAGCGCCGACTCGATGGCCGCCAGCACGGCATCGTGGGCGTCGCGGTGGCCGAGAAAGTCGAGCATCAGGGCCGCGCTCCAGATCTGGCCAATCGGGTTGGCGATGCCCTGCCCCGCGATGTCGGGCGCCGAGCCGTGCACGGGCTCGAAGAGGCTCGGCCACTGGCGCGTGGGGTTCAGGTTGGCCGAGGGCGCGATGCCGATGGTGCCGGTGCAGGCCGGGCCGAGATCGGACAGGATGTCGCCGAACAGGTTGCTCGCCACGACCACGTCGAACTGCTGCGGCCGCTGCACGAAGTGCGCGGTGAGGATGTCGATGTGGAACTGGTCCACCGCCACGCCGGGGTAGTGCGCCGACATGGCCTTCACGCGCTCGTCCCAGTAGGGCATGGTGATGGCGATGCCGTTGCTCTTGGTGGCGCTGGTGAGCTTTTTGCGCGGCCGCGACGCCGCCAGCTCGAAGGCGAACTTCAGCACGCGGTCGACACCGTGGCGCGACATCACGGTCTCCTGGATCACCACCTCGCGCTCGGTGCCCTCGAACATGCGGCCGCCGACGCTGCTGTACTCGCCTTCGGTGTTCTCGCGCACGATCCACATGTCGATGGCGCCGGGCTGCAGCGGCTGGCCGCTGCGGTCGACCAGCGGCGAGTGGATGCCGGGCATCAGCCGCGCCGGGCGCAGGTTGACGTACTGGTCGAACTCGCGCCGCATCTTCAGCAGGCTGCCCCACAGCGAGATGTGGTCGGGCACCGTGGCCGGCCAGCCGACGGCGCCGTAGAAGATGGCGTCGAAGCCGGCCAATTGCTCCTTCCAGTCGGCCGGCATCATCTGGCCGTGCCTGGCGAAGTAGGCGCAGTTGGCGAAGTCGAACTCGGTGATGTCGAGAGCGATGCCGAAGCGGCGTGCCGCGGCGTCGAGTGCGCGCAGGCCTTCGGGCATCACTTCCTGGCCGATGCCGTCACCGGCGAGCACGGCAATGCGGTGGGGGCGGTTCATGGTCGGGTCTCCGGATCGATGAAGAAAGAATGCGCCTCGGCCAGCAGCGCCTCGGGCTGCTCCTCGGCGATGTAGTGGCCGCAGGGCATGGCGCAGCCCTCGAAAGGCGTGCCGGGCGCGATGACCTCGCGCCACAGCCCCCCCACGTCGAAACAGCGGCCGACGGCGCCGTGCTCGGCCCACCGCAGCGACAAGGGCACGCTCAGGCGCTGGCCGCAAGCACGGCTGGCGCGGTCGTGCTCGAGGTCGATGCCGGCGGCGGCGCGGTAGTCGTCGCAGATCGCCTGCGCGCTGCCGGGGCGGTGGATGGCGGCCTCGTAGTCGGCCCACGCCGCCGCGTCGAAGGCCGCCAGTCCGGCGTGGCGGCGGCCCATCACGTCGCGCAGGTAAGCCACGGGGTCAGCCTCGATCAGGCGCTCCGGCAGCGGCGGCGGCTGGATCAGGAAGAACCAGTGCCAGTAGGCGCGTGCGAAGGCGTCGCCGGCCTGCTCGTACATGGCCAGCGTCGGCGCCACGTCAAGCAGCATCAGGCGCGACACGGCCTCGGGGTGGTCGAGCGCCAGCCGGTGCGCGACGCGCGCACCCCGGTCGTGCGCCAGCACACCGTAGCGCGCATGGCCCAGCGACTGCATGAGCGCGTGCAGCTCGGCCGCCTGCACGCGACGCGTATAGGCGGCGGGGTCGCTGCCGCCATCGGCCGCCGCCACCCGCGCGCTGCGGCCGTAGCCACGCAGATCGGGCAGCACCAGCGTGTAGCGCCGCGCCAGCACTGGGGCCACGCGGTGCCACATCGCGTGCGTCTGCGGGTGGCCGTGCAGCAGCAGCAGCGGCGGGCCCTCGCCCCCGCAGCGCACGTGCAGCGGCACGCCGGCGGGGCTGTGTGTGCCGGCACTGAAGCCGGGGAACAGGGTGTCGGCCATGCGCACAGCGAGCCCGGGTTCAACCCGCCGCGGGCTTGGCCGGTGCAGGCGCCGACGCGCGCACCACCAGCGCCACGCCGACCGCCGTGAGCACCAGACCCAGCAACACGCCGGGCCCAAGCGATTCGCCGAACAGCAGCCAGGCCAGCAGCGCGGTGCACGGCGGCACCAGGTACATCAGGCTCGTCACCTTGGTGGCGGCGCCGCGCTGGATCAGCAGGTACAGCAAGGAGCTGCCGCCCAGCGTGAGCACCAGCACGCTCCAGGCCATCGCCCAGGCCAGCTCCGGGTGCCAGCGCCAGCCGCCCAGCGGCGTGAAGGCCTCGACCACCGCCAGCGGCAGCGTGGCCGCCAGCGCCGCCAGCAGCTGCACGCAGTTGGCGCTGCGCACGTCGCAGGGCTGCACCCAGCGCTTCTGGTACAGCGTGCCAGCCGTGATGGACAGCAGCGCCAGCACGGCGCAGCCCACGTTCACCCAGGCCGCCTCGCCCACGCCGAGCTTGTGCCACACCACCAGCAGCAGCCCGGCCAGGCCGAGCGCCAGGCCCGCCCACTGGCGCGCGCTCACGCGGTGGGCGCTGCCCTGGCCGCTCATCCACATCGCCGTCAGCACCGGCTGCAGGCCGACGATCAGCGCCGCCAGGCCGGCCCCCAGGCCCAGCTTCACGGCCAGCCAGACACCGCCCAGGTAACCGGCGTGCAGCAGCACCCCCGTCACGCCCAGGTGCAGCCACTGCGAGCGGCTGGTCGGCCAGGCCACGCGCGCCCAGGCGATCCACAGGGCAAAGCACAAGGCGCTGAGACCAAAACGCAGGGCCAGAAAGCCCAGCGGCGGCGCGTGCGGCATGCCGTAGCGCGCCACCACGAAACCCGTGCTCCAGATGAGCACGAAGACCACCGGCATCGCCCGCAGCAACGCGTCGTGCTCGCCCGCGCTGGCGGCGCCGCTCACTTGGCGCGGGCGCGGATCTCGGGGATCGCCTTGCGCAGGTAGTAGGCCATCGACCACACCGTCAGCACGGTCGCCAGCCAGATGAGCGCGGTGCCCCACAGCCGCGTGTCGATGAAGCCGAACAGCCCGCCGTCGTACAGCAGGAAGGGGATGGCAATCATCTGCACCGTGGTCTTGAGCTTGCCCAGCATGTGCACGGCCACGCTGCGCGTGGCGCCGATCTGCGCCATCCACTCGCGCAGCGCGCTGATGGCGATCTCGCGGCCGATGATGATCAGCGCCACCAGGCTGCCGACGCGGTCTTGCTCCAGCAGCACGAGCAGCGCGGCGCAGACGAGGATCTTGTCGGCCACCGGGTCCAGAAAGGCGCCGAAGGCCGACGTCTGGTTGAGCTTGCGGGCGAGGTAGCCGTCGAGCCAGTCGGTCAGCGCGAACAGCACGAACATCGAGGTGGCGACGAGGTTCTTCGTCGCCATGGGCCAGTCGAGCCAGTACACGCCGATGATCAGCGGAATGGCCGCGATGCGGGCCCAGGTCAGCAGCGTGGGAATGGTGAAGAACATGCGGCGGCGCGTGGCCTCGGTTAGTCGAGCGAACGGGGCTTGAAGCGGCGTTCGTTGTCGAACAGGAACACCTCGGTCCATTTCCAGGGCTGCGGCAGGCGCGAGACATCGCCATAGGGCCCGCCGCGGCGGATGGCCTCGACGGCCAGCGCCACGGTATCGGCGGCCTCGGCGTTGGCCGGCGGGCGCACCACGCTCACGTTGCGCACGCTGCCATCGGCGCTGAGCTCGATCTCGAGGATGGGAATGCCGAACAGCAACGGTGGCACCTTGCCGAGGAAGCTGCCGCGCGGGCTGGCCTGCACCATGCGGCGCGCGGCGGCCTTCTTGAAGTCGTCCCAGGTGCGAGCCGGCGCGGCAGCAGGCAGCACCGTGGCAGGCCCGAGGGGCGCCAGCCGACCGGAAGGCACGGCGGCGGCCGGGGCCGCGGGCGGCGCGGGCATGGGCGAAGCGGGCGCTGCCGGGGCTACAGGCGCCACCGGGGCCGCCACCTGCGCACCCGCGGCACGGGCAGGGGCCGGGCCGGCGGCGGGCGGTGGGGCGGCCACCGGCGCGGGCGCAGGGCTGCGCTGCGGCACGCTGACGCAACCCGCCGTAGCCGCGGCGAGCGCGGCCATCACCCCCAGGACGCGGCGGCGGCCTGCTCGATCAATGCAATGCACGGTAAATCTCCTCCGCCAGTTCTTGTCCGATGCCTTCGACGCTGGCCAGCTCATCGACCGCCGCGCCCGCCACACCGCGCAAGCCGCCGAATCGCTGCAGCAGCCGCGCCCGCTTGCGCGGGCCGATGCCCGGTATGTCTTCGAGCCGGCTGCCCCCGGTGCGCACGCTGGCCCGCTTGGCCCGCATGCCGGTGATGGCGAACCGGTGTGCTTCGTCCCGGATCTGCGCCACCAGCATCAGGGCGGCCGAGTCATGCCCGAGTTGCACCTTGGGCCTGCCGTCGGCGAACACCAGTTCCTCCAGGCCGACCTTGCGGCCCTCGCCCTTCTCGACGCCGACGATGAGCGCGACATCGAGGCCCAGTTCCTCGAACACGCCGCGCGCCATGCTCACCTGGCCGCGGCCGCCGTCGACGAGCACCAGGTCGGGCAGGCGCGCCTGCGCGGCGCGGCGCGGCTTGGCGCGGGTGGGTGTGGTGGCCTCGGCGTCCGATTCAGGCGCAGGGTCGGGCTCGGGCTCCGCCACCTGCACCGCCTCGCCGCCTTCACGCAGCATCTCGGCCAGCTTGGCGTAGCGTCGCGTCAGCACCTGGCGCATCGCGGCGTAGTCGTCGCCGCCCGTGATGCCCTCGATGTTGAAGCGGCGGTACTGCGCGCTCTGCATCGCGTGGCCTTCGTAGACCACGCAGCTGGCCTGCGTGGCCTCGCCAGCGGTGTGGCTGATGTCGAAGCACTCGATGCGCAGCTGCGCGGCATCAGCCACGTCGAGATCGAGCGCCTCCACGAGCGCCCGCGTGCGCGCCTGGGCCGAGCCTTCTTCGGCCAGCAGCCGCGCCAGCGCGAGCTCGGCGCCCTTGGCCGCCATCTCCAGCCATACGCGGCGCTGCTCGCGGGGCTGGTGGGTGCAGCGCAAGCGGGTGCCGTTGCTGTCGGCCAGTGCCTCGATCAGCGCCTTGTCGACCGGGTGGCTCACCACCAGCAGCGGCGGCACCGGCTGGCCGGTGTAGTGCTGGGCGATGAAGGCCTCGAGCACCGCCGTCTCGACGCTGCGCTCGGGCGCGCCGATGTCGAGCTCGTCGTCTTCGGGCGGCATCTCGCTGGTGCCGATGGCCTCGGCGAGCGCCGCGTTCAGCGCCGCCGCCTCCTGCACGTGCGTCGGAAAGTACGCGCGGTCGCCCAGATGCCGGCTGCCGCGCACCATGGCCAGGTTGACGCAGGCGCGGCCACCGGCCACCTTGACGGCGAGCACGTCGACATCGCGGTCCGATGCGTTCAGGCTGCTGGCGTCCACCGTCTGCTGCTGCAGCACGCGCGACAGGCTGCTGATGCGGTTGCGGCAAGCCGCCGCGCGCTCGAACTCGAGCGACTCGGCAAAGGCCATCATCTGCGCCTGCAGGTCCTCGATCACCTCCTGCGTCTGGCCGAGCAGAAAACGCTCGGCATCGCGCACGTCGCGGGCGTAGTCCTCGGCGCTGACCAGGCCCACGCAGGGGCCGCTGCAGCGGTCGATCTGGTACAGCAGGCAGGGCCGGCTGCGGTTGGCGTAGACGGTGTCTTCGCAGGTGCGCAGCCGAAAGGCCTTCTGCATCAGCTGGATGGTCTGCTTCACCGCCCAGGCGTTGGGGTAAGGCCCGAAGTAGCGGTGCTTGCGGTCGACCGCGCCGCGGAAGTAGGCCATGCGCGGGAACGGGTGCGTGACGAGCTTCAGGTAGGGGTAGCTCTTGTCGTCGCGGAACAGGATGTTGAAGCGCGGCTGCAGCGTCTTGATGAGGTTGTTCTCGAGCAGCAGCGCCTCGGCCTCGGTGCGCACGACGGTGGTCTCGAGCCGGGCGATGCGCGACACCATCTGGCCGATGCGCGTGCCGTCGTGATCACGCTGCAGATAGCTCGACACCCGCTTCTTCAGGTTGCGCGCCTTGCCCACGTACAGCAGGCCGCCCTGGGCGTCGATCCAGCGGTACACGCCCGGCAGGCCGGGCAGGCCGGCCACCTCGGCCAGCAGGCGCTCGCGGTCGGGGGTAGGCGCGGTGTGGGTCGAGGAGTCCGGGGCCGTCATCACGTCTGATTTTCCACGCCTTCGATAATCCCGCCGTGCCACGCCCGCCCCTCCGCTGGGACCTCTTCTGCCGCGTCATCGACAACCACGGCGACGCCGGCGTGTGCTGGCGGCTGGCCGCCGACCTGGGCGCGCGCGGGCATGCGGTGCGGCTGGTCATCGACGACACCTCGCCGCTGGCCTGGATGGCACCCAGTGGCGCCACGGGGGTGGTGGTGCAGCCCTGGCCGGGCGAAACGGCAGCCCCGGTGGGCGATGTCGTGATCGAGGCCTTCGGCTGCGATCCGCCACCGGCCTTCGTCGACGCCATGGCCGCGCGGCCCACGCCGCCGGTGTGGATCAACCTCGAGTACCTCAGCGCCGAGGACTGGGTGGAGCGCGCCCACGGCCTGCCCTCGCCGCAGCCTTGCGGCATCACCAAGTGGTTCCTGTTCCCCGGCTTCACGCCGCGCACCGCCGGGCTGCTGCGCGAGCCCGGCCTGCTGGCGCGTCGTGCCCGCTTCGATGGCCGCGCCTGGCTGGCGGCCCGCGGCTGGGCGGCCCGGCCGGGCGAGCGCGTGGTGCTGCTGTTCAGCTACGCCAACACCTGCCTGGAGCCGCTGCGCGACGAACTGGCGCAGGCGCCGACCCTGCTGCTGGTGCCGCCCGGCCCGGCCCAGGCCACCGCGGCGGCCTGGGCTCCGCGGCCGAACCTGCGCGTGTTGCCCCTGCCCTACGTGAGCCAGGTCGATTTCGACCACCTGCTGTGGAGCGCCGACCTCAACTTCGTGCGCGGCGAGGACTCGCTGGTGCGCGCCCTGTGGGCCGGCGCGCCCTTCGTCTGGCAGGCGTACCCGCAGGACGATGGCGTGCACCTCGAGAAGCTGGCCGCGCTGCTGGCGCGCCTGGGCGCCGCACCGGCCGTGGCCGCGCTGTGGCGAGCCTGGAACGGCGCGCCCGGCGCCACCTGGCCGGGCCTGCCGCCCGCCGCCGCCTGGCAGCCGGCGCTGGCCCGGTTCAGCAGCCAGTTGCAGGCGCAGGCCGATCTGGCCGGCACGCTGGAGGCCTTTGCCGAGCGCCAAGCCGCTGGGTCGTGCGCCTGACAGGCCGGCACTGCTAGAATCATGGGCTTTTCGCCGATGGCACAGCCACGGCGGCCAGCCCTCCCAAACCCGAGCACCGCCCCGTGCGCTGCCAACGACTGCCGGCCCGCAGCGGGCCGCACCCCGCACCATGAAACTCGCTCAGGAAATCCGCGCCGGCAACGTCATCATGCAGGGCAAGGACCCGATGGTCGTGCTCAAGACCGAATACAGCCGCGGCGGCCGCGGTGCCGCCACCGTGCGCATGAAGATGAAGAGCCTGCTCAGCGGCTTCGGCGCCGAGTCGGTTTTCAAGGCCGACGACAAGATCGACCAGATCATCCTCGACAAGAAGGAGTGCACCTACTCCTACTTCGCCGACCCGATGTACTGCTTCATGGACGCCGAATACAACCAGTTCGAGGTCGAGGCCGACAACATGGGCGACGCGATCCAGTACCTCGAAGACGGCATGGCGGTGGAAGTCACCTTCTACGACGGCAAGGCCATCAGCGTGGAACTGCCCACCACTGTGGTGCGCGAGATCGAGACCGACCCCGCCGTGAAGGGCGACACCTCCGGCAAGGTGCTCAAGCCGGCCAAGCTGGTGGGCACGGGCTTCGAGATCAGCGTGCCGATCTTCGTCGAGAACGGCGACAAGATCGAGATCGACACCCGCACGCACGAGTACCGCAAGCGCGTCTGACGCGCCGCTCGGTACCGCACACAAGGGGCGCCCGTCGGGCGCCCTTTTTCATGGGCTGCGGGCGATATGCTGCAGGCATGACCCACCTCCTGTCGACCTGATCCTGCCGTGAGCCATTTCGACTTCGACGCTGCGGTGCGGGCGCCGTTTCGCATGCAACCGGGCCTGCGCCGGCTGGCCGAGGGCGCGCCGCAACTCACGCCGCTGGCGCCGGGCTCGCGCCACCAGCGCGAGAAGCTGGCGGTGCTCAGCGCCTTCTGGCCGCAGGCCCTGGTGGCCGCGCCCGCCTTCGACGCCGAGCCTGCGCTCGCCGCCCTCGCCACCCATGCCGCCGCCGAGCACCCCGACGCCTGGTCGCTGGATGCCGATGGCCGCTGGCATGCCCGCCACCTGGCCACCGCGGTGTGCCCCGATGGCCAGGTGCAGCAGCTCGCCGACGGCCGCTTCGGCCTGGGCGACGAGATCGCGCGCTGCCTGCGCCCGCTGCCCGCCGCCTGGCGCCAGGCCGGCCTGCTGGCGCTGGCCTTTGCCGAAGACATCGCCATCGTCAATGCACAGGACACCACCCTGCCCTGGATGGCCGTGTGCCTGCCCAGCCACTGGGCGCCCGCGGCCAAGGTGGGCCGTTCGTTTGCGGAAGTGCACATGCCCGTGGCCGACAACGCCCTGCTGCTGCAGGCCGCCGCTGCCTTGACCAAGCTGGTCACCGGCCACGAGCGCTGGGAGCGCTTCGTCTGGAACGTCACCGACCAGCCCCGCCTGAACGCCCACCCGGCGCAGCACGAAGGCGCCGAGCGCTGGGCGCAGACAGCCGTCGCTCAGGCCTGGTTCCGCAGCGAACGCCAGAGCTTCATCCCGGTGCCGGGGCACGCGCAGGCCGTGTTCACCATCCTCGTCGACGTGCAACCACTGGCCACGGTGCTGCACGACGCCGCACGCGCGCAGGCGCTGCACGACGCCATCGCGACGATGAGCCCGGCCGTGCTGGCCTACCGCGGCCTGACGGGCGTGCGCGAGCCCTTGCTGGCCTGGCTGCAGCAGCGGGCCTGTGCGAGCGCCTGATGCACCTCGCGGCATGAGGGCCGGCCAGGTCCTGCCTCCGCTCTGGGCCGGCCGCGCCGACTTCACCGTCCTCGTCACGCATGTCGGCCTTGGCCACGCGCTGCTGGCCCTGTGCGAGGTCTGGCGGGGCGATGCCCGGCGCCCCGAACGGTTGCACCTGGTGGCCCTGGCGCCGCAAGCACCCACGGCCGACGAGTGGGCGAAGGCCCACGCCGGCTCGCCGCGGGCGCCTCTGGCCAGCGCCTTGCTGGCGGTCTGGCCACCTTCGGCGCCGGGCCTGCACGTGCTGGCGCTCGAAGGCGGCTGTGTGCGCCTGACGCTGGCGATCGGTGAGGCGCAGGCGCTGCTGCCCCGCCTGCGCCTGCAGGCCGATGCCCTGCTGATCGCCGATGAAGCGCCCGAACCCGGCACCGCCCGGGTGGATGCGCCGTACTTCAAGGCCCTGGCCCGCCTCGCCGCACCGGGCTGCACCGCCGTTGTGTGCAGCCCGTCGCCCGAGGTGCACGAAGGCCTGCGGGCCGCCGGCTTCGAGGTGGCGCCCGTCGCGGCGGGCCTGCCTGAGCCCGCCTTCATCACCGCCCGCCTCAAGCCACGCGTGCCCCCGCGCGGCCCAGCCCCGCTGAGCGTGGCCACGCGCGAGGCGGTGGTGGTGGGCGCCGGCCTGGCGGGCGCCTCGGCCGCGCGCGCGCTGGCGCAGGCGGGGCTGCGGGTGACGGTGTTCGACGCCGCCGAGGCCCCGGCCGCCGGTGCCAGCGGCAACCCGGCCGGCCTCTTCCACGCCATCGTCAACGGCGAAGACGGCCCTTACGCGCGGCTGTACCGCGCTGCCGCCTTGCGCGCCGCGCAGGTCTATGCCGAGGCCTTGACCACCGGCGCGGTGGCCGGCTCGGTGCAAGGGCTGTTGCGACTCGCATCCGCGGGGCAGGACGACGCCGCGATGCGGCAGATGCTCACGCGCCTGGGCCTGCCCGGCGCCGTGGCGGAGTCGATGTCTGCCGCCGAGGCCAGCGCGCGCGCGGGCGTGCCGGTGGCCACGGCCGCGTGGCTGCACCCGCGCGGCGGCTGGCTGGCGCCGGGTGACTGGGTGCGCTGGCAGCTGCAGCAGCCGGGCGTGGACTTCCGCGGCGCCCAGCGCGTGCGCGGGCTGCACCCGGCCGAAGGCGGCCGCTGGCAGCTGCGGGGCGATGACGAGCGCCTGCTTGCGACGAGTGCGCTGGTGGTGCTGGCCAATGCCGAGAGCGCGGCCACCCTGGCGCCGCCCGCGCCGCACGCCTGGCCACTGCAGCGGGTGCGCGGGCAGGTCAGCTGGTGGGCCACCGGCTCGCCCTCGCCGCTGGCGCTGCCCCTGGCGGGAGATGGCTATGCCTTGCCGCTGCAGGGCCGCATGCTCTGCGGCGCCACGCAGCAGCGCGCTCACGAGCCGGGCCACGGCGACACGGCGGTGCTCGAGGCCGACCACCGGTTCAACCTCGAGCGCTATGCGCGGCTCACCGGCCAGCCGGTGCCACCCTTGGCCGCCTGTGAAGGCCGGGTCGGCTGGCGGCTCGTCAGCGACGACCGACTGCCCGTCGTGGGCGCCTTGCCGCAGGCCGCGCCAGCCCTGCCCGCCGCACGCCTGACGCAGGCCCGGTCATGGCCACGCCACCCGGGCCTGTTCGTGCTCACGGCACTGGGCGCTCGAGGCTTGACGCTGGCGCCCTTGCTGGGCGAATTGGTGGCGGCGCAGGCGCTGGGCCTGCCATGGCCGCTGGAGCAGGATCTGGCCGACGCCGTGGACCCCGCGCGCTGGGCGGTGCGGACCGTGCGGGCGCAGGGCCCCGCACGGGGCTGAGCGCGCCCGATCAGGCGCCGGTGCTGCCCGCGGGTGACGCGTCGGCCGCGGGGGCGTCGTCGACGTCGGGCGCGTCGTCATCGGCCACGGGCGGCAGGCCGGCAGCCTTGCGCGCGGCCTTCTCGCGTTCCTTCTCTTCCTTCTTCTTCTTCTTGGCCAGCTCGCGCTGGCGCTTTTCGAACGAGTAATTGGGCTTGGCCAATGGCACTCCTGGTGTGGGCCGAAAACGGCGGCAGCTGAGCTTTTGCCAGCCCCCGCATTAGAACACCAGGGTGCGCACCCCTTGCAAAGTGCCGAGCAGGCAGACCTGCGCCCGATGCCGCGCGAAGATGCCCACCGTCACCACGCCGGGCCACTGGTTGACCTCGGCCTCCATCGCGGCCGGGTCGGTGATCGACAGGCCGTGCACGTCGAGCAGCGGGTGGCCGTTGTCGGTCAGCACACCGGCCCGCAGCACGGCGCGGCCGCCGAGGGCTGCGAAGCGCCGCACCAGCTGCGGCACCGCCATCGCCACCACCTCCACCGGCAGCGGGTAGCGGCCCAGCACCTCGACGAGCTTGCTGCCGTCGGCGATGCAGACAAAGCGCTCGGCCAGGTCGGCGACGATCTTCTCGCGCGTCAGCGCGGCGCCACCGCCCTTGATCATGTGGCCTTGATGGTCGATCTCGTCGGCGCCGTCCACGTACACCGGCAGGCGCTCCACCGTGCCGGCCTCGACCACCGCGATGCCGTGGCGCTGCAGCCGTTGCGTGCTGCGCTCCGAGCTCGACACGGCGCCGGCCACCACCAGCGAGCCGGCCGCCACGCGCGCGGCCAACGCGTCGATGAACAGATCGACGGTGCTGCCGGTGCCGACGCCGATCACCTGCCCGGAGGGCACATGCGCCAGCGCGGCTTCGGCGACCAGCGCCTTGAGTTGGTCTTGTGTCGGAGCGGCGTTCGTCATGGCGGCGATTATCCGTGCCGGCATGACAATGCCTCCCCATGCCGCTGATCCCGTACGCGCTGACGCGCCCCTTCCTGTTCGGCTTCGATCCCGAAGCCGCCCACGACCTGACGCTCGGCGCCATCGCCCGCACGCAGAACACGCCGGCGCAATGCCTGTGGGCCACGCCCCGCATCGACGACCCGGTGGTGGTGGCCGGCCTCGGATTCCCCAACCGCGTCGGCCTGGCCGCGGGCCTGGACAAGAACGGCCGCTGCATCGACGGCCTGGGCGCCATGGGCTTCGGCTTCATCGAGGTCGGCACCGTCACGCCGAAGGGGCAGCCGGGCAATCCGAAGCCGCGCATGTTCCGCATCCCCGAGCGGCAGGCGCTGATCAACCGCCTGGGCTTCAACAACGAGGGCCTGGAGTCGTTCCTGGCCAACGTGCAGCGCGCGCGCAGCTTCCGTGCCGGCGGCGGCGTGCTGGGCCTGAACATCGGCAAGAACGCGGCCACGCCCATCGAGCGCGCGGCAGACGACTACCTGCTGGGCCTGGCCGGCGTCTACCCGCACGCCGACTACGTGACGGTGAACATCTCGAGCCCCAACACGCAGAACCTGCGCGCCTTGCAGAGCGACGCCGCGCTCGACCTGCTGCTCTCGGTGCTGATGGAGCGCCGGGCCGAACTCGCGCGCGAGCACGGCCGCCTGGTGCCCCTGTTCGTGAAGATCGCGCCCGACCTCGAGCCCGCGCAGGTGGAGCTGATCGCGGCCACGCTGGCGAAGAACGGTGTCGACGGCGTCATCGCCACCAACACCACGGTGGCGCGCGACGCCGTGCAGGGCCTGCGGCATGCGGCCGAGACCGGCGGCCTGAGCGGCGCGCCGGTGTTCGAGGCCAGCAACCGGGTGATCCGGCTGCTGCGCGGCGTGCTGCCGGCGGGCTTCCCGATCGTCGGCGTGGGCGGGGTGATGAGCGGCGCCGATGCGCGCGCCAAGCTCGAGGCCGGCGCCGACCTGGTGCAGATCTACACCGGGCTCATCTACCGCGGCCCCGAGATCGTCGGCGAGGCCGCGCAGGCCATGCAGGGCTTCGTGCGGCGCTGACACAGCGCTGCGCTCAGCGCAGCAGCGTGTCCAGCGTGTCGCCGGCCCAGCGCCGCAGGGCCGCCACCGCCGCGGGCTGCGGCGGGCCCTCGCCGCAGGCGCGCACGGCCAGGGCCTCGGTGTCCTCGCCCTCGGCGTCGACATGCGTGGCCTGCGACGGAAACACCAGCGCCACCCCGGCGGCGCGCAAGGCCGGCAGCGCCAGCTGCGCGGCGTTGCAGCGCACGGGCGGCGCCATCGTCGCGGCCAGGCGGCCGGGGCCGAGCCGGGCCTGCAGGGCCTGCAGCGCGGCCTGCAGCGGTGCGGCGCCGACGGGGTCGAACAAGAGGACCCCGGCCACGCGCCCGGGCGCCTGCCGCACCAGCGCCGCCCCCACCCGCGCCGCGAACAGGCCACCCGCCGAGTGCCCCGCCAACACGATGCGCGCCGGCGCGGCACGGCCATCGGGCGCTCGCGCAGCCGGCGACAGCCACCAGCGCGCCAAGGCCTCGGCCAGTGCCGGGGCACCACCGGCCACGCCCGCGCCGCTGTCGGCGTTGAGACACAAGGTGGCCACGCCCCGCGCGGCCAGCGCCGCTGCCGTGCCGCGCAGGTTGGCGCAGCGGCGCGCGAATCCATGCTGCGCCAGCACCCAGGCGCGCGGCTCGGTGGCCGGCAGATGCCACTCCACATCGATACCAGCACCCGCAAGTTCGATGCGATCGAAGGCGCGCGTCACGCCGGTTGGCAGCGGCTGCTGCGGGGGCAGCTGGGCGCAACCCGCCAGCGCCAGCAACAGGGCCAGGCTGGCGAGCAGCCGCCGGCCGCGGCCGTCAGTCACCCCGCACCTCGCCTTCGCGCCGCGGGTCGGCCGCGGCGCGCCAGCCCGCGCCCACCCGCTGCAACGCGTGCAGGCCGGTGGCCAGCGCCATCGGCTGCAGCGTGTGGCCGCGGGCGCGCAGGGCGGCCAGCGTGCTGTCGCTGAGCCGGCCGGCCTCGACAAAGGTGGTGGCGCCGTTGAGGCTGGCCACCAGCGGCGCGGCGAGCGCGTCGTCCAGGCGCTGGCCGCGCTCCAGCGTGTCGACGATCACGCGCGCCACCGCGGGGATGATGAACGGCCCCAGCGCCGAGCCCAGCACCAGCACCGGCTCGCCCAGGCCGGGCCCGCGGCTGCGGTCGAACACCACCGTGGGGCTCATGCTCGACCGCGGGCGCTTGCCCGGCTGCACGCGGTTGGCCAGCAGCCGGCCCTGCGCGTCACGCGGGCTGAGGGCGAAGTCGGTGAGCTGGTTGTTCAGCAGAAAGCCGCCGGGCAGGCCGGTACCGCCGTCGCTGACGATGTGCGCACCGAACTGCGCCTCGATGCTGCTGGTGAGCGCGACGACGCCGCCCTCGCCGTCGGCCACGCTCAGGTGCGTGGTGCCGAGCGCTTCGGCCTGCACCAGGGCGCCCTGGGTCGACGCGCCCGCGGGCTCGCCGGCCTCCACCGGCCCCAGGCTGCGCGGTCCCAGCAGCGCGGCGCGGCTGCGCAGGTAGGCCGGCTGCAGCAGGCTGCGCCAGGTGCCGCCGGGGGCGGCCGTGAAATCGGGGTCGGCGAGGTAGCGCCCACGGTCGGCGAAGGCCAGGCGCGACAGCTCGGCGAAGCGGTGCAGGCGCTCGGCTTCGTCGGCCGACGGCTGCGATGCCTGCGCCACCGCCTGCCCGAGCCCCAGCATCTGCGCCACCGCCACGCCGCCCGATGAGGGCGGCGGAAACCCGCACACGCGCCAGCGCTCGCGCCAGTCCACACACAGCGGCTCGCGTTCGATGGCGCGGTAGGCCGCGAGGTCGGCCTCGGCCAGCACGCCCGGCCGCTGCGCATGGCCGCGCACCCGCGCCACGATGTCGGCCGCCACGACGCCCTGCTGCATCACGCCCGCGCCTTCGGCGGCCACGCGGCGCAGCACCGCCGCCAGCGCGGGGTTGCGCACGCGCTCGCCCACGGCCCGCGGCGAGCCGTCGGCGCGGAAGAACATCGCGGCGGCGCGGGCGTCGTCGCGCAGCGCGGGCGTGTCGCTCAGCTGGCGGTGCAGCCGCGGCCCGATCGGTGCGCCGGCTTCGGCCAGCGCGATGGCCGGTGCCAGCAACCGGGCCCAGGGCAGCCGGCCGCCTTGCGCGTGCGCTGCCGCCCACATCGCCACCGCGCCGGGCACCCCCACGGCACGGCCGCTGCGCTGCGCGTCGCGCTGCGTCAGCGGGCGGCCGTCGGGGGCCAGGAAGAGTGCATCGCTGGCGGCGGCAGGTGCGGTCTCGCGGCCGTCCCAGGCGCGCAGGTGCCGGCCGTTCCAGTGCAGCAGCAAGGCGCCGCCGCCGATGCCACTGCTCTGCGGCTCCACGACGCCCAGCACAAAGGCCGTGGCGATGGCCGCGTCAAGCGCGTTGCCGCCTTCGCGCAGCACCGCCACGCCGGCATCGGCCGCCAGCGGGTGGGCGGCCGCCACCGCATGGCGGGCGAAGTCGCGCGCGGGTCGTGCGGCAAGACCGCTGGCAACCTCGGGCGCGAGGTCACCAGCCGGCGCCGGGGACGAAGGCGAGCTTGGCGCTGCACAGCCGGCCAGCAGCAGCCACCCCGCCAGCGCGCAGCACCTCCATCGCAGACGCGCCGTCAATCCGGTCACCAGGCGCGCACCACCGCCGCAAACTTCACCACGCGCTGCGTCACCTTGCCGAAGTTCTCGGTGATCTGGCACGAGGGCTCGAGCATCTTGCCGTTGTTCATCGACGAGGTCTTCAACTCGGCGATCGCACCGGCCGCATCGCGCAGCAACTCGTCCACCACCGCGGCGCGCTGGCCGCTGTTGCCGCTGGACAGAAACACCACGTCGCCGGGTTTCAGGTTGGCAGGCTCGAGGTTGGCGCGCCAGTCCGCGGCCATGTTGCCGCGCGGGCGCTGGCCGGTGCGCTGCTCGATGTAGTCGACCGAGTAGCCCTTCTTGGCGATCCACTCGGCGCAGCGGTTGACGAAGCCACTGCTGGCCTGGGCCCAGGCGAACGAAGGCAACAGGCACACCAGGAAGACAGCCCGGTGCAGAGCCCGGGATTGCATGGGCAGCATGAACACCTCCGACGGCGTTGAAGCGGGGGACTGAGCCTAGCGCTGCGGCTGCTCGCTGCCAAGCCGCCGTGACCCCGGAACCGCTCGTCAGTGCAGCGGCACGCCTGTCTTCGATTGCAGTTCGTCGCGCGTGACGCCTGGCGCCAGCTCCACCACCTTCAGGCCGTGCGGCGTGACGTCCATCACCGCGAGGTCGGTGATGATGCGGTCGACCACGCCCACGCCCGTGAGCGGCAGCGTGCACTGCGGCAGGATCTTCATCTCGAAGCCCGAGCCGTCCTTCTTGCGCGCCACATGCTCCATCAGCACGACGACGTTCTTCACGCCGGCCACCAGGTCCATGGCGCCGCCCATGCCCTTGACCATCTTGCCGGGGATCATCCAGTTGGCCAGGTCGCCCTTGGCCGACACCTGCATGGCGCCCAGGATCGACAGGTTGATCTTGCCGCCGCGGATCATCGCGAAGCTGTCGTGGCTGCCGAAGATGCTGCTGCCGGGCAGCGTGGTGACGGTCTGCTTGCCGGCGTTGATGAGGTCGGCGTCGACCTCGCTCTCGTCGGGGAAGGCGCCGATGCCGAGCATGCCGTTTTCGCTCTGCAGCCACACCTCCATCTCGGCCGGCACGAAGTTGGCCACCAGCGTGGGCAGGCCGATGCCGAGGTTGACGTAGTAGCCGTCTTGCAGTTCGCGGGCCGCGCGCGCGGCCATCTCGTCGTGGGTCCAGGGCATGGTCGTGTCCTCAGCCTTTGGGGTTCTGCTTCGTGGTGCGCTTCTCGATGCGCTTCTCGGGCGTGGCGTTCAGCACGAGGCGGTGCACGTAGATGCCGGGCAGGTGGATCGAGTCGGGGTCGAGGCTGCCGGTCTCGACGATCTCCTCGACCTCGACGACGCTGATCCTGCCGGCCATGATCACCGCCGGGTTGAAGTTGCGCGCCGTGCGGCGGAACACCAGGTTGCCGGACTTGTCGGCCTTCCAGGCCTTGCCCAGGCTCACGTCGGGCACGAGCGCGCGCTCCATGACGTAGACCTCGCCGTCGAACTCGCGCGTTTCCTTGCCCTCGGCCACCAGCGTGCCGACGCCCGTCTTGGTGAAGAAGGCCGGGATGCCCGCACCGCCGGCGCGCAGCTTCTCGGCCAACGTGCCCTGCGGCGTGAAGTCCAGGGCCAGTTCACCGGCCAGGTACTGGCGCTCGAACTCCTTGTTCTCGCCGACGTAGCTGCTGATCATCTTCGTGATCTGCCGCGTGGTCAGCAGCTTGCCGAGGCCGAAACCGTCGACGCCGGCGTTGTTGCTGATGGCGGTGAGGTTCTTCGCGCCACTGTCGCGCAAGGCATCGATCAGCGCCTCGGGGATGCCGCAGAGGCCAAAGCCGCCGACGGCGAGCAAGTGGCCGTCGTGGACGATGCCGTCCAGCGCAGCGGCGGCGCTGGGATAGATCTTGTTCATGGGGTCACGGTCTCCTGCGTGGGCCTGGCGGGGCGAGGCCGGCAGGGTACTACGTATGGCATTACGTAGGCAGTCCGTAAGATCGCTTAACCCGCAAACCGAGTCCGCCCATGGCCCGCCACGACATCGCCCCGTCCCTTGCCCCCGTCGACGCCCTGCAGCAGGCGCTGCACGACGTGTTCGCTCCCTGGGTGCGCGAGCTGCACCTGCGCGTTCAGGCCGCCTCGCTCGGCGAGGTGCGCCTCGTGCTGCCGGTGGCGCCGCAGCACGTGCACGCCGGCGGCGTGCTGTGCGGGCAGACGATGATGGCCGCCGCCGACAGCGCCATGGTGCTGGCGGTGATGACGCACCTGGGCAGCTTCAAGCCCATGACCACGGTGCAGCTGCAGACCAGCTTCCTGCGCGGCGTGAAGGGCGACGCCGGCGAGGTGCAACTGGTGGCGCGGGTGCTGAAGATGGGCCGCAACCTGGTGTTCGGCGAGGTCGAGCTGCTCACGCCCGGTGGCGAGCTCGCGGCGCACACCACCACCACCTACGCGCTGCTGTGACGCCCAGCGTCGCCGACTACCGCACCGCCTTCGACCTGGCCCCGGTGGGCCTGGTGCTGTCACGCGAGCGGCTGATGGTGGACGTGAACCGCGAGCTGCTGCGCATCTTCGGTGCCGATCGCGAGCAGCTCATCGGCCGCAGCTTCGAGCTGCTGTACCCCACGGCCGACGAGTTCGCGCGCACCGGCGAGCGCATCGCGGCGCAGCTCGACGCCGACGGCCGCTACGCCGACGAGCGCGTGATGAAGCGCGTGGGTGGCCCCGCGGCGGGCGAGCTGTTCTGGTGCCACGTCCTGGGCCGCGCGCTCGACCCGGCCCGCCCGCACGCCGAGGGCATCTGGGCCTTCGAGGACCTGAGCGCGCAGCGCGTGCTGGCCGTGCAGCTGACCCCGCGCGAGCGCGAGGTGGCCGCCCTGCTGGTGCAGGGCCTCACCAGCAAGGGCGTGGGCCGCCATCTGGGCATCAGCCCGCGCACGGTGGACGTGTACCGCGCCCGCCTGATGAAGAAGACCGGCGCGGCCACGACGCCCGAACTGGTGACGAAGCTGCTACAACGCGGACCATGATCACCGTCCATCACCTCGAAAACTCGCGCTCGCAACGCGTGCTGTGGCTGCTCGAAGAACTCGGCGCGCCCTACACCGTGAAGCGCTACGCCCGCAACCCGAAGACCATGCTCGCGCCGCCCGAGCTGAAGGCCGTGCACCCGCTGGGCAAGAGCCCCGTCATCACCGACGACGGCACGGTGGTGGCCGAAAGCGGCGCCATCGTCGAGTACCTTTGCGAGGTGCATGGCCAGGGCCAGGGTCAAGGCCGTCTGAAGCCGGCTGCCGGCACGCCCGAGGCACGGCGCTTCACCTACTGGCTGCACTTCTCCGAAGGCAGCCTGATGCCGCCGCTGCTGGTGGCGCTGATCTTCGCCAAGGTCAGGAGTGCGCCCGTGCCCTTCTTCGTCAAGCCCATCGTCAAGGGCATCGCGGCGCAGGTGCACAAGGCCTACATCGACCCCAACGTCAACAGCCTGCTGGCCTTCATGGAGGCCGAGCTCGCCTCGCGCGAGTGGTTCGCGGGCGCTGAGTTCACGGCCGCCGACGTGCAGATGAGCTACCCGGTGGAAGCCGCCGCCGCCGGCCGCGCCGGCTTCCACGCGCAGAGCCACCCGAAGCTGCACGCCTGGCTGCAGCGCTGCCAGGCGCGGCCGGCCTACCAGCGCGCGCTGGCCGCCGGCGGGCCGTACAGCGTCATTCCGTGAGCCGCGCGCGGAACCAGTCGGGCATCGGCGCCGAGCGCTTGGCCGCGTAGTCGGTCCATACCGAGCGGGCGCCGCCTTCGGCGTAGACCACGCCGGGTTCATCGACCCGTTCGATGGTGTGGAAGGTGTCGAAGCTGCTGCGCCCCGGGTTCGCCACGCTCATCGTGACGCGGATGTCGCCCGGGAACTCGAGCTGACGCAGGAAGTTGCAGAAGGCATTGATGATCACCGGCCCCGCGGTCGACAGCTTGGGGTCGACGCCGACCGAGAAGATCCAGTCGAGCCGGCAGACCTCCATGTAGCGGAAGTAGAGCGTGTTGTTGACGTGACCCATGGCGTCCATGTCGCCCCAGCGCAGCGGCATCACCATCTCGTGCACGCGACGGGCGCCCTCGGGCAGCACGAAGCGCAGGCCGGCTGCGCCAGACTCCGTTCGCACCGTGCCCGGCTCCGCTTGCCCTGAATCCCGCTCCGCTCGCCCTGAGCCTGTCGAAGGGCCTTCCCCACCCTCCTCCGCTCGCCCTGAGCCTGTCGAAAGGCCGGTCAGCAGCTGCACCCAGCGCGCCTCCCGCTCCCCCGGCGAGCGCGCCAGCTTCACCACCCGCGCCGGCTCCTTGCCCGCCAGCTCGTCGAGAAAACCCTCCACCGACGAGATGTCGACAAACCGGTGCAGCCGCTCGGCGTTGAGCCGCAACTCGGCCGCCGTCTGCGGCCCGCGCAGCATCAGCACCGCCAGCAGCGCCACGCTCTGCGACGGCAGCCCCAGCACCCGCCCCATGTTGTGCTCGAAGCGCACGACACGGCTGCCGCTCACTTCGACCACCAGATGCAGGCGCTTGAGCTCGTCCAGCGCCACCAGCACCTCGGCCTCCGACAGCTCCATCACCGGCTGCCGCGCCGTCTTCTGGTTGCAGCCGGCCACCAGCGAGTTCAGGCTCAGCGGGTAGGTGTCGGGCACGGTGGCCGCCTTCTCCACCAGCACCGCGAGCACGCGGGCCTCGACGGCACTCAGCACTCGCATCGCCGGCTCAGATGGCTTGCCCGTCGTCGGCGGTGATGATGGCGCCGTTGACGAAGTGGCTCTCGTTGGCGCAGAGCATCATCAGCACTGCGTTCAGGTCCGAAGGCTGGCCCACGCGCTGGCGCGGGAAGCTCTTCACCAGCTTCTGCCCGGCCTCCGTCTGCCAGACATGGTGGTTGATCTCGGTGTCGATGTAGCCCGGGCAGATGGCGTTGACGTTGATGCCGTGGCGGCCCCATTCCAGCGCCATCACGCGGGTCATGTGCACCACGGCCGCCTTGCTCATGCAGTACACGCCGATGTTGGGCCAGGCCTTCAGGCCGGCCATCGAGGCGATGTTGACGATGCGCCCGCCGGTGTAGGTGCCTGGCGCCTCGCCCTTGCTGCGCGCGATCATGCGCTTGGCCACCGCCTGGGCCACGAAGAAGGCACCGCGCACGTTGGTGTCGAAGGTGCGGTCGTAGCTGTCGGGCGTGGCCTCGGTGAGCTTGCCGGTGCTGCCGACGCCGGAGTTGTTGACGAGGATGTCGATGGCGCCCATCTCGGTCTCGGCATGGGCCACGGCGGCGGCGATGCTGTCGGTGTCGGTGACATCGAGGCCCACCACGTGGGCGTCGCCGCCGAGCGATTCGATCTCGGCGCGCAGCGTCTTCAGCCGCTCGATGCGGCGCGCCGCCAGCACCACGCCGGCACCCGCCGCCGCCAGCGTCTTGGCGAACTGGGCACCGAGTCCGCTGGACGCGCCGGTGACGAAGGCCACGCGGCCGGAGAGATCGAGGGTGTAGGCCATGTTGGGGTGATGCTGTGCGTTGTGAACCGGAGCCGTCGATGCCAGGCGCCTGAGCGGCACCCGCGGGCAAGAGCGGGTCGACGATAGCAGGGCGCGATGACGCGCCGGGCTGGGGCATCATCGGCCGGCCATGCTGATGATCCGTCGCCTGTCCAAGCGCTTTTCCGAGGTGCCGGTGTTCACCGACGTGTCGCTTGAACTGGCCGCCGGCGAGTTCGTCGCGCTGCTCGGCGAATCGGGCGTCGGCAAGAGCACGCTGCTGAACTGCATCGCCGGGCTCGAAGACGCCGACCGTGGCGAGGTGCACATCGCCGGCACGCCGCTGGCCACGCTGGGCGAGGCCGGCCGCGCCGCACTGCGGCGGCAGAGCCTGGGCTTCGTGTTCCAGGCCTTCCACGTGCTGCCGCACCTGACGGTGGCCGAGAACGTGGAGCTGCCACTGCGCCTGCTCGGCAGGCCCGACGCGGCGCGCGTCGAGAGCCTGCTGCAGGCCGTGGGCCTGGGCGGGCTGGGCGGGCGGCTGCCGGCGCAGCTGTCGGGCGGGCAGCTGCAGCGGGTGGCCATCGCGCGGGCCGTGGTGCATGCGCCGCGGCTGATCCTGGCCGACGAGCCCACCGGCAACCTCGACCCCGCCACCGCCGAGCGCGTGCTCGGCGTGCTGCGCGAGCAGGTGCGCGGCAGCGGCGCGGCGTGCCTGCTCGTCACGCACTCGGCCGCGGCGGCGGCGGCGGCCGACCGGGTGCTGCGGCTCACGCCGAACGGCATCGAAGCGGCCACGACGTGAGCCTGTCGCTGCTGCGCCTGCTGCTGTGGCGCGAGTGGCGCCACCATCCCTGGCGCCACACCACCGCGCTGCTGGCCGTGGCGCTGGGCGTGGCGCTGGCCTGGTCGGTGCACCTCATCAACCAGTCGGCGCTGGCCGAATTCAGCGCCGCCGTGCGGGCGGCCAACGGCGACGCCGACATCTCGCTGCGCGGCGCGAACGTGCCCGAAGCGCTGTTCGAACGCGCCGCGCTCGACCCCGCCGTGGCGCTGGCGAGCCCGGTGCTCGAGATCGACACCACGCTGCGGCGCGGCGACGGCGAGCCCGGCAGCCTGGGCGCGGCACGGCGCATCCCCGTGCGCGTGATCGGCCTCGATCTGCTGGGCGCCGCAACGCTGGCCCCGGCCCTGCTGCCACGGCCGCTGGACGGCGCCGATCGCTTTGCCGCCTTCGACCCCGACGCCGCCTTCCCCAACGCGGCGGCGCTGTCGGCCTTGAGCGCAGGCGCCGCGCCAGCCACCCTGCAGCTGCAAAGCGGCCCCGGCTACGTGGCGCTGCGCCGCGCCGGCAGCGTGGCCGCGGGCGGCACGCCGGTGGTGGTGATGGACCTGGCCGGCGCGCAAGGCCACTTCGGCGCCCTCGGCCGGCTCACGCGCATCGACTTGCGGCTGCAACCCGGCACCGACACCGCGGCCCTGTTGCGGCGGCTGGCGCTGCCGCCGGGCGTGACGGCGGCCAGCCCCGGGGCCGACGAGCAGCAGGTGTCGAACCTGTCGCGCGCCTACCGCGTCAACCTCACGGTGCTGGCGCTGGTGGCGCTGTTCGTTGGCGCCTTCCTGGTGTTCTCGGTGGTGTCGCTGAGCGTGGCGCAGCGCACGCCCTCGCTGGCCTTGCTGGGCGTGCTCGGGCTCTCGGCGCGGCAGCGGCGCGGGCTCGTGCTGGCCGAGTGCGCCGTGCTGGGCGCCGCCGGCACGCTGCTGGGCCTGCTGGCCGGCGCGACCATGGCGGCGGCCGCGCTGCGCTGGCTGGCGGGCGACCTGGGCGGCGGCTACTTCCCCGGCATCGCGCCGCGGCTGCAGGTGGGCGGCCTGGGTGTGGCGGTGTTCTTCGCGCTCGGCCTCGTCTCGGCGCTGGTGGGCGGCTGGTGGCCGGCGCGCCAGGCCGAGCAGCTGGCGCCGGCCCAGGCACTCAAGGGCCTCGGAAGCAGCAACCAGCAGGTGCCGCCGGCCTGGCCCGGGCTGGCGTTGTTGGCCGCGGGCGCGCTTGCCTCGCTGGCGCCGCCGCTGTTCGGCCTGCCGCTGGCGGCCTACGCGGCCGTGGCGCTGCTGCTGGTGGGCGGCGTGGCGCTGATCCCGGCCACCGTGCACCTGCTGCTGGCACGCTGGCCGCGCCCTGAAGGCGCGCTGGCGCTGCTGGCGCTGCAGCGCGCCCGCCACCAGCGCGCCACAGCCACGGCGGCGGTGGCCGGCGTGGTGGCCAGCCTGGCGCTGAGCGTGGCGCTCACGGTGATGGTGGCCAGCTTCCGCGACGGCGTGGCGCGCTGGCTCGACACCGTGCTGCCGGCCGACCTGTACGCACGCACGGCCTCCAGCAGTGCCGCCGCGGATCAGGCCTGGCTGCCCGAGCGCTTTGCCCGCGACGCCGCCGCCGTGCCCGGCGTGCTGCGCGTCGAGGCCGCCCGCGTGCAGCCGCTGGCGCTGGCCGAAGGCCGCCCGGCCGTCGTGCTGGTGGCGCGGCCGCTGGCCGACCCCGCCGCCGTGCTGCCTCTGCTGGCCGCGCCGCTGCCGGCACCGGCCGGCGCGGTGGGTGTGTTCGTCAGCGAGGCCATGGTGTCGCTCTACGGCGGCGAGGCCGGCGCGCCCTTCACGCTGCCGGTGGGCGGCGCGCCGCGCGCGGTGTGGGTGCGCGGCGTGTGGCGCGACTACGCGCGGCAGTTCGGCACCGTGGTCGTCGACAGCGCCGACTACCGCCGCTGGACGGGCGACGAGCGCGTCAACGACCTCGCGCTCTGGCTCGCGCCCGGCACCGCGCCGGCCACCGTGCAGCAGGCGCTGCGCGAGGCGCTACCGCACCCGGAGCTGATCGAGTTCTCGAGCAGCGCCGATCTGCGGCGGCTGTCGCTGCGCATCTTCGACCGCAGCTTCGCAGTCACGCACTACCTGCAGGCGGTGGCCATCGCCATCGGGCTGGTGGGCATCGCGGCCAGCCTGTCGGCGCAGGTGCTGGCACGGCGCAAGGAGTTCGGGCTGCTGGCCCACCTGGGGCTGCAGCGCGGCGATGTCGTGCGCCTGGTGGCCGTCGAGGCACTGGCCTGGGTGGCGGCCGGCGTGCTGATGGGGCTGCTGCTGGGGCTGGCGATCAGCCTGGTGCTGGTGTTCGTCGTCAACCCGCAGAGCTTTCACTGGACGATGGAGCTGGTGCTGCCGGCCGGCCGCCTGGCGCTGCTGGCGCTGGCGGTGCTGGCCGCCGGCGTGGCCACGGCGGCGCTCACCGCGCGCAGCGCGGCGCGTGCGCCGGCCGTGCGCGCCGTGAAGGAGGACTGGTGACGCCGGCCCGGCGCGCCTGGCTGCTGGCGCTGGCCGCGCTGCCGTTGGCTGGCCGTGCCGCAGGCCCCGCTGCGCCCGTCGACCAAGGCAACACCGACGACGACCGCCCCCGCCGCGGCCGCGTGCTGCAGTTCCCGCGCGACCACGGCGCCCACCTCGGCGCACGCACCGAGTGGTGGTACATCACCGGCTGGCTGGGCACCGAGTCCCAGCCCGTGGGCGGCTTCCAGGTCACCTTCTTCCGCAGCCGCACCGGTTTGGCCACGGGCCACCCCAGCCGCTTCGCGGCGCGGCAGCTGCTGTTCGCCCACGCCGCCGTCACCGTGCTGGGTACCGACCGCAACCCCGCGCCCGTGCACCTGCACGACCAGCGCATCGAGCGCTGGAACGGCGATCCGCAGGCGCCGCTGGCCGCCGCCGCCACCGAGACGGCGCGCGTGCACATCGGCAACTGGCGGCTGGCGCTCGAAGGCGAGCGCTGGACGAGCCGCATCCCGGCTGCCGACTTCAGCCTCGAGCTCGACATGGCGCGCACGCAGCCGCTGCTGCTGCAGGGCGACGCCGGCTTCAGCCGCAAGGGCCCCGACAAGACCGTCCCTGACCAATACGCCAGCCACTACGTCACCGAGCCGCAGCTCGCGGTGCGCGCCCGCGTGGCCGTGCAAGGCCGCACCCTGCCGGCGACACAGGGCCGCGCCTGGATGGACCACGAGTGGAGCGACGAGCTGCTGCACCCCGAGGCCGTGGGCTGGGACTGGATCGGCATCAACCTGCTCGACGGCGGCGCGCTCACCGCGTTTCGGCTGCGCCGCAGCGACGGCACGGCGCTGTGGGCCGGCGGCTCGCAACGCGGCGCCTCGGGGCCGGCGCGCGCCTTTGCGCCCAGCGAGGTGCGCTTCGAGCCGCTGCGCCGCTGGCGCAGCCCGGCCACGGGCGTGAACTGGCCGGTGGAATGGCGCGTCGACACCCCTGCCGGCCGCCACGTGGTGCGCACGCTGGCCGATGCGCAGGAGCTCGACAGCCGCGCCAGCATCGGCGCGCTGTACTGGGAAGGGCTGTCGGAGTTGCTCGACGAGAGCGGCCGCCGCGTCGGCCTGGGCTACCTGGAGCTCACCGGCTACGGCAGCGCCTTGCGGATCTGAGCCGGCTGCGGATCAGCGCCATCAACGCCGTGCGCGCGGCTCGCTGCGCCAGCCGCCGGCCGAGCTGAGCCGGCCCAGATCGACCGGCGCGGCACGCACGCAGTTGCCGCCCGACTGGCGCGAGGCGAGCACGGCGTCCTGGGCGTCGTCGATCAGCGACTGCAGGTTCAGGTGCGCGGGCCGCAGGTGCGCCACGCCCACGCTGACGGTGACGCGCAGCGGCCGCGGCACGCCGTCCTGCTGGAACGGCACTTCCATCTGCTCGCTGCGCTCGCGGATGCGCTCGGCCACGTCGAGCGCGCCGGTGGCGTCGGCCTGGGCCAGGAAGACGGCCATCTGGGCATCGGAAAAACGGGTCAACAGGTCGGCACCGCGCAGCGTGGGCGCGGTCAGGCGGATGAGTTCGGCCAGCACGGCATCGGTGGCTTCGCTGCCGCGGCTTTCGGTCAGGCGCGCGAAGCGGTCGACGTCGACCAGCAGCAGCGCCGCCCCCGTGCCGTAGCGCCGGGCACGCGCCCATTCGCGACCGGCCAGCTCCAGGAACAAGGGCCGCGCGGCGCCCAGGGGGCTGTGCAGGGTGCCGCCAACCAGGGCTGACGGGTCGGCGCGCTGCAGCAGCCGTTGCAAGGCCAGCGCGGCTGGCGCCACCGCCGCGGCCACGCCCACCAGTGCGCCCAGCGGCGCGGCCCAGCCCGGCGAGCCCAGGCTGCGGTCGACGAACCAGGCCACCAGCGCCGCCAGGCCCGCCGCCGCCGTGGCCACGCCGGCCACGGCCCACGGCAGGGGCAGCCGCGAGGTGGGCGCGGCCACACCGGCCGGCGCCAAGGGGGCGGGCTGGGTGGGTTGAGGAGGCAGCGTCATCGAAAAATGAAAGGGCTTCCCCTATTCGACCACATCCGGCCCCGACTGAAGCGCCTGAACTGCGGGGCCTTGCACGCTGCGGCCCGTTTCGACCGCCGACCCCGCATCCCGGGTGGGGGGGCGTGGCGGCGCGCATAGACTTCCTGCCATGCCCGTGGACTCCTCTCGCCCGGCGGCCAAGTCGCCGCGATCGCTCTCCGGCCTCGTGCCCTTCGTGCGGCCCTACCGCGGCATCGTCGTGCTCGCGGGGGTGTTTCTGGTGATGGCCGCCCTCAGCACGCTGGCCTTCCCGGTGGCGCTGAAGCAGCTCATCGACCAGGGCCTGGTGGCCAGCGACCCCGGCGAGCGCGTGATGGCCATGCGCGGCCACTTCCTGGCGCTCTTCGGCGTGGCGCTGGCGCTGGGCGTGTTCTCGGCGCTGCGCTTCTACACCGTCAGCTGGCTCGGCGAGCGCATCACGGCCGACCTGCGCAACGCCGTCTACGGCCACGTGCTGAAGCAGAGCCCGGAGTTCTTCGAGAGCACGCGCACGGGCGAGGTGCTGTCGCGCCTGACCACCGACACCACGCTCGTGCAGACGGTGGTGGGCTCCAGCCTCAGCATGGGCCTGCGCAACGTGGTCATGGGCGCGGGGGCGCTGATCGCGCTGATCGTCACCAACCCGTGGGTGATGACGCAGGTGCTGGGGCTGCTCGTGCTGGTGGTGCTGCCGAGCCTGTATTTCGGCCGCCGGGTGCGCAAACTCAGCCGCGCCAGCCAGGACCGCGTGGCCGACAGCAGCGCCATTGCCGCCGAGGTGCTGAACGAGATTCCGGTGGTGCAAAGCCACGTGCAGGAGGGCCGCGAGGCTGCGCGCTTCAACCGCAGCACCGAAGAAGCCTTCATCACCGCGCGCCGCCGCACCACGGTGCGCGCGCTGCTGGTGGGCTTCATGATCACTGCCACCTTCGGCGCGCTGCTGTGGGGCCTGTACCAGGGCACGCAGGCGGTGGTGGACGGCCGCGTCAGCGCCGGCCACCTGGGGCAGACGGTGGTGTTCGTGATCATCTTCGTCGGCGCCGTGGCGGTGCTGTCCGAGATCTACGGCGATCTGCTGCGCGCCGCCGGCGCGACCGAGCGGCTGATGGAACTGCTCGCCACCTCGTCGCCGGTGGCCGAGCCGGCACAGGCGGTGGCGCTGCCGCCGGCGCGCCGCGGCTCGTCGGTGTCGCTCGAGGGCGTGAGCTTCAACTACCCGTCGCGCCCCCAGACGCCCGCGCTGGCCGAGTTTTCGCTGCACGTGCGCGCCGGCGAGACGGTGGCGCTGGTCGGCCCCAGCGGCGCCGGCAAGAGCACCGTGTTCCAGCTGCTGCTGCGCTTTTACGACGCGCAGACCGGCACCGTGCGCCTGGACGGCGTGCCGGTGCGCGAGGCCAGCCTGGCCGCGCTGCGCGGCCGCATCGGCCTGGTGCCGCAGGACAGCACGGTGTTCTCCACCAGCGCGCTGGAGAACATCCGCTACGGCCGCCCCGAGGCCAGCGACGCCGAGGTGCATGCCGCCGCGAAGGCGGCCTTTGCCGACGACTTCATCCGCACCCTGCCCGAGGGCTACGACACCTACCTGGGCGAGCGCGGCGTGCGCCTGTCGGGCGGCCAGCGCCAGCGCGTGGCGATCGCGCGGGCGATGCTGAAGAACCCGCCGCTGCTGCTGCTCGACGAGGCCACGAGCGCGCTCGACGCCGAGAGCGAGCGCGTCGTGCAGCAGGCGCTCGAGGCCGCGATGGCCGACCGCACGACGATCGTCATCGCGCACCGCCTGGCCACCGTGCTGAAGGCCGACCGCATCGTCGTCATGGACGCCGGCCGCATCGTCGACATCGGCACCCATGCCGAGCTGGTGGCGCGCGGCGGGCTGTACGCCCGGCTGGCGGCGATGCAGTTCGGCGCCGACGACGCCACACAGGCGCCACACGAACCTCTGCTGTCACCCGCAGCCTCATGAGTGCACCGATGAACAGGCCCATCCGATCGCAGTACGAAGACTTCATGCGCCACGTGGCCACGCACGGCGTGGCCAAGACCGACCGCACCGGCACCGGCACCACCAGCGTGTTCGGCCACCAGATGCGCTTCGACCTGAACGAGGGCTTCCCGCTCGTCACGACGAAGAAGGTGCACCTGAAGAGCATCATCCTGGAGCTCCTGTGGTTTCTGCGCGGCGACAGCAACGTCAAGTGGCTGCAGGAGCGCGGCTGCACCATCTGGGACGAATGGGCGCGCGACGATGGTGACCTGGGGCCGGTGTACGGCGTGCAGTGGCGCAGCTGGCCCACAGCCGATGGCGGCCACATCGACCAGATCGCCGAGGTCGTGAAGCAGCTCAAGAGCAACCCCGACAGCCGCCGCATCATCGTCAGCGCCTGGAACGTGGCCGACCTGCCGAAGATGGCGCTGATGCCGTGCCATGCGTTCTTCCAGTTCTACGTGGCCGACGGCAAGCTCTCGTGCCAGCTGTACCAGCGCAGCGCCGACATCTTCCTGGGCGTGCCCTTCAACATCGCAAGTTATGCGCTGCTCACGCACATGCTGGCGCAGCAGTGCGACCTGGCCGTGGGCGACTTCGTCTGGACCGGTGGCGATTGCCACATCTACAGCAACCACACCGAGCAGGTGCGCACGCAGCTCGAGCGCACGCCCTACCCCTACCCGGTGCTGAACATCAAGCGCCGGCCGGCAAGCCTGTTCGACTACGTCTACGAGGACTTCGAGGTGCTGGAGTACCAGCACCACGCGGCCATCAAGGCGCCGGTGGCGGTGTAGGGATTGGTTCGTGCAGTTTGCGTTGCGTTGCCGCGCGTCGCGGCAGGTGGTGCGCGGTCCTAGCCCGGATATTTCACCAGCAGCAGGTCGGCGGCCTCGTGCCGAAGCGCGTTTTCATAGGTATCTGACGCCAATGAAAACCGAGGACCGCCGATGCCAAAGTGTACCGATGAGGCTGTCGAGTTTGGACGTGTCGGGC
>JADCGQ010000042.1 GCA_020248945.1 Rubrivivax sp.
CCCGCAGCTCCCGGTCCGTCTGCGCATCCAACTCGATCGTCTTTGCAACCCGCATCGCCCACCTCCTGGGCGGTTGGAGTATGCCGGGGCAATTAAGTTCTACGACTTGGCGCGCACTACACTAGCTTGCCCGTTTGGTCAGGCTCGGCCGACAGTGCCAGTTTCCATCGAGGTGCGACCGTGTGCGGGACACGCCCGCGCCGGCAACCTTGCAGACCTGCACCGCGGTAGCGGCTGTCTGCCGGGCGCGACTGTCAGGTTGAACGGCTGGTCCTGCAACATTTGCTGCCAAACGGGCCACAGTCACTGAATGACGAGGAATGCATCAGGCGGTCGTTCCCGCGGCCGCCACCGAAAGACTGGGTTCAGTCTGGAGCTGGCACTCGGCTCTGCACGAGCCCGAAGCAACCCCATGCTCTCCACGGTGTGCACAGCACCTGTGGCCGCTACGTGGGGGCCAGTAACCTCTGCGCCAACAACACCCAGTCTTGCCAACTGCTGCACGAGCGCTCAGGCCGCCACTGCGCGGAAGCGAGGCCTGAACAGTGGACCTGGGTGCGGCTCGTCCCAGAAATCTCTGCGCGCAACGACTGCTTGTTGCAAAGGGCTGTGCGGGCGGGGGCTGTGGCGTGATCTTGAAGCGCCGAGAAGCACAGGGTTCAGGGCCCGCGCGCGCAGCGCGCTTCGTGAACTGACTCGCCGCAACTGTTCGAGCGCAGCGGGCACAGCCCGCGTAGCGAGTTTTGCGGCGAGGCCATGGACCCGAGCATCGCAGGAGAGTCGGCCCCCAGGGCCGACCGCTTCAACTCACGCCGCAGCCCCCGCCCGCACAGCCCTTTGCCGCCGCGAAGCCGCAACTGAAGGCCTTCAACTGGCCCCTCAGACCCCCAGAAACTCCGCCAGCGACGCGTTGTCTCGCAACTCCGCGCTGGCGCCCTGCAGCACCACACTGCCCTTCTGCAGCACGACGGCGCGGTCGGCGTGGGCCAGCACCTTGCGGTAGTCGCGGTCGACGATGAGCGTGGCGATGCCGTCGGCGCGGATCTCGCCGATGACGCGCCAGATCTCGGCCACGATCAGCGGCGCCAGGCCCTCGGTGGCCTCGTCGAGGATGATCAGCTCAGGCTGCGTCATCAGCGCGCGGCCGATCGACAGCATCTGCTGCTCGCCGCCCGACAGCTGCCCGCCCGGGTGGCCGAAGCGCTCGGCCAGCCGCGGAAAGGTGCTCAGCACGCGCTCGAGGCTCCAGCCGCGGCCCCGCGGGGCCACCTGCGGCGGCTTGGCCGCCATCACGAGGTTCTCGCGCACGCTCAGGTTCGGGAACACGCCGCGGCCTTCGGGCACGTAGGCCACGCCACGGCGCGCCACCTCGTGCGGGCGGCCGCGGCTGAAATCCTCGCCGAACAGGCGGATGTGGCCTTCGCGCTGCGTCACATGGCCCAGCAGCGTGCGGATCAGCGTGCTCTTGCCCATGCCGTTGCGGCCGAGCAGGCCCACGGTTTCGCCGCGCGCAATGGCCAGGTCCACGCCGTGCAGCACGTGGCTGCTGCCGTACCAGGCGTGGATCTCGCGGGCCTCGAGGATGGGGTCGGTGGTGGACGTGCTCATGTCAGTGTCCGCCCAGGTAGGCCGCCTGCACCGTGGCGTCGCTGCGCACGGCCTCGGGCGTGCCGTGCGCGATGACGCCGCCGTTCACCATCACGGTGATGCGGTCGGCCACGCGGAACACGGCGTCCATGTCGTGCTCGACCAGCAGGATGGCGTGGTCGGCCTTCAGCTCGCGCAGCAGCGCCAGCATGCGCTCGGTCTCTTCCGCGCCCATGCCGGCCAGCGGCTCGTCGAGCAGCAGCACCTGCGGCGCCGTGGCCAGACACATGGCGATCTCGAGCTGCCGCTTCTGACCGTGGCTCAGCAGCCCGGCCGGGCGCGAGAGAGAGTCCGACAGGCCGGTGCGCGCCGCCGCCTCGCGCGCGGTGTTGTTGCTGGGCGCGCAGTGCGAGGCTCGCTCCCACAGCGCCCAGGGCCTGGGCGTGCGCGACTGCGCCGCCAGGCGGCAGTTCTCGAGCACGGTGAAACTCGGGTAGATGGTGTTGCGCTGGTAGCTGCGACCCAGGCCGGCGCGCGCGCGCCGCGGCTGCGACCAGGCGGTGATGTCCTGGCCGAGCAGCTCCACACGGCCGGCCGAGGGCGGGAACTCGCCCGAGAGGATGTTGATCAGCGTGCTCTTGCCGGCACCGTTGGTGCCGATGACGGCATGCACCGCGCCGCGCCAGAGCTCGAGCGACACCTCGTTGACGGCCACCAGCCCGCCCCATCGGCGCGTGATGGCATGGCCGCGCAGCAGCACCTCACCCGGCTGAACCTGCGGCGCGTTCATCGCGTCTCCTTCAAGCCGGGCGTGGCCTCGGCGCGGCGCGAGGCGCGGCCTGACAGGCGCGCCGCAATCTGCCCCGGAATGCCCACCAGCCCGCGCGGCAGCAATGCGACGCTGGCGATGATGGTCAGGCCCAGGCCCAGGTGCCAGTGCTTGGCGAAGCTGCCGAAGAGGGCTTCGCTCTTGAAGAACTCCTGCAGCAGCACGTAGGCGAAGGCGCCGATCAGCGCGCCGCGCAGGTGGCCGAGGCCGCCGAGGATGATCATGATGAGCACCGAGCCCGAGAGGTGCCAGCTCATCAGCTCGGGGTTCACGTAGCCGTCCTTCACCGCGAACAGGAAACCCGCCAGGCCGGCGATGGCGCCGCTCAGCGTGAAGGCCGCCAACTTGTACGGGTAGGTGGCAAAGCCGGTGGCGCGCATGCGCTGCTCGTTCACGCGGATGCCCGCCAGCGCGCGGCCGAAGCGCGAGCGCGACACCACGGCCAGCAGCGCGAACACGCCCAGCAGGCAGGCCCAGGTGAAGCCGTAGATGACCAGGCCGCCCTTGAGCTCGAACACGCCCGGGATGGCCGGCTTGGCGTTGAGGTAGATGCCGTCGGTGCCGCCGCCCAGCGGGGTGTCGTGCACCACGTAGTAGGCCATCTGCGCGAAGGCCAGCGTGACCATGATGAAGTACACGCCCTTGGTGCGCAGGCTGAGCGCACCCACCGCCAGCGCGTACAGCGCCGCCGCGCCCACGCAGGCCGGCACCAGCACCAGCAGGTGGGCGGGGTCGTAGCCGGGGCTCAGCAGGATGGTGGCATAGGCGCCGATGCCGAAGAAGGCCGCATGGCCGAAGCACACGAGGCCCGTGCCGCCCACGAGCAGTTCGAGGCTGAGCGCGAAGATGGCGAAGATCATGATCTTCGTCACCAAGTCGAGGCCGTAGCTGCCGGCCACCAGCGGGTAGGCGGCCAGCGCGACAAAGGCCGCCACGACGAAGCCGATCTGGCCGGCGCGCAGCCGGTGGGTGTCGTCGCTCATCGTCAGCCGGCCTTGAAGAGGCCGTCCGGCCGCCACAGAAGAATGAGCGCCATCAGCACGTACACGAGCACACCGGCTGCCGAGGGCAGCAGCACCTTGCCGAAGGTGTCGACGAAGCCGATGAGCAGCGCCGCCACCAGCGCACCGCGGATGGAACCGATGCCGCCGATGACCACCACCACGAAGCAGATGATCAGCACCGACTGCCCCATGCCCGGGTACACGCTGCTCACCGGCGAGGCCACCATGCCCGCAAAGGCCGCCAGCGCCACGCCGGCCGCGAACACCACGCGGTAGAGGAAGGAGATGTCGACGCCCAGCGACTGCACCATCTCGCGGTTGGTGCTGCCGGCGCGGATCATCATGCCCAGGCGGGTGCGGGTGAAGACGAGGTACATGCCCGCCGCCAGCGCGATGCACACGGCCGAGATGAAGAGCCGGTAGACGGGGTAGGTCATCATGTCGCCGAGCGGCAACGCGGCGCTCAGCAGGGGCGGCACGGTGACGCCGTGCACGTCGTCACCGACGATCATGCTGCGCAGTTCCTCGAAGACGAGGATGAGGCCGTAGGTCATCAGCACCTGCTGCAGGTGCTCGCGCTCGTACAGGTAGCTGTAGAAGACCCACTCGAGCACGTAGCCCAGCAGCACGGCCAGCACCACGCCCACGGCCAGCACCGAAAAGAAACCGCCGCCGAAGGTGGCCGCCACCGGCGCCGACAAGGCAAACGCCATGTAGGCGCCGATCATGTAGAAGCTGCCGTGCGCCAGGTTGATGACGCCCATGATTCCGAAGATGAGCGTCAGGCCGCTGGCCACCAGGAACAGCAGCAGCCCGTACTGCACCGCATTCAGGCACTGGATGAGGAAGGTGACAAGATCCATGCGGTGGCGTGCGGGCCGGGGATCAGCGCATGTTGCAGCCGCGGCCCGGGTCGGGCAGCACCTTGACCGCGATGCCGGTCATCAGGTTCTCGCGGCCCTTGGCCTCGCGGATGTAGAAGTCCTGCACCGGGTTGCCGGCGGCGGCCAGCGTGTACTTGCCGCGCGGGCTGTCGATGTTGGACTTGCGCATGGCGCTGAGCATGACGTCGCGTTTGCCCATGTCGCCCTTCACGGCGTTGAGTCCGGCGGCGAGGATCTGCGCCGCGTCGTAGCCCTGCACGGCGTAGACGTCGGGCTGCAGCTTGTAGCTGACGGCGTACTTGTTGCGGAAGGCCGTGTCGCGCGGTGTGTTCAGGCCATCGGCGTAGTGCAGTGCGGTCAGCAGACCTTGCGCCGACGGGCCCTGCGCCTCGAGCACGCCGTCGGTGAGGAAACCCGATCCGATCAGGGGCGTCGTCTTGCGCAGCCCGGCAGCGTCGTAGTCCTTCACGAACTTGGCCGCGCCGGCACCGGCAAAGAACGCGAACACGACATCCGGCTTCTGCGCCGCGATCTCGGTCAGAAGGGCCTGAAACTCGACGTTCGGGAACGGCAGGCTCAGGTCCTTGATCACCTTTCCGCCGCCCTTCTCGAAGGCCTCGGTGAAGCCCTTGGCCGACTCCTGGCCGGCGGCGTAGTTCCAGTAGATGGTCATGGCGCGCTTGTAGCCCTTCTGCGCCGCCATCACGCCCGTGGCAAAGCCCGGCTGCCAGTTGCTGAAGCTGCTGCGCACGATGTTCGGCGCGCACAGCGGGCCGGTGATGGCGTCGGCCCCGGCGTTGGGCACGATCAGCAGCGTGTTGCTCTCCTTGACGGCACGCGCCATGGCCAGCGCCACACCCGAGTGAACGGTGCCCACGACCACGTCGACGTTGTCGCGCTTGATGAGCTTGTTGACGTTGTCGGTGGCCTTGGACGGATCGCTCTCGTCGTCGACCTTCACGAACTCGATCTCGCGGCCGCCGAGCTTGCCGCCCTGCTCGGTGACGTAGAGCCTGAAGCCGTTCTCGATGGCCGTGCCCAGCGCGGCAAAGGTGCCGGTGGCCGGCAGCATGAGGCCGACCTTGAGCTTGGCCTGCTGGGCCTGGGCGGCCAACGGCAGGGCCAGCGCCAGCGTGGCGGCCAGGGCGATGCGGGTGATGTTCAAGGCTGTGTCTCCTGGGTGTGAGCTTGAAAGAACGCGCCGACCTCGGCGATGAGACGCTCGGGCTGATCGCGGTGCGGCGAGTGGCCGCTGGCGGGCAGTTCGAGCAGTTGCGTCTGCGGCACCCGTTCGCGGATGCCGCGGATCTGCGCCAGCGTGCCGTACTCGTCATCCAAGCCCTGCACCGCCAGCAGCGGACAGGCGATGGTGCCGATCTCGGAGCCGATGTTCCAGCCGCGGAAACGCGCATCCAGCCAGATGTGATTCCAGCCGTGGAAGGCGGAGTCGGGGTCGTCATGGTGGCGCGCCAGGCGCTGGCGCAGGTCCGTCGTCTCGTAGGCCAAACGGGCCTTCTCGATGCTGGCCACCGACAGGTCTTCGACCAGGATGTGCGGCGCCAGCACCACGGCCTGGCTCACGCGCTGCGGGAAGCGGGCCGCGTGCAGCAGCGCAATGGAGCCGCCGTCGCTGTGGCCGAACAGGGCATAAGGCGCGCTCACGTCCAGGGCCTGCAGCAGGGCCGGCAGCAGCTCGAACGCCTGGCGGTGCATGAAGTCGGGGTTCCAGCGCTCGGTGGCCGGCCTCGGTGTGCTGCGGCCGTAGCCGGGGCGCGAGTAGACCAGCCCGCGGCAGCCGAGCGCACGGCACAGCCGCTCGGGGAAGTCGCGCCACATCGACAGCGAGCCCAGGCCCTCGTGCAGGAACACCAGGGTTTGGGCACCCTCGCCCACCCAGGCGTGCTCGATGCGCACCGGGCGGCCAGCCCAGTCGACGTCGACGAACGCGACGCTCACGCGCGGGCTTCCTTCTCGCGCAGCTTGAAGCGCTGGATCTTGCCGGTGGCCGTCTTCGGCAGTTCGCTGACGAACTCGATCTGGCGCGGGTACTTGTACGGCGCCAGCTTGTCCTTGACGAAGGCCTTGAGCTCGGCGTCGGTGGCTTCGCCACCGGCCTTGAGCACGACGAAGGCCTTGGTCTTGGTCAGGCCCTCGGCATCCGGAACACCGATGACCGCGGCCTCGAGCACCGCGGGGTGCTGCACCAGGGTGGCCTCCACCTCGAAGGGGCTGACGTAGATGCCGCTGACCTTGAGCATGTCGTCGCTGCGGCCGCCGTAGGTGTAGGTGCCGTCGGCGTTCTTGATGTACTTGTCGCCGCTCTTCGTCCAGCCGCCCTGGAAGGTGTCGCGGGTCTTGGCGGCGTTGCCCCAGTACATCATGGCCGCGCTGGGGCCGTGGATGTAGAGGTCGCCGGGCTCGCCGTCGGGCACCGGGCCGCCATCGTCGCCGCGCAGCTGGATGTCGTAGCCGGGCACCGGCCAGCCGGTGGTGCCGTAGCGGCAGTCGCCGGGGCGGTTGCTGATGAAGATGTGCAGCATCTCGGTGCTGCCGATGCCGTCGACGATGTCGACGCCGAAGTGGGTCTTGAAGCGCTGGCCGATGTCGGCCGGCAGCGCCTCGCCTGCGCTGCTGCACAGGCGCAGCGCCGTCTCGTTGCGGCCGGGCAAGGCGGGAGAGGCCAGCATGCCGGCGAATCCGGTGGGCGCGCCGAAGAAGACCGTGGGCTTGAGCCCCTGCACCTCGCCCTTCCATCGGCGGAAGGTGGCGTCGGGCGTGGGCCGCTCGCCCATCAGCACCACGGTGGCGCCCACGCTCATCGGGAAGGTCAGGCCGTTGCCCAGGCCGTAGGCGAAGAACAACTTGGCGGCCGAGAAGCACACGTCGCTCTCGCGCAGGCCCAGCACGGCGCGGCCGTAGAGCTCGGCCGTCCAGTACGGGTTGGCGTGCGAGTGCACGGTGCCCTTGGGGCGGCCGGTGGAGCCCGAGGAATAGAGCCAGAAGGCGGGGTCGTCGCGGCCAGTCGCCGCCGGCTTCTCGAGCGGGCCGTGGGCGCCGATGAAGGTCTCGAAGTCGACTTCCGACGGGTGCAGCGGCGCGATCGGCCGCGACACCACGACCCTCTGCACCTCGTGGTCGCTCTTCACCATGGCGCTCGTCAGCGCCGGCAGCAGCGCCCCGCTCACCAGGGCGGCCTGCGCGCGCGAGTGCTCCAGCATGTAGGCGTAGTCGTCGGCCGTGAGCAGCGTGTTCACCGCCACCGGCACGCAGCCGGCGTACAGCGCACCCAGAAACGCCACGGGCCAGTCGCAGCTGTCGAGCATCAGCACCAGCACCCGCTCTTCGCGCTTGAGGCCCTGCGCGCGCAGCGCGGCGGCCATGCGGCGCACGCGCTCCTCGAGCATGCCGTAGCTGAGCGTGCCCCCGTCGTCGGCAAACGCGGTCTTGGCGGCACGGCCGGTGTTCAGCGCCAGCAGGTGCGCGGCAAAGTTGAAGCGCTCGGGCGGCGCTGTCACGGCCAGATCGGCGGGCAGTTCGGTGCTCATGGGGGTGTCTCCGTGTGTTCTCGTGGGGCGCGGCGTTCAGCCCAGCGCGCCCAGCACCGCGCTGCCGGCCTGGATGGCCGCGCGGCGGTGATAGAAGTTCAGCGCACGCAGGCCGCCGAGTTCTTCGCCCCCGCCGGCGCGGCCGGGGCCGCCGTGCAGCGACTGTGGCATCACGTTGCCGTGGCCGCTGTGCGTGGCGGCGACCTCGGGGCTGACCACATGCACGCGGCCGTGGCTGGCGGCCAGCGCCAGCGCCGCGCCGGCCAGCGCGCCGGCATCGGCGCCATACACCGAAGCCACCAGCGAGCCCTGCCCGCGCCGCGCCAGCGCCAGCGCGTGCGGCAGGTCGCGGCAGGCCACCAGCGTGGCCACGGGGCCGAAGACCTCGGTGTCGTGCACGAGGTTCGCGCCGTCGGCGTCGCGCGTGCCCAGTAGCGTGGGGCCGACACAGCACGAGGTGGCCGGGTCGGCGTCCACCAGCGCATGGCGTGCGCCGTCGTGCAGCACCTCGGTCTGCGTCTTCAGCAGCGCCAGGCCCTCGTGCACGGCCGCCTTCTGCGCGCGGCTGACGAGTGCGCCCATGCGCACGGCCTCATTGCGCGGGTTGCCCACGGTCGTCTTGGCCAGGCGGGCCGAGACGGCCTCGGCCACCGCGCCGTACACGTCGGCAGGCACCAGCACGCGGCGGATGGCGGTGCACTTCTGGCCCGACTTCACCGTCATCTCGCGCGCCACTTCCTTGATCAGCAGCTCGAAGGCCTCGGATCCCGGCGCGGCACCCGGCAGCAGCAGCGCGCTGTTCAGGCTGTCGGCCTCGATGTTGACGCGCACCGAGCGCTCGGCCACCGCCGCGTGGCGGCGGATCACCGCCGCGGTCTCGGCGCTGCCGGTGAACGAGAGCACGTCGAAGGACTGCAGCTGATCGAGCAGCCCGGCCGAGCTGCCGCACACGATGCTGAGCGCACCCGGCGGCAGGATGCCGGCGTCGACCACGTCCTGCACCATGCGCTGCGTCAGCCAGGCCGTGGCGGTGCCCGGCTTCACGATCACGGGCACGCCGCTCAGCAGCGCCGGTGCCGCCTTCTCCCACAGCCCCCAGGCCGGAAAGTTGAAGGCGTTGATGCAGAGAG
This sequence comes from Rubrivivax sp., assembly GCA_020248945.1. GTDB lineage: Bacteria > Pseudomonadota > Gammaproteobacteria > Burkholderiales > Burkholderiaceae_C > Rubrivivax. The sequence continues at coordinate 8,980 of JADCGQ010000042.1, forward strand.
CCACGCCTGGCGTGGGCACCTGCACGTGCTGGCTCTGGAAGACGGGCTCCTTACTCAGCTTGACGGCCTCCCCGTCGAGCAGGAAGCGGCGTTCGCCCGTGCTCTGGCCGATTGCGGCGCCCCAGCGCGCGTACTGCCCGAGGGTGTAGATGGCGCCGTCGACATCGACCGCCGTGTCGTTCTTCACCGTGCCGCTGTTGGCCAGCGAGAGCGCGTAGTAGGCGTCGCGGTGCTTCTGCAGCACGGCGCCGATGCCCACCAGCAGCTCGGCGCGCTGCGCGTACGTCATGGCGCGCAGTTGCGCGCCGCCGGTGTCGCGCGCAAACGCGAAGGCGCCGGGCAGGTCCAGCCCGGTGGCGTCGACGCGCACCAGTTCGTCGCCCGTGACGGGGTCGAACAGCGGCGTGCCGCTGCCGGTGCCGGCCACCCAGCGGCCGGCGATGTAGTTGGGGAGCAGCTCGCTCATGCGGATTCCTTGGTGAAGTCGATGCGGCCGTTCGGCAGCAGGTAGAGCACCAGCGCGCGGCCCTGGCTCACGGTGGGGCGGTACGCGCTGCCGGGCGGCATCACCAGCCAGCCGGCCGGGCGGCCGTCGAAGCGGGCCTCGCCTTCGACGGGCATGACGAGGTCGATCTCGCCTTCGGGGTGCACGTGGTGCGGGCCGGCGATGTCGGCCATGTCGACGACATCGACCGAGAAGCCGTGCAGATCATCGGCGGGCTTGAAAATGCGGCCGTAGCGGATGCCGCCGCCCTCGCGCTGGCACAACCAGCCCTCGGCCACGCCGGCCTGGCAGGACGCATGCAGTTCGCGGTACACGGCGCTCTCGGGGCCGCACTCGGCGTTCAGCCAGGCGTCGAGCGCGGCATCGAGCGGACGGCCGGCGATGCGCAGCGTGAGCGCAGCGATCTGCTGGCGGAAAGTGTCGGGTGTCATGACGGCGCTCAAGTCGTCCGGCTTGCGGCCGGCGGGTTGATGCACTATTGTGCGCGCCAGCACCTTACGGCCGACACCCCGACATGTCAAGCACTATATTGCATCCTCCCGGGTTAGCACCGACTCCCGCCGATGACGAGGGCGAGGCGAAGAACCCGTTCCTCGTCGCCCTGGGCGAGCGCGTGCGGGCGCTGCGGGCCCGCCGCGGCATGACGCGCAAGGCCACCGCGCTGGCCGCCGACGTGAGCGAGCGCCACCTGGCCAACCTCGAGTACGGCATCGGCAACGCCAGCATCCTGGTGCTGCTGCAGGTGGCGCAGGCGCTGCAGTGCAGCCTGGCCGAGTTGCTGGGCGACGTCACCACCTCCAGCCCCGAGTGGCTCTTGCTGCGCGAGCTGCTCGAGCACCGCGACGAAGCCACGCTGCGGCGCGTGCGCGAGGCCGTCGGCCAGATGCTGGGCACCGGCGGCGGCAACGCGCGCACCACCGCGCGCAGCCCGCGTGTGGCGCTGGTGGGCCTGCGCGGCGCCGGCAAGAGCACGCTGGGCGCGATGCTGGCCGAGGACCTGGGCTACGCCTTCGTCGAGCTGAGCCGGGAGATCGAGAAGTTCGCCGGCTGCAGCGTCAGCGAGATCCAGGGCCTCTACGGCCAGAACGCCTACCGCCGCTACGAGCGCCGCGCACTCGAAGAGGCGATCCAGATCTACCCCGAAGCCGTGATCGCCACGCCCGGCGGCATCGTCAGCGACCCCGCCACCTTCAACCTGCTGCTGGCGCACTGCACGACGGTCTGGCTGAAGGCCTCGCCCGAAGACCACATGAAGCGCGTCGTCGCCCAGGGCGACCTGCGCCCGATGGCCGCCAGCCGCGAGGCGATGGACGACCTGAAAGGCATCCTGGCCGGCCGCGCCGCGTTCTATTCGAAGGCCGAGCTGCAGCTCGACACCAGCGCCCAAGACCTGCCGGCCAGCTTCCGGCTGCTGCGAAGCCAGGTGCGCGAGGCGCTGAGCTTGTCGCTGAACTGACGCCGAGCTCGATTCGAAAATGCACTAAAGTGCTTGACGTCGCCGCAAAACACGCAATATGATGCATCTCATCGAATCCCACCGACCTGCAATCTGTTGCCTGAGCGCAAGGAGACCGTCATGAGCACCGCCGACCGCGTCGACTACCAGACCACCCCCGCGCAGTACCGCCACTGGAAGCTCAAGTTCGAGGGCCCGGTGGCCACGCTGCTGGCCGACTTTGCCGAGGACGGCGGCCTGCGCCCGGGCTACAAGCTCAAGCTCAACAGCTACGACCTCGGCGTGGACATCGAGCTCAACGACGCGCTCAACCGCATCCGCTTCGAGCACCCCGAGGTGCGCACCGTGGTGCTGACGAGCGCCCGCGACAAGGTGTTCTGCTCGGGCGCCAACATCTTCATGCTGGGCGTGAGCAGCCATGCCTGGAAGGTGAACTTCTGCAAGTTCACCAACGAAACCCGCAACGGGGTGGAAGACAGCAGCGCGCACAGCGGCCTGAGGTTCCTCGCCGCCGTCAATGGCGCCTGCGCCGGTGGCGGCTATGAACTGGCGCTGGCCTGCGACGAGATCATCCTCGTCGACGACCGCAGCAGCGCGGTGAGCCTGCCCGAGGTGCCGCTGCTGGGCGTGCTGCCCGGCACCGGCGGCCTGACGCGCGTGACCGACAAGCGCAAGGTCCGCCACGACCTGGCCGACATCTTCTGCACCACCAACGAAGGCATCCGCGGCCAGAAGGCCAAGGACTGGCGCCTGGTGGACGACATCGCCAAGCCCGCCGCGTTCGCGGCCAAGGTGCAGGAGCGGGCGCTGGAACTCGCCGCGTTGTCCGACCGCCCGGCCGATGCGCGCGGCGTGGCGCTGACGCCGCTGCAGCGCACGATCGAGGCCGATGCGCTGCGCTACCCGAACGTGACGGTGGCCATCGATCGCAGCAAGCGCACCGCCAGCTTCACCGTCAAGGCGCCCGCCGGCACGCAGCCCACGACGCTGGCACAGATCGAGGCCGCCGGTGCCGCCTGGTACCCGCTGGCGATGGCGCGCGAGCTCGAAGACGCCATCCTCGAGATGCGCACCAACGAGCCCGAGATCGGCACCTGGCTGATCAAGACCGAAGGCGATGCCGCCGCGGTGCAGGCACTCGATGCGCTGCTGGCCGCGCACCAGAACCACTGGTTCGTGCGCGAGACGCTGGGCCTGCTGCGCCGCACCTTCAGCCGGCTCGATGTGTCCAGCCGCAGCCTCTTTGCGCTGATCGAGCCGGGCTCGTGCTTCGTCGGCAGCCTGCTCGAGCTGGCGCTGGCCTGCGACCGCAGCTACATGCTCATCCTGCCCGACGAGCCCGGGCGCACGCCGAAGATCGGCGTGAGCGAACTGAACTTCGGCACGTACCCCATGGCCACGGGCCAGAGCCGCCTCGGCCGCCGCTTCTACGACGAAGCCGCCCCGCTGGCCGCCGTGCGTGCCACCACCGGCCAGACGCTCGACGCCGACGCGGCCTTCGCCCTGGGCCTGGTGACGAGCAACCCCGACGACATCGACTGGGATGACGAAGTGCGCATCGCCATCGAGGAGCGCGTGACCATGAGCCCCGACGCGCTGACGGGCATGGAAGCCAACCTGCGCTTCAACGGCGTGGAAACCATGGCCACGCGCGTGTTCGGCCGCCTCACCGCCTGGCAGAACTGGATCTTCCAGCGCCCCAACGCCGTGGGCGACAAGGGTGCGCTCAAGGTCTACGGCAAGGGCGACAAGGCCGCCTTCGACTGGAACAGAGTCTGACGACCACCCCGTAGCGCCTGACGGCGCTCCCCTCAAGGGGCGCCGCCAGCGGCCCGGCAAAGCCGGTTCCGCGGCGGCCACTTGAATATCCACTAGGAGATGAACGTGAGCACGATCAACTACAGCGAGAAGATCCCCAACAACGTCAACCTCGACGAGGACCGCACGCTGAAGCGGGCGCTCGAGCAGTGGCAGCCCAACTTCCTGAGCTGGTGGGACGACATGGGCCCCGAGGGCAGCACCGGCAACGATGTCTACCTGCGCACCGCCGTCAGCGTCGACCCCCAAGGCTGGGCGCAGTTCGGCCACGTGAAGATGCGCGACTACCGCTGGGGCATCTTCCTGAACCCCGGCGACGCCGAGCGCAAGATCCACTTCGGCGACCACCTCGGCGAGAAGGCCTGGCAAGACGTGCCCGGCGAGTACCGCGCCAACCTGCGCCGCATCATCGTGACGCAGGGCGACACCGAGCCCGCGAGCGTAGAGCAGCAGCGCCACCTGGGCTTGACGGCGCCCAGCATGTATGACCTGCGCAACCTCTACCAGATCAACGTCGAGGAAGGCCGCCACCTGTGGGCGATGGTCTACCTGCTGCACAAGCACTTCGGCCGCGACGGCCGCGAAGAAGGCGAGGCGCTGCTCGAGCGCCGCAGCGGCCAGCAGGACAACCCGCGCATCCTGCAGGCGTTCAACGAGCCCACGCCCGACTGGCTGAGCTTCTTCATGTTCACCTACTTCACCGACCGCGACGGCAAGTTCCAGCTCTGCGCGCTGGCCGAGAGCAGCTTCGATCCGCTCGCGCGCACGACGAAGTTCATGCTCACCGAAGAGGCCCACCACATGTTCGTGGGCGAGAGCGGCGTCAGCCGCGTCATCAACCGCACCTGCCAGGTGATGAACGAGCTGAAGACCGACGACGTGAAGAAGCTGCGCGAGGCCGGCGTCATCGACCTGCCGACGCTGCAGCGCTACCTGAACTTCCACTTCAGCGTCACGATCGACCTCTTCGGCGCCGACGAGTCCAGCAACGCCGCCACCTTCTACAGCACCGGCCTGAAGGGCCGCTACGAAGAAGGCAAGCGCGTCGACGACCACCAGCTGCGCGGTCAGACCTACCGCGTGCTGCAGGTCAAGGACGGCCAGCTGGTGGAGAAGGAAGTGCCGATGCTCAACGCCCTGAACGAGGTGCTGCGCGACGACTACATCAAGGACAGCGTCGCCGGCGTCGAGCGCTGGAACAAGGTCATCGAGAAGGCCGGCATCCCGTTCCGCCTGAAGACACCGCACAAGGCCTTCCACCGCAACATCGGCGCGCTGGCCGGCGTGAAGGTGTCGCCCGAGGGCCAGGTGGTGAGCGAGGCCGAGTGGGCCGCGCGCCACAACGAGTGGCTGCCGAGCACGGCCGACCGCGCCTTCGTGCAGAGCCTGATGGGCCGCGTCACCGACGCCGGCAAGTTCGCCAACTGGATCGCGCCGCCGGTGATGGGCATCAACCGCCAGCCGGTCGACTTCGACTACGTCCGATTCGCATGATGCACACGCAGCCAGGCGGCCAAGCGGCCGCCGCGGAACCGGCTCTGCCGGGCCGCTGGGGGCGCCCCCTTGAGGGGGAGCGGCGGAGCCGCTCCGGGGGTGGGCCATGACCGTCATCAAGCAGCACCTGATCGACCCCGAGATCTGCATCCGCTGCAACACCTGTGAGACGATGTGCCCGGTGGGCGCGATCAGTCACGACTCGCGCAACTACGTCGTCGACGCGAGCAAGTGCAACTGGTGCAACGCCTGCATCTCGCCCTGCCCCACCGGCAGCATCGACAACTACCGCACGGTGATCCGCGCCGAGGCCTACTCGCTCGACGAGCAACTGGGCTGGGACGTGCTGCCCGAGGAGAAGCCGCTGCCCCCCATCGCCGTTCAGGCCGAGCCTGTCGAAGGCGCGGCGCCCGTCGAGACGACTGCGCAAACGGCACCGGCCGCGCCAGCGGAAGCGCCCTTCGCCGCCACCTCCTACGGCGCCACGCTGCCGCCCTGGAGCGCCGCCCACGCCTACACCAACCTCTACGGCCCGAAGGCGGCCCAGAAGACCATCACCGCCACCGTGGTGGGCAACCACCGCGTCACCGAGGTCGGTGCACACGGCCACCCCGACTACGACACGCACCACGTCGTGCTCGACTTCGGCGCCATGCCCTTCCCGGTGATCGAAGGCCAGAGCATCGGCATCGTGCCGCCGGGCACCGATGCCAAGGGCCGCCCGCACCACGCGCGCCAGTACAGCATCGCCAGCCCGCGCAACGGCGAGCGCCCCGGCTACAACAACGTCAGCCTCACCGTGAAACGCGTGCTCGAAGACCACGACGGCAAGCCCGTGCGCGGCGTGGCGAGCAACTTCGTCTGCGATCTGAAAGTGGGCGACCCGGTGCAGGTGATCGGCCCCTTCGGCGCCAGCTTCCTGATGCCGAACCACCCGAAGAGCCACGTCGTGATGATCTGCACCGGCACCGGCAGCGCGCCGATGCGGGCGATGACCGAGTGGCGCAGAAGACTCCGCCAGTCCGGCAAGTTCGAGGGCGGCAAGCTGATGCTGTTCTTCGGCGCGCGCACGAAGGAAGAGCTGCCCTACTTCGGCCCGCTGCAGAGCCTGCCCAAGGACTTCATCGACATCAGCCTGGCCTTCAGCCGCACGCCCGGCCAGCCCAAGGTCTACGTGCAGGACCTGATGCGCCAGCGCGCCGCCGACCTGGCGCCGCTGCTGGCCGACCCCGACGCCTACTTCTACGTCTGCGGCCTGAAGTCGATGGAAGAAGGCGTGGTGCTGGCCTTGTCGGAGATCGCCCGCAAGGCCGGCCTGGACTGGGACGCGGTGGGCGCCAGCCTCAAGGCCCAGGGCCGGCTGCACCTGGAAACCTACTGATGGACAGCCTGCGCATCAGCACCCGCGCCCCGGGTGTGGCCCAGGTCACGATGGCGCGGCCGGCGGTCTTCAACGCCTTCGACGAGGCCATGATCGGCGAGCTCGACGCGGCCTTCGCGCAGCTGGAGACCGACACCGACGTGCGCTTGATCGTGCTGGCCGGCGAGGGCAAGCACTTCAGCGCCGGGGCCGATCTGCAGTGGATGCAGCGCGCCAGCGAAGCCAGCCTCGACTGGAACGTGGCCGACGCGCGGCGCTTTGCCGGCATGCTGGCGCGCATCGAGCGCTGCACAAAGCCCACGGTCGCGCGCGTGCAGGGCGCGGCTCTCGGCGGCGGCGTGGGCCTGACCTGCGTGTGCGACATCGCCGTGGCGGCGGCCAACGCGAGCTTCTCGGTCAGCGAGGCCAAGTTCGGCATCCTGCCCTCGGTGATCGGGCCCTATGTCACCAACGCCGTGGGCAAGCGCCAGGCGCGAAGGCTGGCGCTGACGGCCGAACGCATCGGCGCCGAGGAGGCACTGCAGCTGGGCCTGGTGACCAAGCTCGTCGCGCTCGACGCCTTGGATGCCGCAGTCGATGAAGTCGTCGCGCTGCTGCTGGCCGGCGGCCCGCAGGCGCAGCGCGAGATCAAGACGCTGTTCGCGCAGTTGCCGGTAGGGCCCGTGACCGACGCCACCGTCGAGCTGACGGCGCAGACCATCGCGCGTGTGCGCGGCACCGACGAGGCGCGCGAAGGATTCGCGGCCTTTCTGGGCAAGCGAGCGGCGTCGTGGAACTCATCTGGCCAGTGAAGACCGCTCAACCATGGGCATGGGAGTCTGGTGACGACCCCACCCGGTTGTTGGCAAAGGCGGGGGCGGTGGGCCGGTGTCGCGCCTTTGCGCAGCCGAGAAGCGCAGGATTCTTGGCCCGCGCGCGCAGCGCGCTTCGTAGACTGACTCACGGCAACTGTTTGAGCGGAGCGGGCGCAGCCCGCGCAGCGAGTTTTGCCGTGGGGCCAAGGATCCGAGCATCGCAGGGCACCCCCGCGCAGCGGGGGCCAGCAACGAAGCGACACCGGCCCACCGCCCCCGCCTTTGCTCGCGCCAACGCCCCCGCCCACGCATCCACACCATGAACCCACAACAACCTCCCATCGCCGTCATCGGCGCCGGCATCATGGGCGCCGGCATCGCCCAGATCGCCGCGCAGGCCGGTCACCCCGTGCACCTGTTCGACGCCCGCGACGGTGCCGCCCACGACGCGAAGGTCAAGCTCGCCACCACCCTGCAAGGCCTGGTCACCAAGGGCAAGCTCACGGCAGAGGCGGCAGCCGCAACCCTGGACCGCATCCAGCCCGCCAGCAACCTGGCCACGCTGGCCGACTCGGCCTTGGTCGTGGAAGCCATCGTCGAAGACCTCGCCGCCAAGCGCACCCTCTTCCGCGAGCTCGAGGCCCTGGTCGACGAGCACTGCATCCTCGCCACCAACACCTCGTCGATCAGCGTCACTGCCATCGCCAACGGGCTGAAGCACCCCGGCCGCCTGGTCGGCATGCACTTCTTCAACCCCGTGCCGCTGATGAAGCTGGTGGAGGTGGTGTCGGGCCTGCAGACCGAGCCCGCCGTCGCCGCGCGCATCGAAGCGCTCAGCCGAGCCTGGGGCAAGGTGCCGGTGCAGGCCAAGAGCACGCCGGGCTTCATCGTCAACCGCATCGCTCGGCCCTACTACGCCGAGACGCTGGCGCTGCTGCTCGAACAGACCGCCGAGCCCGCGGTGCTCGACGCCTGCCTGCGCGGCGCGGGCTTCCGCATGGGGCCCTGCGAGCTGATGGACCTGATCGGTCACGACACCAACTTCGCGGTCACGAAGTCGGTGTACGAGGCCAACTTCTACGACAAGCGCTTCGTGCCCAGCCTCGTGCAGGCCGAGATGGTGGCCGGTGGCCTGCTCGGGCGCAAAAGCGGGCGCGGCTTCTACGCCTACCCCGCCGGTGCACCCGCCCTGCCCTCGCCCGATGCGGCCCTGGCCCAACGTGCCTTGCAGGCCGCGCGCGAAGTTACGGTGCACGGCAGCGGCGCGATCGCGGATGCGCTGGCCTTGCGCGCCGCGGCGGCACTCGAGCCGCTCGGCTTCGGCCCGGCGCGGCTGCCATCCAGCGCCTGGACGGGCCTCGAGGTGGACGGCGCCCATCTGATGCTCACCAGCGGCCTGAGCGCCGCCGAGTGGGTGATCGAGAGCGGCATCAGCGACGTCGCCGTGTTCGACCGCCCGCTGCACACCGAGCCCGGCGCGCTGGCCTACGCCGTGGCGCCGTCGAGCAGCCCGGCCTGGCGCGAGCACGCCGCCGGCTGGTTGCAGGCACTGGGCTTTGCACCACAGCCCGTGGCCGACACGCCCGGGCTCGTGGTGGCGCGCACGGCCGCCATGCTGATCAACGAAGCGGCAGACGCCGTGCTGCAAGGCGTGTGCACCGAGGCCGGCGCCGATGCCGCCATGAAGCTGGGCGTCAACTACCCCGCGGGCCCCTTCGAGTGGCTCAGCCGCTGGAGCGCCGCCGAAGTGGTGGCGCTGCTGCAGGCGCTGGACGGCTGCTACCGCGGCGAGCGCTACCGCGTGAGCCCGTGGCTGCAGCGCCGCGCGCGGGCCGAGGTTCAGAATCCGCGGCCATGAAGTTTGCTGAATTCTTTGAAGGGCAGGTCATCGAGGCCGGGCCCGTGGGCATCACGGCGGACGAGATCGTGGCCTTCGCGCGCCAGTACGACCCGCAGTGGTTCCATGTCGATGCCGAACGCGCCGAGGCCGGCCGCCACGGCAGCCTGATCGCCAGCGGCTGGCAGACCTGTGGCCTCGCCATGCGCATGGCGGTGGATGCGGCGCTCGTTGGCAGCGAGTCCTTCGCCTCGCCTGGCCTGGCCAGCCTGCGCTGGCTGCACCCGGTGCGCCCCGGCGACGAACTGCGCCTGAAGGCAACTGTGCTGGAAACCCGCCGCTCGCGCAGCCAGGCGGGCCTGGGCATCCTGCGCTGGCGCTGGCAGATGTTCAACCAGCACGGCACCGAGGTGCTCGACCTCGAGGCCACGAGCCTGTTCGAGCTGACGCCCCAAGTGAAAGACACGCCATGAACCACGCCTTCATCTGCGATGCCCAGCGCACGCCCTTCGGCCGCTACGGCGGCGCGCTCAGCTCGGTGCGCACCGACGACCTCGGCGCCATCCCCCTGAAGGCGCTGCTGGCGCGCCACCCCGAGCTCGACCCGGCCGCCATCGACGAGGTGATCTACGGCAACGCCAACCAGGCCGGCGAAGACAACCGCAACGTCGCCCGCATGGCCGCGCTGCTGGCCGGCCTGCCGGTGAGCGTGCCCGGCGCGACCCTCAACCGCCTGTGCGGCAGCGGGCTCGATGCCGTGGGCACGGCCGCACGCGCCATCCGTGCTGGCGAGGCGCAGCTGATGGTGGCGGGTGGCGTGGAGAGCATGAGCCGCGCGCCCTTCGTCATGCCCAAGGCCGACAGCGCCTTCAGCCGGCAGGCGCAGATCTTCGACACCACCATCGGCTGGCGCTTCGTCAACCCGGCCATGAAGGCCGCGCACGGCGTCGACTCCATGCCCGAGACGGCCGAGAACGTGGCGGTGCAGTTCGGCATCGAACGCGAGGCGCAGGACCGCTTCGCGCTGGCCAGCCAGAGCAAGGCCGTGGCGGCGCAGCAGCGCGGCTTCTTCGATGCCGAGATCTGCCCGGTCAGCGTGCCCGCGAAGAAGGGCGACGCGATCGTCGTGAGCCGCGACGAGCATCCGCGCGAGACCAGCCTCGAGGCGCTGGCCAGGCTCAAGGGCGTGGTGCGCCCCGACGGCAGCGTGACGGCCGGCAACGCCAGCGGCGTGAACGACGGCGCTGCGGCGGTGCTGCTGGCCAGCGAGGCGGCGGCGCGCCGCTTCGGCCTCGTGCCGCGGGCGCGCGTGGTGGCCATGGCCACCGTGGGCGTGGCGCCGCGCATCATGGGCATCGGCCCGCTGCCGGCCACGCAGAAGGTGCTGGCGATGGCCGGCCTGCAGCTGGCGCAGATCGACGTGATCGAACTCAACGAGGCCTTCGCCGCGCAAGGCCTGGCCGTCACACGCGGCTTGGGGCTGGCCGACGACGACGCCCGCGTCAACCCCAACGGTGGCGCGATCGCGCTGGGCCACCCGCTCGGCGCCAGTGGCGCGCGGCTGGTGGCCACGGCGGTGAACCAGCTGCACGCCAGCGGCGGGCGCTACGCGGTGTGCACCATGTGCGTGGGCGTGGGCCAGGGCATCGCGGTGGTGCTGGAGCGTGTCTGATCCCGTGCCGGAGGTCGTCCTCGTGGCCGCGGTCGCGGCCAACGGCGTGATCGGCCGCGGCAATGAGCTCGTGTTCCGCCACCCGGCCGACGCGAAGCACTTCCGCGACACCACGATGGGCGCGCCGGTGATCATGGGCCGCAAGACCTGGGAGTCCCTGCCCGCGCGCTTTCGGCCGCTGCCGGGGCGGCGCAACATCGTCGTCACGCGGCAGGCGGCCTACGTGGCCGATGGCGCCGAAACCGCAGCCAGCCTCGACGCCGCACTCGCACGGGCCGCCGGTGCCGCGCAGGTTTTCGTCATTGGGGGCGGCGAGCTGTATGCGCAAGCCCTGCCGCGCGCGCAGCGGCTCGAGCTCACCGAGGTGCAGGCCGATCTCGAAGGCGACACCCACTTCCCGCCCATCGATGCGGCACAGTGGATCGCGGTACAACGGCGCTCGCCCGAGCTGGCAGCACCCGCCGAGCCGGCCTTCGCCTTCGTCACCTACCGCCGCCGATGAAACTCGCCACCTGGAACGTCAACTCGCTGGCCGTGCGCCTGCCGCAACTGCTGGACTGGCTCGCCGCCAACCCCGTGGACGCGCTGGTGCTGCAGGAAACCAAGCTCACCGACGACAAGTTCCCCGTCGCCGAGTTGCAGGCCGCCGGCTACGCCGTGGCCTTCCATGGCCAGAAGACCTACAACGGCGTGGCCCTGCTCAGCCGCGGCGGCACGGCGGCCGATGTCGTGAAGAACATCCCCGGCTTCGCCGACGAGCAGGCGCGTGTCATCACCGGCACCGTGGGCGGCGTGCGCGGGTCCGTCCGAGTGGTGGGCGGCTACTTCCCCAACGGCCAAGCGCCCGACAGCGACAAGTTCGTCTACAAGATGGCCTGGCTCGACGCGCTGCGCGGCTTCGTGCAGGCCGAACTGGCAGCGCACCCGCAGCTCGTGCTGATGGGCGACTTCAACATCGCCCCCGAAGACCGCGACGCCTGGGACCCGGTGGCGCTGGCCGGCACCATCCACCTCACGCCCGAGGAGCGCACGCACTTCCAGGCGCTGCTGGGCCTGGGCCTGGTCGATGCCTTCCGGCTGTTCGAGCAGCCACCGAAGTCGTACTCGTGGTGGGACTACCGGATGCTCGCCTTCCGCAAGAACCAGGGCCTGCGCATCGATCACGTCCTGGTCAGCGACGCGCTCAAGCCGGTGGTGCAGGCGTGCACCATCGACCGGCTGCCGCGCAAGAACGAGCGCCCGAGCGACCACGCGCCGGTGGTCGTCGAACTGGCCGGCTGATCAATCCGGGAGCCCGAGCTCCTGGATCTTGCGCGTGATGGTGTTGCGGCCGATGCCCAGCCGCTGAGCCGCTTCGATGCGGCGGCCGCGGGTGATCTCCAGCGCCGTCTGGATGAGGCTGGCCTCGAACTGCTGCGACAGATGCTCCCAGACCTCGGGCTCGTGCGCCTCGAGCCGACGCCGCGCATCGCGCCGCAGTTCGGCCAGCCAGGCCGGCACGGGCACGTGCGCCGCCACGGCGGGTGCGGTGTGGGCTTCGCCACCCGGCAGCGGCGCTTCGGGCAGCGGCATCGGAGGCAGGCCCACGCTGCCAGGCTGCAGGCCCGCGGCCGGCAGGCCGGCCGTGGGCGCCGGGGCACCGTCCAGGATCTCCGGCGGCAGGTCCTTCACCTCCACCACCTGCGCCGGCGCCATCACCGTGAGCCAGTGGCACAGGTTCTCGAGCTGGCGCACGTTGCCGGGGAAGTCGAAGCTGGCGATGCGCGCCAGCGCCTCGTCGGTGATGCGCTTGGCGTCCACGCCCAGTTCGCGCGCGCTCTTGGCCAGGAAGGTGCGCGTCAGCATCGGGATGTCTTCCCGCCGCTCGCGCAGCGCCGGCAGCCGCAGGCGGATGACGTTGAGGCGGTGGAACAGGTCTTCGCGGAACACGCCCTGGCGCACGCGCTCCTCGAGGTTCTGGTGCGTGGCGGCGATCACGCGCACGTTGCTCTTCAGCGGCTGGTGGCCGCCGACGCGGTAGAACTGCCCGTCGCTGAGCACGCGCAAGAGGCGCGTCTGCAGGTCGAAGGGCATGTCGCCGATCTCGTCGAGGAACAGCGTGCCGCCGTCGGCCTGCTCGAAGCGCCCGCGACGCGTGGCCTGCGCGCCGGTGAAGGCGCCGCGCTCATGGCCGAAGAGCTCGCTCTCGAGCAGGTCCTTCGGGATGGCGGCGGTGTTGATGGCCACGAACGGCCCCTTGGCCCCGGTGTCGCCCCGCGGGCTGTGCTTGTGCAGCGCGCGCGCCACCAGTTCCTTGCCGGTGCCGCTCTCGCCGGTGATCAGCACCGTGACGTTGCTCTGGCTCAGCCGCCCGATGGCACGGAACACGTCCTGCATCGCCGGCGCCTGGCCCAGCATCTCGGGCGTGGCGGCGGGGATCGTGTCGCCGACTTCCTCGCGCAGGCTCTCCTGCACGGCGCGGCGGATCAGATCCACCGCCGCCGTCACGTCGAAGGGCTTGGGCAGGTACTCGAAGGCGCCGCCCTGGAAGGCGCTGACGGCGCTGTCGAGGTCGGAGTACGCCGTCATGATGATGACGGGCAGCCCCGGCAGGCGCTGCTTCACGGTGTTGAGCAGATCGATGCCGCTGCCACCGGGCATGCGGATGTCGCTCACCAGCACCTGCGGCGAGTCGTCCTCGAGCGCCTTGAGCACGTCGCGCGGGCTGGCAAAGGCGCGCACCGGAAACTGCTCACGGGCCAGCGCCTTCTCGAGCACGAAGCGGATCGATTGATCGTCGTCGACGACCCAGATGGGTTTCATGGGCCTGTCGCACTCCCTAGAGGTTGGTGCCCTCGGCTAGGGCAATGGAATCAGGATCTTGAACAGCGTCCGCCCCGGGATGCTGTCGCATTCGATCGTGCCGCTGTGCTGCTGCACGAAGGTCTGCGCCAGCGTGAGCCCGAGTCCGCTGCCGCCCTCGCGCCCGCTCACGAGCGGGTGAAAGATGCGGTCTCGGATGTCCTCGGGCACACCAGGGCCGTTGTCCTCGATATGCAATTCCAGTGCCAGTCGGAAGCGCTGGCGACCAAATGTCACCTGTCGCGCCACGCGGGTGCGCAGCAGCAGCTGCGCCGTGCCCGACGCGATGCGCTCAGACAGCACCTGCGTCGCGTTATGCGCGATGTTGAGCACCGCCTGGATCAGTTGTTCGCGGTCGCCGCGGAACTCGGGGATGCTGGCGTCGTAGTCGCGCACCACGGTCAGGCCGCGCGGGTGCTCGGCCAGGATCAGCGCACGCACGCGTTCGCAGACCTCGTGGATGTTGACGTCGGCCACCACGTGCGGGCGGCGGTGCGGCGCGAGCAGCCGGTCGACCAGGCTCTGCAGGCGGTCGGCCTCGTGGATGATGACCTGCGTGTACTCCGTGAGCTCCTTCGAGTTCACCTCCATCTGCAGCAGCTGCGCCGCGCCGCGGATGCCGCCCAGCGGGTTCTTGATCTCGTGCGCCAGGTTGCGCACCAGGTCCTTGCTGCTCTGGGCCAGCGTGTGGGCGCGCTCTTCGCGGTCGATGCGGGCCTGCTGCTCGACTTCGATCAGCTCCACCAGCACGCAGCCGGGCAGATCGCTCTGCGTGACGATGGCGTGCACCGGCAGGTCGGTGGCGCCGGCGCGCTTGAGGTGGGTGTCGAAGCGGCTGGTGGTGACGAAGTTGCCCGCCACCGCGTGCAGCGTCTCGCGCATCGGCGCGGGCTCGACGAGCCAGTCGAGCATCGAGCTGCGCTGCAGCGAGCGGCGCGACGCGGCCAGCGTGTTCTCGAGCGCGCCATTGACGCGCAGCACATGGCCGTCGGCGTGCACCAGCGCCACCATCGACGCCAGCTGGTCGAAGGCGTCGAAACGTTCGGGGTCGTTGTCGAACTCGCGACCGGTGTCGCGGGCGCCCGGGTTCATGGCGGCGGCGCCTGGGGCGCTCACGACGGCGCGAGCTTCGAGAGCTCGCGCTTCAGCGCCGCGATGTCGGCTTCCTTGCGCAGGATGGCGGCACGCATCTCGGCCACACGCTCCTGAAAACGCGCGAAGTTGCGCTCGTCGCCACGGCGCTCGGGCTGGCCGTTGTTGAACTCGGCGCGCAGTTGGCCCAGGCGCTCTTCCTCGCGCTGCAGTTCCTCTTGCAGGATGCGGCGCGCGTCGGCGTCGCGCGCACGTTGCGAGGCGGGGTCGATGCGGGTGTCGCCGGCGGGGCGCGCCCCGGCCGGTGCCGACGCCGGGTTCGCGGGTGCACGCCGCGGCGGCGACTGCACCACGGTGACGGTGGCGCCTTCGATGGTGCGGCAGTTGCGGTCGCGGGCCTCTTGCGGCGACAGCGTGTCGGTGTACAGCACCGGCGGCCCAGGGCAGCGGTAGACGGTGCGCGAGTCCTGTGCAGCCGCCCACGGCGCGAGAACCGTCTGCAGCAGCACGGCGGCACCAGCGGCGAATCGGGTGTTGCAGCGCATGCGCGGATTGTGGCCCAGCACGGACGGCCCCATGAAAAACGGCCCCCGAAGGGGCCGTGGTCGAGTTCTGCGCGTCGGCCCGAGGGCCGGCGCCGAGCTCAGCGCGCTGTGATCACAGCGAGTAGTACATGTCGAACTCGACGGGGTGCGCGGCCATGCGGAAGCGCGTCACTTCCTGCATCTTCAGGTCGATGTAGGCGTCGATGTAGCTGTCGGTGAAGACACCGCCCTTGGTCAGGAACGCGCGGCCCTTGTCCAGGTACTCGAGCGCCTGCTCGAGGCTGGCGCAGACGGTCGGGATCTTCGCGTCTTCTTCGGGCGGCAGGTGGTACAGGTCCTTGGTGGCGGCTTCGCCCGGGTGGATCTTGTTCTCCACGCCGTCCAGACCCGCCATCAGCAGCGCGCTGAAGCCCAGGTACGGGTTCATCAGCGGATCCGGGAAACGCGCCTCGACGCGGCGGCCCTTGGGGTTGGCCACGTACGGGATGCGGATCGAGGCCGAGCGGTTCTTGGCCGAGTAGGCCAGCTTCACCGGCGCCTCGAAGCCGGGCACCAGGCGCTTGTAGCTGTTGGTGCCGGGGTTCGTGATGGCGTTCAGCGCACGGGCGTGCTTGATGATGCCGCCGATGTAGTACAGCGCGAAGTCGCTCAGGCCGGCGTAGCCGTCACCGGCGAACAGGTTCTTGCCGTCCTTCCACACGCTCTGGTGCACGTGCATGCCACTGCCGTTGTCGCCGACGATGGGCTTGGGCATGAACGTGGCCGTCTTGCCGTAGGCATGCGCGACGTTGTGGATGATGTACTTCTGCAGCTGCACCCAGTCGGCGCGCTGCAGCAGCGTGCTGAACTTGGTGCCGATCTCCAGCTGGCCGGCGTTGGCCACCTCGTGGTGGTGCACCTCGACCGGGATGCCGACCGATTCGAGGATCAGGCACATCTCCGAGCGCATGTCCTGGAAGCTGTCGAGCGGGGGCACCGGGAAGTAGCCGCCCTTGACGGCCGGGCGGTGGCCCATGTTGCCGCCTTCGAACTCCTTGTCGGTGTTCCAGGCGGCTTCTTCGGAATCGATCTTCACGAAGCAGCCGGACATGTCGTTCTTCCAGCGCACGCCGTCGAACACGAAGAACTCGGGCTCCGGGCCGAAGTAGGCGGTGTCGCCCAGGCCGGTGCTCTTCATGTAGGCCTCGGCGCGCTTGGCCAGGCTGCGCGGGTCGCGCTCGTAAGGCTTGCCGTCGGCCGGATCGAGCACGTCGCAGCTCATGATGATCGTCGGCTCTTCGAAGAACGGATCGATGTTGGCGGTGTTCGGATCCGGCATCAGCAGCATGTCGGAGGCTTCGATGCCCTTCCAGCCGGCGATCGACGAGCCGTCGAAGGCGTGGCCCGACGTGAACTTGTCTTCATCGAAAGCGGACACGGGCACGCTGACGTGCTGTTCCTTGCCGCGGGTGTCGGTGAAGCGGAAGTCGACGAATTTGATTTCGTTCTCCTTCACCATCTTCATCACGTCGGCAACGGTCTTTGCCATTCAGATCTCTCCTAGCGGGGCTCGAGGGGTGGATTGGTTGTGGGAGTCGGTGCGGCGGCCCGGGGGCCGTGTGCGGCTCGCGCTGGTTTGTAGCAGAAACCATGCCCTTCCCTGCCGACAGGTGGCCGCGGACGGAACCAAGGCCGCCCGGCGACACAGATCGCACCGGAACAGGGCCCTCAGCCGCGCATCAACGCACCATTTCAGGGCCCAACTGCGCACCAAAGGCAAGCAGGCCGTCGCGGAGCGCCGCGTAGGCCGCTTCGTCGTCGCCCACCTCGGGCTGTGCCCGCTTCACGCCCAGCTCGATGTGGCGTCCGTGCTGCGGGTGGTCGACGCTGGGCAGGCTGAACACCTTGACGCCGAGGAACCGCGCCTCGATGTCTTCCATCAGAGGCGTCAGCGCGGCTTCCATGGCGCCATAGACGATGACCGAGCGCTCTCGCACCGAGCTGGCGCGTTGAAGGTGGCGGTAGCGGGTGTCGAGCACCCATTCGATCATCGGCCAGGCCATCACCGGGAAGCCGGGCACGAAGTGCACGTGGCCGCAGCTAAAGCCCGGGATCTTGTTGTACGGATTCGGGATGATCGAGCAGCCCGCCGGAAACACGCCCATGTTCAGGCGGTGCACGTTGTCGGGTCGGTCGGGCTCGAAGGGCTGGCCCTGCTCGCGGGCCACGTCGGCCATGCGCTCGAGGATCAGCGCCTTCGCTTCGGGGTGCAGCGCCAGCTCCACCCCCAGCGCGGCGGCGGCGCAGGGGCGCGTGTGGTCGTCGGGCGTGGCGCCGATGCCACCGCAGCTGAAGACCAGGTCACCCGAGGCGAAGGCGTGGCGCAGGTCGGCGGTGATGCGCTCGCGCTCGTCGCCCACGTAGCGCGCCCACGACAGGCTCATGCCGCGCGCCGCGAGCAGCTCGATGACCTTGGGCAGGTGCTTGTCGGCGCGCTTGCCGGAGAGGATTTCGTCGCCGACGATGATCAGGCCGATGTTCATGAGGCGGGTCCTGGCAGGGGGCTCTCGAGGGCGACGGGGGCAGCCGGCGGCACTGGCGGCGGCGAGGCGGCGCGCAGCGCGGCCAGTTCGGCCAGGGCCAGGTGCGCGAACCAGGCCGCGGCGAACACGAAGACGGCGACGAACAGCGCCGCCGCCGCGAGCAGGAAAAACGGCGCCAGCACGAAGGCCACGCTGCCCAGCGACCACAGCAGCGCCGGCAGCAGCGCCAGGTAGCCGGTGGCCAGGCCCATCAGCCACAGCGTGCCGCGGCGGCCGCGGCGCACGCGCCGGCGCTCGTCGGGCGCGGCGTGGTGGGCCAGCGCGTGGTAGCTCAGCACCCGCGCCGCCAGCCAGCCCCAGATCAGCGGCGGCAGCACCAGTGCCAGCGGCGGCACCAGCCACAGCGGCAGGCTCAGGCCGAGTGCCAGCACGGCGGCGGCCGTGCTGCCCAGCGTCCACAGCAGCCGACGCACCGCGGTGCAGCCCTGGTTCACCACCAGCCCCGGGTAGCGGCGCCCGGCCACATGGCGGGCAATGGCCGGGCCGGCCAGCAAGGCCACCGCCAGCAGCGAGGCCAGCAGCACCAGCGGCAGCGCCAGCACGACCACGACGATGGGCGCCAGCATCGCGCGCCACTGCGGCCAGCCGGCATCGTGCAGCCAGCGCAACACGCCGTCGCTGATCTCGACACGGCCCACCAGCGCCCGCACGGCATCGAGCGAAGGCTCCCAGAGCAGCCAGGCCAGCGCGCCCACGGCCACCAGCACCACCGCCAGCGGCAGCAACGCCCAGGCCCAGATGCGCGGCTGCGTGACGGTGGCCAGCGCGCGCCAGAAGGCCTCGAACAGCGTCACCCGGGGGGCCTTGCCGTTCAGCGGCGGTCGCCGCCGAGGATGCCGCCGATGATCGAGCCGGCCGATCCCAGGCCGCCGAGCGAGCTTTCTTCCGAACGCCCGCCCATCTGCGGCGCGGCAGCGAACACGCGGCTGGCCAGGCGGCTGAACGGCAGGCTCTGCAGCCACACCGTGCCCGGCCCGCTGATGCGGGCGAAGAAGAGCCCCTCGCCACCGAAGAGCGCCGTCTTGATCTTGCCGACGAACTGGATCTCGAAGTTGATCTGGCCGGTGTAGGCCACCACGCAGCCGGTGTCGACGAAGATCGTCTGCCCGGGTTGCAGGTCGCGCCGCAGCACGGTGCCGCCGGCATGCACGAAGGCCAGGCCGTCGCCTTCGAGCTTCTGCATGATGAAGCCCTCGCCGCCGAAGAAGCCCGTCGACAGCCTCTGCTGCAGCGCAATGCCCAGGCTGACGCCGCGCGCCGCGCACAGGAAGGCGTCCTTCTGGCAGATCAGCAGGCCGCCGAACTGGCGCAGGTCCATCGGCAGGATCTTGCCCGGGTAGGGCGCTGCGAAGGCCACGCGCTGCTTGGCCGGCGCGCCGTTGGTGTAGACGGTGGTGAACAGGCTCTCGCCGGTGATCAGCCGCTTGCCGGCGCCCATGAGCTTGCCGAAGAAGCCGCCGCTCTGGTTGCTGCCGTCGCCGAACACGGTGTCCATGGTGATGCCGGCGTCCATCCAGAACATGCTGCCGGCCTCGCCGACGGCGGCCTCGCCGGGGTCGAGCTCGACCTCCACGAACTGCATCTCGGTGCCCTTGATCTCGTAGTCGACGACATCCATGCCCATGCCCATGCGCTCCCGCTGCAAACCACCCCGCTGGCGGCGAGGAGGATCGTAACCAAGGCCCACGAACACTTGGTTGCATCGGCATTGAAACGGTACACAGACCCCCGCTCCCGTCTGACCACAATCGCGCGCCATGCCCAGCTCACCTGTTTTCGACCTGCCCCTGCCACTGATCGCTTCGGCGCTCATCGCCGCCGCCGCGCTGCTGGCGCTGGTGGCCCTGGCGACCACCGCGTTCGGCCTGCGCCAGCGCCGCTATGACGGCTGGCACTGGTGGACGACGGCCCTGTGGCAAGGCGCGGCCGCGGTGGCCCTGGCGGCGGCCGCACTGCATGAGCAAGGCGCCCTGGTGCCGCTGGCGGTGGCCGCCCTGCTGCCGGCGCCGCTGCTGGCGCTGCAGGGGCTGCGGCGCTTTCATCCGCGCCAGGCGCTGGCCTGGCACGCCCGGGCCGATGCCGGCGTGGCGCTGCTGGCCGCCGCGCTGCTGGGGCTGGCCGCGGCGCTGCCGGAGCCGCTGGCCCACCCGCTGGCGGCGGCCACGGTGCTGGGGCTGCACGGCTACGTGGCCGCGGTGCTGCTGCTGGGCCCGGGCGGACGCGACTTCGTGCCCGTGCAGGTGCTGGCGCTGACGGTGGGCCTGTCCGGTGGGCTGCCGCTGGCGGCGGTGCTGGTGGGCATGCCGGTGCTCGCCGCACAGGCGGCCGCGCTGGCCTTGGTGCTGCCGGTGCTGGCATTCGTCGGCGTCGCCCTGGTGTGCGAGCGCACCGAACGCCAGCTGCGCGACAGCCGCCGCCGCCTGCGCGTGCTGGCCCACCTCGACTCGCTGACGCAGTTGCCCAACCGCCGCCACTTCGAGGCGCTGGCCGAAAGCGCGCTGACCCAGGACGAACCCGGCACCGCCGCGCTGCTGCACATCGACGTCGACCACTTCAAGCGCATCAACGATCTCTTCGGCCACGCCGCCGGCGACCGCGCGCTGCAACTCGTGAGCCAGGCCATGCTCGAGGCCCTGCGCGCGAACGACATCCCCGGCCGCCAGGGTGGCGACGAGTTCGTGCTGCTGCTGCGCCGCACGACGCCCGCGCAGGCGATGAGCGTGGCGCAGCGCATCACCACCGAGGTGCAGCGGCGCGCACCGCTGCGCCAGCTGCCGACGGTGTCGCTGTCGGTGGGTGTCGTGCAGGTGGCGTTCGGCGAGGGCGTGGCCGCCGCGCTGCGCCGCGCCGACCAGGCCCTGTACGAGGCCAAGCGCCAGGGCCGCAGCTGCGCCGTCACCGCCGAGGGCGACGAGGACACACCGGTCTTCGGGGTTTCGCGGCCGATGGGCCTGCAAGTGGCCTGACCGGGCCGGGCGGCCCGCGCCGGGATAATCCGGCCGCATGTGGACCGCCGTGCTCGCTGTCGCTACCGGTGCCGCTCTGGGCGCGTTGGCGCGCTGGGGCCTGGCGAATGCGCTCAACGGGCTGTTCCCGCAGCTGCCGGCAGGCACACTGGTGGCCAACCTCGTGGGCGGCTACGGCATCGGCCTTGCGATGGCCTTGTTCGCCCAGGCGCCGCAGCTGCCGCCGGAGTGGCGCCTCTTCGTCATCACCGGCTTCCTGGGCGGCTTGACGACCTTCTCCACCTTCTCGGCCGAGGTCGTGACGGCGCTGCAGCAGGGCCGCACCGGCTGGGCGCTGGCCACCGCTGCCGCCCACCTGCTCGGCTCGGTGGCCATGACTCTGCTGGGCCTGGCCACCGTGGCCGTGCTCAGGCCTTCCGCCGGCTGAGGCCCGCGGCCGCCAGCAGGCCCAGCGCGACGAGCGCGGCCGTGGCCGGCACGGGCACGGTGCCGGCGGCTTCGTTGATGCGGAAGTCATCGAGGAAGTAGCGGTCCAGGCCGATGCCCGGGAACGAGCCGTTGGCGGCGATGGCGCCAAAGATGGCCCCGGTGGACACGATGCCGATGAAGCCCGTGGCCCCCGGCGTGCCCACGTTCTCGAGCGCCAGCGTGATGCGGTCGACGAAGTTCAGCGACTCGATTGCGCCGCTGACGAAGTGGAAGGCAAAGGCCTGCACGTCGACCAGCTCGAAGCGCCAGGCCAGACTGCCGACCCCGTTGGCAGCCGTGCCGTTGGCGATGTCGGTGATGCCGTCGCTGTTGTGCAGCACGGTGTCGGTGCAGGCCACGCTGTCAGGGGCCGTGCAGGAGCCGAACACGACGCCGGGCAGGAAGCTGTCGCCGGCCACCACCAGGCCGGGGGAACCGGCGAAGTCGGTGTAGCCGCGGGTGGCGCCGACGGCCGACAGGTAGCTGGCCTCGTCGTAGAAGACGGTATAGGCGGCCTGCGCCGGCAGCACCGAGGCCAGGCCCAGGCAGACGACGGCGAGTGCGGAACGAGTCGATGACATGAAGGGCTCCAGAACGGCCGGCGGCGCCAGCACGATGCAGGCCATGCTGGATGCGCGCCCGCGCAGGCGCCATCCACCTTGCGCGGGAGCCGGTGGTGGCTTCTAGGGGCGGCTCCCAGGGGCCGGCGCACCCACCCCCCTAAAATTTCGGTCTTTGCCCTGCGCCGTCATCGGAGAACGCCACGCATGAACCCTGCTGAGATCCTGGCCGCCCACGGCCCGCGCGAAGCCATGGAGTACGACGTGGTCGTCGTCGGCGCCGGCCCGGCGGGCCTGGCCACCGCCATCCGCCTGAAGCAGCTGGATGCCGGCTTGTCGGTGGTGGTGCTCGAGAAGGGCTCGGAGCCCGGCGCGCACATCCTCAGCGGCGCGGTGATGGACCCGCGCGCCATCACGGAACTGTTCCCGGATTGGAAGGCGCGCGGCGCCCCGCTGAACCAGCCCGTCACGCACGACGAGGTGCTGTTCCTCGGCGCCACCGACGCACGCCCCACGCCGCAGTGGCTGATCCCCGGCTGCCTGCACAACGAGGGCAACTTCGTCATCAGCCTGGGCGCAGTCACCAAGTGGCTCGGCGAGCAGGCCGAGGCGCTGGGCGTGGAGATCTTCCCCGGCTTCACAGCCGCCGAGGTGCTGTACAGCGAGACGGGTGCCGTGCGCGGCGTGGCCACCGGCAACCTCGGCGTGGGCAAGGACGGCCAGCCGCACGGCGGCTTCCAGCTCGGCATGGAACTGCTCGGCAAATACACCGTGTTCGCCGAGGGCGCGCGCGGCCATCTGGGCAAGCAACTCATCGCCAAGTTCGGCCTCGACCAGGGCCGCGATCCGCAGAGCTACGCGCTCGGTGTGAAGGAACTGTGGGAAGTGCCGGCCGACAAGGCGCGCCCCGGCCTCGTCGTGCACACCGCCGGCTGGCCGATGGACGAGCACACCTACGGCGGCGGCTTCCTCTACCACCTCGAGGGCAACAAGGTCACGCTGGGTTTCGTCACCGGCCTTGACTACCAGAACCCCTGGATCAGCCCCTTCGAGGAGATGCAGCGCTGGAAGACGCACCCGGCCATCCGCGCCCACCTCGAGGGCGGCAAGCGCATCGGCTACGGCGCGCGCGCCATCACCGCCGGCGGCCTGCTGAGCCTGCCCAAGCTGGTGTTCCCGGGCGGCGCGCTGGTGGGCTGCGAGGCCGGCACGCTGAACGCGGCGCGCATCAAGGGCAGCCACGCCGCCATCAAGACCGGCATGCTGGTGGCCGAGGCCCTGGCGCCGGCGCTCAAGGCCGGCCGCAGCCACGACGAGCTCAGCGCCTACCCCGAGGCCTTCGAAAAGAGCTGGCTGTTCGAGGAGTTGAACGCCACGCGCAACTTCAAGCAGTGGTTCAAGCAAGGCAACACCATCGGCACGCTGATGACCGGCATCGAGCAGTGGTTCCTGCCCAAGCTGGGCATCAAGAGCCCGCCGTGGACGATCCACCGCAAGACGCCCGACCACGCCCGGCTGCACGCCGCCAGCCAGGTGCCCAAGATCGCCTACCCCAAGCCCGACGGCAAGCTCAGCTTCGACCGCCTGAGCTCGGTGTTCATCAGCAACACCAACCACGAGGAAGACCAGCCCGCGCACCTGACGCTGAAGGACGCCTCGGTGCCGGTGGCCATCAACCTCGAGCGTTATGCCGGACCCGAGAGCCGCTACTGCCCGGCCGGCGTGTACGAGTACGTGCAGAAGGACGGCGCCGAGCAGCTCGTCATCAACGCGCAGAACTGCGTGCACTGCAAGACCTGCGACATCAAGGACCCGACGCAGAACATCGTCTGGGTCACGCCCGAGGGCGGCGGTGGCCCCAACTACGCGGGGATGTGATGGCGAAGCCGGCACCGGCCCCACGTCGCCTGATTTCCCACCGGCCGTGAGCCCGCGGGCCGGCTGATGCTGCCGCGCCCCTCGTTCCGCCAGCTGCTGCTGGCCGCGTTCGTGCTGGTGGCGCTGTTGCTGGGCGGCGTGGCGCTGCGCGGGCAGCTGGCGCTGGAGGCGCTGCTCGAGAAGGGCCGCGACGACGCCGCGCGCACGCTGTCGCTGAGTGCGCACGCCGAGCGCCTGGACGAGCTGGCGTTGGCCATGGAGCGCGCCGCGCGGCAGTACCTGGTGCTGGGCGACGTCACGCTGCGCCAGCGCTACCAGCGCAGCGCCGACGACGCCGAGGCCCATCTGCGCCCGCTGGCCCGCGACGGCATCGCACCCGAGGCTGCCGCGGCCTGGCGCACGCAGCGCCGCGCCGTCGACCGGCTGCTCGCCGACGGGGCCGACCCGGCGCGCGACGCCGCCGTGGTGCAGGCCTTCCGCGAGATCGCCGAGCAGCAGGCGCGGTTGATGGAGCAGCTGCGCGCGGAAACGGCCACACGCAACGCCACGCTGCAAGACGAGATCGAGGCCGCGCGTGTGGCGCTGGGCCGCCAATGGGCGGGCGCCGGCGTGCTGGCCCTGGTGCTGGCGCTGGCACTGGCGGTGGCGCTGGCTCGGCCGCTGGCGCGCGTGGAGGGCGCCATCGTCGCGCTGGGCGAAAACCGGCTCGACGAGCGCATCGAGATCCCCGGCCCCAGCGACGTGCGCCAGATCGGCCGCCGCCTGGACTGGCTGCGCCAGCGCCTGGCCGGGCAGGACGCCGACAAGGCGCGCTTCCTGCGCCACGTGTCGCACGAGCTGAAAACGCCGCTGGCCGCGCTGCGCGAAGGCGTGGCGCTGCTGCAGGACGGCGTGGCTGGGCCGCTGTCGGCCGACCAGCGCGAAGTGGCGCGCATCCTGGCCGACAACACCGCGGCGCTGCAGCGGCGCATCGAAGACCTGCTGAGCTTCAATGCCACCGCCTTTGCCGCCGAGCGGCTGGTGCGGCGGCCGGTGGCGATGGCGCCGCTGCTGCACGCCCTGGTCGACGAGCAGCAGCTGCAGTGGCGTGCCAAGGGGCTGCAGGTGCAGGTGGGCGGCGACGAGCTCACCGCCGATGTCGACGCCGAGCTGATGCGCAGTGCGCTGGCCAACCTGCTGGCCAACGCCATCCGCTTCAGCCCCGACCGCACAGACGGCCCGGCTGGCGGCGGCGCTACGATCCGTCTCGAGCTGGCGCGCGCGGGTGACGGGCTCACGATCACGGTCGCCGACGAAGGCCCGGGCGTGGCCGACGCCGACCGCGCCCGCATCTTCGAACCCTTCTACCGCGGCGCCGTGCAACCGGCGGCGCCCGTGGGCACGATGGCCGGCACCGGCATCGGCCTGTCCATCGTGGCCGAGGCCGTGTCGGCGCACGGCGGCCATGTCGAGCTGCTGAAGACCGGGCCGCTGCCCGGCGCCTGTTTCCGAGTCCACCTCCCCCATGCCCTTGCAGATTGATCGCGCGCTCCTGATCCTGTGTGCCACCGGGGCCCTGGCGGGCTGCGCGCAGTGGCCGGCCGTCGAGCCCGGCAACAGCACGCCCGTGCCCGCGCCTGTCGTGGTGCCGGCCCCGGCGCCAGCGCCCGCACCCGAAGCGCCCGCCGTCACCGCACCGCCACCGATGCTGCCGCCCGCGGCCGAGGCCGCCCAGGCGCGGCTGCTGGCGTGGCAGGACCGCTTGCGCGAGCTGCCCGGCGCCGAACTCGCGCGCGAGGTGGCCCGGCGCGACCCGCCCGCCGATGCCGCGGCCAGCGTCGAGCTCGCGCTGGCCCTGGCCTACACACGCACCCTGGCCCAGGCCGCCGGCACCCCCGCCAACGGCGAACTGGCGCGTGCGCTGGCCCTGCTGGAGCCGGTGGGACGCACCGCCTCGCCCTGGCAGGCACCGGCCCGCCTGCTGCAGTCGCGCCTGGCCGAACAACGCCGGCTGGAAGACCAGATCGACAAGCTGCAGCAGCAGCTGCGCGAGCAGCAGCGCCGCAACGAGCAGCTGGCGGCGCAGATCGAGGCCTTGCGCGCCATCGAACGCAGCCTGGGCAGCGCGCGCCCGCCGGCACCGCCCGCGCCACGATGAGCAGCACGCCGGCGCCGCATGTGCTCGTCGTCGACGACGACGCCGACCTGCTGCGCCTCTTGTCGATGCGTCTGGCGGCCGCCGGTTACCGCGTCACGGGCGTCGAGTCGGCCGAGCGCGCGCTGGCCAGCCTGGCGCTCGAGCGCCCGCAACTCGTGATCAGCGACGTGCAGCTGCCGGGCATCGACGGCCTGCAGCTCTTCGAGCGCATCCGCGATGCGCACCCGGCGCTGCCCGTGATCCTGCTCACCGCACACGGCAGCATCCCCGACGCGGTGGCGGCCACGGCGCAGGGCGTGTTCACCTACCTCACCAAGCCCTTCGACGGCCGGGCGCTGCTCGACGAAGTGGCCAAGGCGCTGGCGATGGCGCCGCCGGCACGCGCCGGGGCCGACGAGCCGGCCGCCGCCTGGCGCGCGCACATCGTCAGCCACAGCGCCAAGATGGAAGCGCTGCTGGCCGAGACGCGGCTGGTGGCCGCCAGCGACGCCAGCGTGCTGATCCGCGGCGCCAGCGGCACCGGCAAGGAACTGCTGGCGCAGGCGCTGCACCGCGCCAGCAAGCGCGTGGGCAAGCCCTTCGTGGCCGTGAACTGCGCCGCCATCCCCGAGGCGCTGCTCGAGAGCGAGCTCTTCGGCCACGTCAAGGGCGCCTTCACCGGCGCGCTGCAGAACCACCGCGGCCTGTTCCAGGCGGCCGACGGCGGCACCTTGTTCCTCGACGAGATCGGCGACATGCCGCCCGCGCTGCAGGTGAAGCTGCTGCGCGTGCTGCAGGAGCGCCGCGTGCGGCCCGTGGGCGCGACGCAGCCGGTGCCCATCGACGTGCGCATCCTGAGTGCCACGCACCGCGATCTGGATGCGCTGCGCACCGACGGCAGCTTCCGCGACGATCTGTACTGGCGCCTGGCCGTCGTCACCTTGCAGCTGCCCACGCTGGATGAGCGCCGCGAAGACGTGCCGCTGCTGGCGCAGCACTTCCTGCAGCAGCTGGCCGAACGCCACGGCAAGCGCGTGCGCGGCTTCGCGCCCGAGGCGCTTCGCGCGCTGGCCACCGCCGCCTGGCCCGGCAACGTGCGCCAGCTGCACAACGTGGTCGAGCAGGTGTGCGCGCTGGCGACCGCGCCGCTCATCCCGCTGGCGCTGGTGCAGCGCGCGCTGCGCGTGCCCGGCGTGCAGGTGCTGCCGTATGCCGAGGCGCGCCGCCGCTTCGAGCACGAGTACCTCGTCGGCCTGCTGAAGCTGACCGACGGCCACGTGGCCGACGCCGCCCGCCTGGCCGAGCGCAACCGCACCGAGTTCTACCGGCTGCTGCAGAAACACGGCCTCACGCCCGGGCGCTTTCGGGGCGACGACGAGGCCGCAGACCCCGCCGACGACGCCGCCGAGCCCCCTGTCGCCGATTAGCGACGAGGCCCTCAGCGGGGTGGGTCGGCCGCGGCGCCGCCCAGCTGTCGCCGAACGGCGACGCTTTGGCTTCGGCGGCGCCCTCCAACGCGTCGCGCAAGATCGCAAGTCATTGATTTGATTTGATTTTTCGGCACGGCACGGCAATTGCGCTGATGCGCCCATGCCGCGTTCCCTGCTGCGCTTCATTCTGCTCACCCTGGCCTTGTTCGTGGCCGCTGGCCGCGTGGCCGCCTTCGGCTTCGACGAGGTCGCGGCGCTGGCCCGCAACGCCGCGGCCGTGGCCTGGATGCAGCCGACCGACACGCGCCCTGCCGAGCTGCGCCAGCTCAACTACGACGGCTACCGCGACATCCGCTACCGCCCCGACAAGGCCGTGTGGCGCGACGCCGGCCTGCCCTTCGAGCTGCAGTTCTTCCACCTCGGCGGCGGCCACGTGCACGCGGTGGACGTGCACGAGGTGCACGAGGGCCGCGTGCGCCGCCTGGGCTACGACGCCAGCGCCTGGGACTTCGGCCGCCACCGCTTCGACCGCAGCGCCTGGGGCCCGCTGGGCCATGCGGGCTTTCGTGTGCACCACGCGCTCAACTCGCCGGCCTACAAGGACGAGTTGATCGTCTTGCTCGGCGCGAGCTACTTCCGCGCGCTTGGCCGCGGCCAGCAGTACGGGTTGTCGGCACGCGCGCTGGCCATCGACACGGTGGGCGGCGGGCCGGAGGAGTTCCCGCGCTTCACGCGCTTCTGGATCGAGCGGCCGGCCGCCGACGCCACCGCGCTGACGATCCACGCGCTGCTCGAGTCGCCGCGCGCCGTGGCGGCGGTGCGCTTCGTGATCACGCCGGGCGACAGCACGGTGCTGGACACGCGCATCCGCGTCTACCTGCGCACCGGCACGCCCGCGCCCGCCATGCTGGGCATCGCGCCGCTGACGAGCATGTTCCTGCACGGCGAAAACCAGCCGCAGGCGCTGGACTTCCGCCCCGAGGTGCATGACAGCGACGGGCTGCAGATCGCCGGCATCGGCCCCGGCGGTGACCCGAAGACGGGTGCGGTCGAGTGGATCTGGCGCCCGCTCGTCAACCCGCCGCGCCAGCCCTACTCGCCCCTGGCGCCGAGTTTCGCGCTGCAACGCCTGCAGGGCTTCGGCCTGATGCAGCGCGACCGCGCGCCGCGCAGCTACGAAGACCCCGAGGCGCGTTACGAGCGCCGCCCCAGCGCCTGGGTCGAGCCCGTCGGCGACTGGGGCCCCGGCCGCGTGCAGCTGCTGATGCTGCCCACGCCCGACGAGACCGAGGACAACATCGTCGCCGCCTGGGTGCCGGCCACGCTGCCGCGGGCCGGCGAGGCGCTCGACTTCGCCTACCGGCTGCACTGGCAGGCACGCTTGAAGACGCTGCCGCAGTCGTTCACGGCGCTGGCCCACGCCACGCAGAGCCGCCGGGGCCGCAGCTGGGCGCCGCTGGCCCCTGATGAGCTGCAGTACGTCGTCGACTTCGAAGGCCCGGCCCTGCAAGCCCTGCCCACGGGCAGCACCGTGCAGGCCGTGGCCGAAGCCGGCAGCGGCGGCCGCGTGATCGAGACCAACGCCTACCCGCTGCCGCCCGAACTGGGTGGCGGCTGGCGTCTGAAGCTGCGCGTGCAGCGCGCAGACGCCACACAGCCGCTGGAGCTGCGCGCCTGGCTGCGCCACGCCGGCGGCGCCCTCACCGAAACCTGGGCGGCGCTGTTGCCGCCCGAACCCTTGTTGGCCCCGCCCCAGGAGCACCCCCGATGAATCAGCCCACGATCCGCTTTTCCAAAGCGGCGCGCCGCCGCTACACGCACACCGCCGCACCGGCCGTGCAGCGCGGCTCGATGGTGCCCACGCCATGGCAGGGGCTCGGCGCCGGACTCAGGCAAGCCCTTCAGCAGGGGCTGAAGTCGACGACGGCCGGTGCCGACGAGCCCCAGGCACCGCGGCTGCGTGGCGCCGAGCGCGCCGCCGTGCTGCGCCGCCGTGCGCTGCTTGCGCTGGTGCTGCTGACGGCCGTGCTGGCCAGCGTGCTGCTGCTGATGACGCAGCCGATGCAGACGTCGTCGGCAGGCCTGCTGCCGGTGCGGCTGCTGCAGGTGGGCCTGTTCGCACTGCTGCTGGCCTGGGTGGCCGCGGGCACGGTGACGGCGGTGATGGGCTACCGCAGCCTGACGCGCGGCGACCGCCACGCGCTGAGCTTTGCGCACGTCGCCGGCCACACGCTGCCGGCCGAGGCGCGCACCGCCGTCGTCATGCCGATCTGCAACGAACACGTGGCGACGGTGTTCGCGGGGCTGGCGGCCACGGCCGAGTCCATCGTCGCCGCGGGTGGCGCGCGGCTGGTGGAGGTGTACGTGCTCTCCGACAGCAGCGATCTGGACCTGCGCCGCGCCGAGCGCGAGGCCTGGCTGGCGCTGCGCGACCGCCTGGCCGACACCGGCCTGCGCGTGCACTACCGCTGGCGGCTGCGCCGCACGCACAAGAAGGCCGGCAACGTGGCCGACTTCTGCCGCCGCTGGGGCCGCAAGCACCGCTACATGGTGGTGCTGGACGCCGACAGCGTGATGAGCGGCGAGGCCATGCTCGGCCTGGCGCGGCTGATGGAGGCGCACCCGCGCGCCGGCATCATCCAGAGCGCACCCATCACCGCCGGCCTGGACACGCTGCACGCCCGCGCGCAGCAGTTCGCCGGCCGCGTGACCGGGCGCTTGTTCAGCGCCGGCATGCGCTACTGGCAGCTCGGCGAATCGCACTACTGGGGCCACAACGCCATCATCCGCATCGCGCCCTTCATGGCGCATTGCGGCCTGGCGCCGATCAACGGGCGCGCCGGGCAGTTGAAGGGCGGCCTGCAGGGCGACATCCTCTCGCACGACTTCGTCGAGGCTGCGCTGATGCGCCGCGCCGGCTACAGCGTGCACCTGGTCTCCGATCTGCCCGGCAGCTACGAGCAGCAACCGCCGCACGTGCTGGCCGAGCTGCAGCGCGACCGCCGCTGGTGCCAGGGCAACCTGCAGAACGCGCAGCTGGTGGCCGAACCGGGGCTGCACCCGGTGCACCGCGCGATGTTCGTCAGCGGCGCGATGGCCTACCTGTCAGCGCCGCTGTGGCTGGCCTTCGTGCTGCTGGGCACGGCGCTGTGGTGGATCGGCCGCCACGACCTGGCCAGCCTGGTGCCGCTGGCCCCGGTGCAGGCGCTGTGGGCCGCGACCATTGGCCTCTTGATGCTGCCGCGCGTGCTGGGCGTGATGCTGGTGCGCCACGAGGGCCGCACGGCGCAGTACGGCGGCACGGCACGCCTGGTGGCCGGCACGGTGCTGGAAGCGCTGCTGTCGGCGCTGCAGGCCCCCGTGCGCATGGCCGCGCACACGGTGTTCGTGGTGGGCGCGCTCACCGGCCTGCCGCTGCAGTGGAAGAGCCCCCCGCGCGAGGCCGTGGCCCTGGGCTGGCGCGATGCCGCCCCGGCGCTGCTGCCGCTGGCCGGCGTGGCCCTGGCGGCCCTGGGCGTGGCGCTGATGCTGGGCGACGGCCTCGTGCTGTGGGTCGCCCCGCTGGCGCTGCCGCTGCTGCTGGCCTGGCCGATTGCCGTGGCCTCGGCCAGCCCGGCCCTGGGCCGCTGGCTGCGCCGCCACTCGCTGCTGCTGACGCCCGAGGAAGCCGCCCCGCCGCCGGTGCTGCGTCGCGCCTGGGCGCTGGCCGATGCGGCTGCGTTGCCGGTGAGTGTGCCGATGCCGCTGGCGGGCGCCGTGGTGGCCCGGCAGGGCTGAACCAGCCCCCGCGCCGGCCCTAAACCGGCCGCGCGAACGGCGGCACCGGGCCGCCCGCCACGACAACGCGCACGGCACGGGGCCAGCCCCAGGCGGCCTGCTCGAACTGGCCGAGCACGCGCACGCCGGCCTCGTCGAGCGTGGCGGCGTCGATCACGATCAGCGTCGCGCGGCGCGGCACGAAGCCCTGCAGCGCGGCCGGCTGCGCTGCGATGCCGGC
This sequence comes from Rubrivivax sp., assembly GCA_020248945.1. Taxonomy (GTDB): domain Bacteria; phylum Pseudomonadota; class Gammaproteobacteria; order Burkholderiales; family Burkholderiaceae_C; genus Rubrivivax. The sequence goes on from JADCGQ010000042.1 coordinate 40,412, forward strand.
GTCCCAGGCGTCGGTGGGCTGCAGAGGCCGCCACCAGGCGGCATCGGCCAGCAGTGCACGGCCGCGCAAGGTCAGGCGGCCCGCGGCGCCAGTCGCATCGGCCACGGCCCAGCTGCCATCGAGCAGCAGGCCGGCGCGGCGTGCCACGGCCGCATCGGCCACGTGCAGCACGCCGAAGGGCCACTCGATGCGCGGCGCCGCCCAGGGCATCCACAAGGGCCGCGTCGCCGGCCCGGCACCCAGGCGGCAGGCCGCGAGCAGCCGCGCCGTGGCTTCGCAGTGGCGCGGGCCGGTATCGGGCAACGGCACCGGCTGCAGCCGGGCCGAGTCGAAGCGCCTGAACAAGCCGCTCAGCCAGCGAGCGCGCGCACCGCACGGCGGATGCCGTCGCCCACCGGCACGCCCATCGTGCGCAGCGTGCACTCCACTCCGGCAATGGCGCCCAGGATGTTGGCCTCGTTCTGGTCGCCCAGGTGGCCGATGCGGAAGGCGCGCCCGCGCAGCGCGCCCAGGCCGCCGGCCATCGCGACCTGGAAGCGCTCGCGCGCCAGCGTGCGCAAGGCGTCGACATCGATGCGCTCGGGCACGCTGATGGCCGTGACGCTGACCGAGCGTGTCGCCGGTTCTTGGGCGACGAAACCCAGCGTGCCGGCCTCGGCCCAGCCCTCCACCGCCGCATGCACCGCGCCGGCCAGCCGGCGGTGGCGCGCGTACACGGCGTCCAGGCCCTCGGCCTGCAGCAGCGCCAGCGCGGCGGCCAGTCCGTGCAGCAGCGGCAGCGGCGGCGTGCCGCAGAACTTCTGGTAGTTCATGGCGCCGTCGCGCGCCACCCAGTCCCAGTAGAAGCGCGGCGCGGCGCAGGCCTGGGCGGCGGCAAAAGCACGGTCGTTGACTGCGACGATGCCGAGGCCCGGCGGGCACATCAGGCCCTTCTGGCTGGCGCCGATGACGACATCGAGCCCGCGCGCGTCCATCTCGATGGGCTCGCAGGCCAGCGAGGCCACGGCGTCGGCCACCAGCAGCGCAGGGTGGCGTGCGTCGTCGATGGCACGCCGGAGTGCGACGAGGTCGCTGGTCACGCCGCTGGCGGTGTCGGTGTGCACCGCGAAGACGGCGCGGATGGCGTGCGCGCGGTCGTCGCGCAGCGCCGCGGCCACGGCCTCGGCGTCGATGGGGAAGCCTTCGCGCCAGGGCGTGCGCACGACGACGCGGCCGAGCGCCTCGGCCACGCGCGCCCACTGGTCGGCGAAGTGGCCGGTGCCCGGCACCAGCACGGCCTCGCCCGGCGCGGCGAGGTTCTGCACCACCGACTCCCACACGCCATGCCCGTTGGCGATGAACATCAGCACGCGCGTGGCGGCACCGGTGCCGAACACGGCGCGCAGGCCGGTCTCGCAGGCGGCGATGGAGGCGTCCACGCGCGGGTCGGCGAGGTCCATGTTCTGCACGTTCATCGCGTGCAGCACCTCGTCGGGGATGGGACTCGGGCCCGGCGCGTGCAACAGGCGCCGGCCGGGAATGCGGGAGGTGGGGTCGCTCATGACCCGATGCTATCGGGCCAGGGGCACGGGCCTGCTGCGCCCGTGCGGGCTCAGTTCGCCTCCAGCCCCGCCTTCTTCACGAGCTGCGCGTACTTGACCAGTTCGCGCCGGAAGGCCGCCGCGGCCTGCTCGGGGGTGGAGATGGCGATGGTGTTGCCCTGCTTGGCCATCGTTTCCTTCACGGTGGCGTCGTTGAAGGCGGCCACCACGGCGTCGTGGATGCGCTTCACATCCGCCGCCGGCAGGCCCTTGGGCGCCAGCACCGCGAACCAGGCCTCCATCACGTAGCCCGGCAGGCCCTGCTCCACGAACGTGGGCACGGTGGGTGCTGCCGCGATGCGCTGCGCCGTGCCCACGCCGATGGCCTTGAGCGCGCCGCTGGCGATGTGCTGCTGCACGCTGGGCAGCGCCACGGTGGCGAACTCGATCTGGCCGCCGATGAGGTCGGTCACCATCGGGCCCACGCCCTTGTACGGGATGTGCTTGGCGGTGGCGCCGGCCTCGTCGAGGAACATCTCGCCGGCCAGGTGCAGGATGGTGCCATTGCCGCCCGAGCCGAAGTTCAGCTGGCCCGGCTTGCTCTTCAGCAGCGCGACGAACTCCTTGCTGTTGTTGGCCGGCACGTTCTTGTTCACCACCAGCACGATGGGCGTGCTGCCGACGATGGCGATGGGCGTGAAGTCGCCCGGCATGTCGAAGGGCAGGCTCTTGATCACGCTCGGGAAGATCACGACGTTGTTGCTGACGACGCTGAGCGTGAAGCCGTCGGGCGCCGAGCGCGCCAGCTGCTGCAGGCCGATCACGCCGCCCGCGCCGGGCTGGTTGTCCACCACCACCGGGTGCCCCAAGGCCTTGGCCAGCGCCGGCTGCGCGGCGCGCGTGATGGCGTCGACACCCGAGCCGGTGGCATTGGGCAGCACGAAGCGGATGGTCTTCTCGCCCGGGGTCTGGGCCCAGGCGGGCAAGGCGCTGGCCGCGGCGGCGGCCAGCATCAGGCGGCGGGTGGTGGATGCGGTCATGGGGTGTCTCCGGTGTCGTTGTTGAAGAGGAAAGGCTCAGGCGACGGCGCCGCCGCCCAGAAGGGCATCGATCTCGGCGGACGTCTTGCCCAGGGCGACGAGGGTCTGGCGCGTGTGCTCGCCCACGCGCGGCGGGCTCAGGCGCACGCCGGGGCGCTGGCCGGCCATCGTGAACGGCAGCAGCGTCGTGCCCACGGTCTGCCCGGCGCGCTCGCCATCGGGCAGCGTGATCGGCGCCAGGCCGCCGGTGGCCAGCAGGTGCGGATCGTCGTACAGGTCCTCTGGGCGGCGGATCGGCGCGTAGGGCAGGCCCGCGGCTTCCATCGCGGCGGCGATGTCGTCGGCGCGGCGGGTGGCCAGCCGCTCGCGCAGCACCGGCATCATCGTGTCGCGAGCCTTGACGCGCTGGTTGTTGGTGGCCAGGTGCGGGTCGGCCTTCAGGTCGGCCAGGCCGAATGCATCGCAGAAGGTCTGCCACTGCGCATCGGACACGGCCGCCAGGAAGACCTGCTCGCCACCGGCCACCGTGAACACGTCGTACACGGCCCAGGGGCTCTCGCGCGCGGGCATGGGCGCGGGCTTGCGGCCCGTGACGGCGAACTGCAGCATGTGCTGGCCCACCAGGAACACGTTGTTCTCGAAGAGGGCGCTCGTCACCTCCTGGCCACGCCCGCTGATGCCCCGCTGCACCAGCGCCGCCAGGATGCCGATGGCCCCGAAGAGCCCGCCCATGATGTCGTTGACGCTGCTGCCGGCGCGCAGCGGGTCGCCGGGGCGGCCCGTCATGTAGGCCAGGCCGCCCATCATCTGCACCACCTCGTCGAGCGCCGTGCGGTGCTCGTACGGGCCGGGCAGGAAGCCCTTGAGGCTGGCGTAGATGAGCTTCGGGTTGGTGGCTGCGAGCGCCGCGTGGTCGAGCCCGTACTTGGCCATCGTGCCGGGCTTGAAGTTCTCGATCACGACATCGGCCGTGCCGCACAACTCGCGCGCCAGCGCGGCGCCCTGCGGGTGGTGCAGGTCGAGCGTGATGCTGCGCTTGTTGCGGTTGAACATCGGGAAGAAGCCCGCGCCGGCGCCCAGCAGCGTGCGCGTGCGGTCACCACCCAGCGGCTCGACCTTGATGACATCGGCCCCCAGGTCGGCCAGCACCATGCCGCAGGTCGGGCCCATGACCATGTGCGTGAACTCGACGACGACGAGGCCCGCGAGCGGCAGCGTCTGCGCCGTCATGCCGACACCTCGGCGGGCTGCAGCGTCTTCGGCAGGCCAGCGCGCGCGATGGCGCCGTGCAGCGGCTCGCCGGGCAGCCACTGCGCCAGGTCGCCGCGCAGGCGCAGCAATTCGGGCAGGTTCAGCCCCGTGGGCACGCCCATGCTGGCAAACAGGTAGGCCACGTCCTCGGTGGCCACGTTGCCGCTGGCGCCCGGCGCATGCGGGCAGCCGCCCAGGCCGGCCAGCGAGGCATCGAAGCAGCGCACGCCCGTCTGCCACGCCGCCCAGACATTGGCCACGCCCATGCCGCGCGTGTCGTGGAAGTGGCCGAAGGCGATGCGCTCGCCGAACGCCGCGCGCGCGGCCGTGAACAGACGCTTCACGTGCTCGGGGTCGGCGTAGCCCACGGTGTCGGCCAGGCCCACCTCGTCGGCCCCCGCGGCCAGCGCGGCCTGCACCAGGCGCAGCACCTCGGCCTCGTCGACCCGGCCCTGCAGCGTGCAGCCGAAGGCCGTGGAGATGCCCACCTCCAGCTTCACGCGGTGGCCGGACTCGGCCGCATGCCGATCGCGCGCAGCGGCGATGGCGGCGAGCTCGGCCACGGCCTCGTCGGGCGTGCGCTTCAGGTTGGCCAGGCTGTGGGCGTGGCTGGCCGACACCGGCATCAGCATCGCGTGCGGCTGGCAGGCCAGCGCGCGCGCCGCACCCTTGAGGTTGGGCACGAGCACGCTGACCACCGCGCCCGGCAGCGCCAGCGCGCCGGCCACCACCTCGGCGGCGTCGGCCATCTGCGGCATCAGCTTCGGTGGCACGAAGCTGACCACCTCGAACTCGCGCAGCCCCGCGGCATGGGCGCCGCGCAGCCAGGCGATCTTGTGGGCGGTGGGCACCGTGCGGGCGAGGATCTGCAGGCCGTCGCGCAGGCCGACCTCGCGCACCACGACAGCATCGGGTGGGGCATTCATGGGCCGCGACTGTAGCCACGCGCGCCGACAATGCGGCTCCAATCGAACCCGAGGAGACACCCCCATGCTTCGCCGCCGTTCCATCGCCACCGCGCTGGCCTCGCTGGCCGCCACTGCCGCGCTGCCCTGGTCTGCGCACGCCCAGTCCACCGCCACCCGCCGCATCATCGTTCCCTTCGCGCCCGGCGGCCCCATCGACGTGACGGCGCGCGTGCTGGCCGAACGCGTGAAGGACACGCTCGGCCCGGTGGTCATTGAAAACCGCCCCGGCGCCGGCGGCAACCTGGGCGTGGACCTCGTGGCCAAGGCGCCGGCCGACGGCCTGACCATCGGCATCGCCGCCGTGGCCATGCATGCCATCAACCCCTGGCTGTTCGCGAAGCTGCCCTTCGACCCCATCAAGGACTTCACGCCTGTCACGCAGATGGTGCGCATCCCCAACGTGCTGGTGATGAACGCCGAGGTCGCGCAGCGCCTGAAGATCACCAGCCTGAAGGACTTCATCGCCTACGCCAAGGCCAACCCGGGCAAGCTCAACTACGGCAGCGGCGGCAACGGCAGCGCCGGGCACCTGGGCGGCGAGATCCTCAAGCAGCGCGGCGGCTTCTTTGCCGTGCACATTCCGTACGGCGGCGCGGCGCCGTCGCAGCTGGCGCTGGTGTCGGGCCAGGTCGACTACACGCTCGACAACCTGGCCGGCGCGGCGGCCAACATCCGCGCCGGCAAGATCGTGGCGCTGGCCGTCACGAGCGCGCAGCGCAGCCCGCTGATGCCCGAGGTGCCGGCGCTGGCCGAAACGCTGCCGGGCTTCGAGATCGACACCTGGTGGGGCCTGATCGTGCCCGCCGCCACGCCGCGCGCCGAGGTGCAGAAGCTGCACGCCGCCTTCGCCGGTGCGCTGGCCGCCCCCGAGGTGAAGGCGCGCTTTGCGCAGCTGATGGCCGAGCCGGTGGGCGGCACGCCCGAGCAGTTTGCGGCGCTGATGCAGCGCGAGTACCAGCGCTACGAATCCGTGGTGAAGGCCTCGGGCGCCAAGGCCGAGTAGGACGGCCCCAGGGTGACGCCCGCCCTGCCCTCGCTGCCGCCGAACCCCACGCCGGCTGAGCTGGACGCGCTCACCGACGAGCCGGCGCGCTGGCTGCCGATGCTCGAGGCGCTGGCCGCGCGCCACGGCCTGCAGGGCCTGCAGCCGCCCTCCTCGAGCACCGTGCTCGTGGGCCTGGCCGAGCGCGCGGTGATCAAGCTCTACCCGCCGTTTCTGCGCGATCACTTCGCCTTCGAGCGCGCCGCACTGGCCCAGGTTCATGGCCGGCTCTCGCTGCCCACGCCCGAGCTGCTGGCCGAGGGCGAACACGACGGCTGGCCCTACCTGGTGATGTCGCGCCTGCCCGGCCGCACGCTCGAACACGGCTGGGCCGGCTGCAGCGAGGCCGACAAACGCGCGCTGCTGCACACCATCGGCCGCGTCGCCGCCGAGCTGCATGCGCTGCCGGTGGCGCCGATGCAGGCCGTGGCGCCGCGCTGGCCCGAGTTCCTGCGCGGCCAACGCGAGCGCTGCGAGGCACGCCAGCGCCGCACCGGGCTGCCGCCGCATCTGCTCGATCAGCTCGGCGCCTTCCTCCAGGGCCCGGTGCCCGAGGGGCCGGATGTGATGCTGACGGGCGAGTTCACGCCCTTCAACCTGCTCGCCGAAGGCCCGCGGCTCAGCGGCATGATCGACTTCGGCGACGGCCTGGTCGGCCCGCGCGAATACGACTGGCTCGGTCCGCTGTGCTTCTTCGTCGAAGACCAGGCGGCACGCGCCGAAGCCTTCTTCGCCGGCTACGGCCTGCCGGTGCCGCGCGACCGGCGCGACGCGCTGTTGCGCCTGTTGCTGCTGCACCGATACAGCCACCTGCCGGCGCAGATGCAGATGCCCCTCTGGCACACTGCAAGCGACTTCACGGAACTGGCCCGGCGCTGGCTGCCCTGATGTATGCATCCGGGCGCAGCCCGCTCTGTGGCGCCGGACGCGCTCTGTGGCGCCGGACACATCTGCTTGCCTTGACGCCCTGCTGCGGGGTGGTTCAATGTCGATAACGGGCCATCGAGGCCCGATCTTTCACTGCTTGCCCACGCACCAGGAGCGCTGCCCATGTTCCGACGTTCATTGCTGGCCTTCGGGCTGCTTCTCTTCACGGGAGTTGCGGCCGCACAAGCCTGGGAGCCCAGCCAGCCGGTGGATCTGGTGGTGCCGGCCGGCACCGGGGGCGGTGCCGACCAGATGGCGCGACTGCTGGCCAAGCTGATCGCCAAGCACAAGCTGATGAAGCAGCCGATCCAGGTCGTCAACCGGGCCGGCAACTCCGGCGCCGAGGGCCTGCTCGACGTGAAGGCCGCGCGTGGCAACCCACACAAGCTGATCATCACGCTGTCGAATCTGTTCACCACGCCACTGGCCACAGGCACTGACTTCCGCTGGACCGACCTGACCCCCGTGAAGATGCTCGCGCAGGACCAGTTCCTGCTGTGGGTGCGCGCCGACTCGGCCGTGCGCACGCCGGGCGAACTGATGTCGCAGATGCGGCAGGCGCCGCGTGGCAGCCTGCGCTTCGGCGGCACCGGCAGCAAGCAGGAGGATCAACTCGTGTCGGTGCTGCTGGAGACCGCGGCCGCCGCGCGCGTGAGCTACGTGCCGCTCAAGGGCGGTGGCGACGTCGCCCGCGCCCTGGCCGCAGGCGACGTGGACATGACGGTGAACAACCCCATCGAAGGCGAGAAGCTCTGGCGCGAGGGCAAGCTGCGCCCGCTGTGCGTCTTCGACAGCCGCCCTCTCGACTACCGCGACAAGATCACCGCCACCTCGGCCTGGTCCGACCTGCCCACCTGCATGTCGTTTGGCATTCCGGTGCAGTACCTCATGCTGCGCGGCATCTTCACCACGCCGGGCGCCACGCCGGCACAGGTGGCCTACTACGCCGACGTGCTCGAGCAGGTGCGTGCGCTGCCCGAGTGGCGCCAGTTCATGGCCCAGGGCGCGTTCAAGAACGAGACGATGACCGGTGACGCGTTTAACGCCTGGCTCGAGCGCGCCCAGAGCTTCCACCGCGTGCTGATGCGCGAAGCGCGACTGCTGGCGTCACAGCAACAACCGGCGACCGCAGCCCAGCCCTGATGCCCTGCGGCGCTAGAGTGCACGCCATGAGCAACGACCTTCTATCCGACGACGGCCTGGCCTGGGCGCAGCGCCTGGTGCGCTTCGACACCCGCAGCGAGCTGAGCAACCTGCCGCTCATCGAGTGCATCGCCGACCACCTGCGTGCCCTGCAGGTGCCCCTGCGCCTGACCTACGACGACGAGCGCCGCAAGGCCAACCTCTTTGCCACGCTCGGGCCCGCCACGCCCGGCGGGCTGGTGCTCTCGGGCCACACCGACGCCGTGCCCTGGGAGGGCCAGGACTGGCGGGTCGACCCGCTGGGTGCCGAGCTGCACCCTGGCCCCGACGGACCGTGCCTGTACGGCCGCGGCAGCGCCGACATGAAGGGCTGGATCGGCCTCGTCGTCGCGCAGGCCCGCGCCTGGCTGGAGGCCGACCTGCCGCACCCCATCCACTTCGCCTTCAGCTACGACGAAGAAACCGGCGGCTTCGGCGCCCTCAATCTGGTGGCCGACCTGCGCGACGCCGGCATCGCCCCAGCCATGTGCGTGGTGGGCGAGCCCACGTCGATGGTGCCGGCCCTGGCCCACAAGGGCGTGCACCGCTGGCGCTGCCGCGTGCACGGCAAGGCGGCGCATTCGTCGCAGACGCCCAGCTCGGTGAACGCCGTGCAGGCCGCGGCGCGCCTGGTGAGCACCATCGCCGACCTCGCCGACGAACTGCGCGACACCGAGCCGCGCTATGAAGGCTTCGACGTGCCCTACAGCACCGCCGCCGTGTGCCGCTTCGAGGGCGGCGTGGCCGACAACATCGTGCCCGAGCTGGCCCGGGTGCACTACGAGTTCCGCGATCTGCCCGGCCTGCCCCCCGGCCGCGATGCCGACGCGATGCAAGCCCGCGTCGAACAACGGGCCCGCGCCCTGGAGCCCGAGATGCACGCGGTCGACGCCGCCAGCGGCTTCCGCTTCGAGCGCTTCGCCTCGATGCCGGCCTTCAGCGCCCGCGCCGACGAGCCGGCCGTGCGCCTGGCGCAGCGGCTGGCGGCGAGCCCGCGCACCACGCTGGTGGCGTTTGGCACCGAAGCGGGCCTCTTCCAGCGCGCCGGCATGAGCACGGTCGTCTGTGGCCCCGGCAGCATCAGCCAGGCCCACCAGGCCGACGAGTACGTGAGCCTGGAGCAACTGGCGCGCGCCGAGGCCTTCCTGCGCGGCATCGCTGCCGCACCGGAGTTCCGCGAGCCGCGCTAGGAGCGTGGGCGGCAGAAGGGAAGTCCCTGACAGCGCTGCATGCCTCATGGACGTTGATCGAACATGAGCTATCGCCCGTACGAACCGCAGCAGGAGATGCTGCTGCCTGCATCGCTGCAAGACTGGCTGCCCAAGG
>JADCGQ010000043.1 GCA_020248945.1 Rubrivivax sp.
CCCAGCGCACGTGCACGCGGCCGCCCATCGTGTCGACCACCATCGCGTCCTCGCTGGCCTGCGCCAGCGCGGTCTTCTGCGGCTCATTGGCTTCACCCCTAGGGTGAGTGTGCCAAACAGCCTCAACCCCGCGCCAGCGTTGAAGAAAACCGCCGTGGCCCAGGTTCAACTGCAGGACTTAGGGTGACAGGCTCGGCTTGAGCGGCTGGACGCCTGACGCCAACCCAAGCAGCCTTCAGCGCGGGCTCGTGGGCGGCAGCGTCCAGCGTGGCGCGCCGGGCTGGCGCAGCGCGTCGAGCAGCGGCGAAGGCTGCGCGGCGGTGGGGTCGAACGGGTGGTGCGTCTGCCCGGCCACGCCGGCGCGGATCTTCAGCACATACAGGCGCGTCTCGGCGAACGGCGGCACGCCGAGGTAGCGCTCCACCGCGCCTTCGCCGGCGTTGTAGGCGGCGGCCACCAGGCGCAGGTCGCCTTCGAAGCGGGCCATCAGCCAGCGCAGGTAGGCCATGCCGCCGCGGATGTTCTGCACCGGGTCGAAGGCGTTGCGCACGCCGAAGCGTTGCGCGGTGGCCGGGATCAGCTGCATCAGGCCCTGGGCGTCCTTCGGGCTCACGGCCTGCGCGTCGAAGTTGCTTTCGGTGGCGATCACCGTCCACACCAGGTGCGGCTGCAGGCCGTACTCCGGTGCGGCCAGCTCGATGAACTTGACCAGCGCCTCGGGCGCGCGGGCTGGCGGCGGCACCGGCAGCACCAGCGGGCGCGCCGGGGCCGGGCCGGGGCGTGCGGCAGTGGGCGGGGCGGTCGGCGCAGGGGTTGCCGCGGCCAGCAAGAGCCGGTCTTCGTCGGGCGGGCGCAGACAGGCCGGCGGTGCGCCCAGCGGCGTGCCCAGGTGCGCGCTCATGTTGCGTGCCTGCACGAAGCCCTGTTCCGCAGCGGCAGCGAAGAGGTGCGCGGCCACCGACTCGTTGCGCTCGATGCCGCGGGCGTTGGTCAGCATCCAGGCCAGGTTGTATTGCGCCTCGGCGTCACCATGCCGCGCGGCGCGGCAGTAAAGCTCGGCGGCGCGCACGGGGTCGCGGGGCATGCCGTCGCCGTGCTCCAGGGCCTTGGCCTCTTCGCGCCAGCGCTCCACGCGCGCGGGGACGATGGGGCCTTTTTCCAGCGGCGGCGCGGCCGGGCGGGGCAGGCCGTCGAGCGTGGGCAGCACCGGTGGCGGCAGCTGCGCCAGGGCCGGGGCGGGCAGCAGCGCCGCGCCCAGCAGCGCCAGCGCCCAGGCGGTGGGGCGCCTCATGCCGCGAACGGGCCGCTGATGGCCACCGAGAAGCCTGGCGCGTACACGTTGGCGAACAGCGTGCGTCCGTCGGGGCTGAAGCAGGCGCCGGCCCATTCGGCGCCGCGGAAGTCGCCTTTCAGACCCGGGAGCTCGTTGTTGAACTGCGCGTTGTTGCGCGCCAGCTCGAACAACTCGCCCTTGCGCGTGAGGCCGAACAGCCGCTGCACGGGCTGGCGCGAGTCCTCGCACACGACGATGGCGCCGTTGGGCGCCAGGCACAGGTTGTCGGGGTGATCAAAGACCTCGGCGCCCGGCGACTCGTGGAACAGCTCCAGCACCTGCTCGCGCGGGTGCAGCAACCAGATCTGCCCGGCCCCGGCGTCGCCGCCGCTGGTGGAGGTGAACCACACCTCGCCCGGGCCCACGAACACGCCTTCGAGCCGCGCAAAGACACTGGCGCCTTGCGCCACGCCCTGGCGCAGCACGCCGTCGCGGCCGCCGCGGGTGGGGTCGATGCCGCGCTCGTGGTGTTCGATGTCCACCCAGTCCACGCTCCAGCGCTGGCCGGTGCGCAGGCCGCTGCGCAAGTCGGACGCCCCGCGAGCGCGCAGCATCTGCAGTCGCCCGCCTGCGGCCAGGCGGCCGGGCGTGCGGGGCAGCAGGCGGTAGAAGCCGGCGGCGCCCTGGTCTTCGGTGAGGTAGACGGTGCCGTCGGCGGGGTCCACCACCGCGGCCTCGTGCACGAACTGGCCCAGCGCCGTGAGCGGCCGCGCGTCGGAGCCACCACGCGCCGGCACCTCGAACACCCAGCCGTGTGACCGCTCGGCCGTGTGCGTTTGGCCGCCCCGCTGGATGCGCTGGCCGGCGGCGCTGACGGTCTCTTCACAGCTGAGCCAGCTGCCCCAGGGCGTGGTGCCGCCGGCGCAGTTGACCAAGGTGCCCGACAGCGAGCCGCGCGCCTCGAGCAGCCGGCCCTGTGCGCGGTCGTAGCGCAGCGTGACGGTGCCGCCGCCGCAGGGCGCGTCGTAGTGCGTGGCCGCAGGGCCGAAGCTGCCATCGAAGCGGCTGATCTCGTGGTTGCGCACCAGCGTGAAGACCTCGCCCTCGACCGCCACGATGCCCATGCCGTCGGGCGCGCCCGGGATGCGGCCGCCTTCGACCAGCGGCTCGGTGACCCAGCCGAAGCTGCGGTAGCTGAAGCCCTCGGGCAGCATCAGCAGCGGCAGGCCGGTGCTGCCGTCGGCCACCGGGCGCAGCGGGCCGTAGCCGGCCGCGCGGCTGGGCGCGCGCGGTGCTTCGGCACGCGCACCAAAGGCCGCGGCTAGCGGGCTCAGGGCCAGGGCGCCAGCCCCGCGCAGCCAGCGGCGGCGGTGCCAGGGGGATTCAGCGGTGGGCGGCCGGCGGTTCATGTCGAGGGGGCGAGCAAGGTGTGGAGGGGCGGCCAGCGCGTGGGCCGACCGCATCATGCCGCGTCCCGCGGCCCTCGGTCCCGGCGCGGGCCCGCGCTGTCAGGGCTTGCGTCGCGCCTCGGCCAGCCGCTGGGCGTAGCCCGCGGCGCGCCCCTCGTCGCCACGGGCGCGGTGGATCTGCTCGAGCTCTTCCAGCACGAAGGGGTCGGGGTCGCCGACGAGGTGCATCTGGCCTTCGAGCCGCGTCTGCTGCGCCAGGGCCTCGTCGAGCCGGCCCACCAGGCGCAGGCCGCGCGCCACCAGCCAGCGGGCCACGTACTGCTGGCGCGGGCTGGCCTGCGCGGCCTCGCGCAGCGCCAGCGCGCGCTCGTAGTGCGGCAACGCTTCGGCGTGGCCACCCAGCAGGTGCAGGCTGTTCGCCAGGTTGTTGCGGATCGAGGCCTCCCAGTTGCGCCCGGCCGGCTGCGTGCTGGCCAGCACCATCGCCAGCGCCTGCTGGTTCCAGCGCAGCTGCTCGGTGGGCGCGTCGTCGACGAAGACCATCATGTGCACGGCGTCGATGGCCAGGCCGTCGAGCGCGCCCTCCCGGGCCACGGCCAGCGCCCGCAGGAAAGCGCTGCGTGCAGTGTCGAGGTTCTCGGGCGTGCGCTCGGCCGGCCGCGTGACGGCCGAGATGTGGTTGCGGCCCCATTCGAGCGCATGCCGCGCGCGCGCCTCGGGCCCGGCGCCGGCGAGCTGCGGCTCCAGCGACTTGAGCAGTTCGCGCGCCCGGTTCAGATCGCGCCGCAGGCCGTGGGTGCGTGCGATCTGCGTCTGCAGGATCAGCGCATCGTCGCCCTGCGCCGTGGCCAGGGCGTCGCGAAAGCGCCGCTCGCTCAAGCCCGGGTTGGCGAAGTCCCACAGCGCCGCCACGTCGACGGCGGCGAGAGCCCCGCGCGGCGCCGCCAGCAGGCAGACCGCGGCCAACCACACTGCCACGAGGCCCTGCGTCGGGCAACGGTCGCGGCAGGTGTCGGGCCGGTCGGCGATGGCGTTCATGGAGCCCGCCACTCTACCCGTGGGCCGCCGCTCAGCGGCCTTCCGACTCGACCCAGGCCTCGATCGCCGCGCGCACCTCGGCCGGCCGCTCGGTGAGCGGCCAGTGGTGGCAGTGAATGGCCTCGATGCGCACCCGCGGCCCGGCCAGCGCGGCCTGCATCGCGGCGGCCTCGGCGAAGGTGGCGCCGCTGGACAGCAGCGCCAGCACCGGCATCGGCAGCGCGCCCGGCGCCGGCACGGCCCTGAACATCTCGACCATGTCCTGCAGGTACACCGCCAAGGGCACATGGGCCAGGTCAGCCCGCATCGAGCTGTAGCGGGCGATGAACGCGGCCTCGGCGGCCGGGTCGGGGTTGGCCAGCGCCTCGCGCGCCAGCTGGTCCATGGCGCGCAGGTCCAGCGGCGGCAGGGCGCCGCGGTGCAAGCCCAGCCCATTGGCCGCCCGCACGCCCGCCGCGGCCAGCCGCAAGAGCGGCGCGCTCTGTGCGATGCGGTGCGGCCGGCCGTGCAGGGCCTGGCGGAACACCGGGTCGATCAGCACCAGGCCCGCCACGCGATGCGGGTGCCGCGCCGCCAGGTGCAGCGCCACCTGCGCGCCCATGCTGTGGCCCACGACAAAGGCCTGCGCTGCGCCCTCGGCCTCGAGCACGGCGTCGAGGTCGTCGCACCAGGTCTCGGTGTTCAGACGCCCGCGCGTGAGCGAGCCGCCGTGGCCGCGCAGGTCCACGCGCAGCAGCGGCCGATGTCGTGCCAGCGTCGAGTGCTCGCAGAACTCCTCGAAGCGGCTGGCGTTGCTGGCCAGGCCGTGCAGCAGCAGCAGCGGGGCGGCCTCGGGGGCGCTGGCGGCACGCGCCGGCCCGTGCCGAAACCAGCGCAGGCGCACGCCGTCGGGCCGGTTCAGGTGGCGTTCGGCGGCGTCTTGGGCTTGCTTGATCATGTCGGCGATTTCAACCGAAGGGCCGCAAGGCCCTGCTCGGTTGTACGCCAGACGGCGTATTCCGCCACCCGGCCGCCCTCGTGACACTGCGCCTCGACATTCAACCAGGAGCGAGAACCCCATGAACACGACCCGCCGCCAAGCCGGCAAGACCCTCACCGCGCTCGCGATCGCCGCTGCGGGCGTCACGCTGTCGCCCCTCGCGCTGGCCCAGGCCGGCGGCACCATCAAGGTCGGCATCCTGCATTCGCTGTCGGGCACCATGGCCATCAGCGAGACGGTGCTCAAGGACGTGGCCCTGATGGCCATCGACGAGATCAACGCCAAGGGCGGCGTGCTCGGCCGCAAGCTCGAGGCCGTGGTGGTGGACCCGGCCTCGAACTGGCCGCTGTTCGCCGAGAAGGCCAAGCAGCTGATCAGCCAGGACAAGGTGGCCGTGACCTTCGGCTGCTGGACGAGCGTGTCGCGCAAGAGCGTGCTGCCGGTGTTCGAGGGCAGCAACGCGCTGCTGTTCTACCCGGTGCAGTACGAGGGCGAAGAGCTCAGCGCCAACGTGTTCTACACGGGTGCCGCGCCCAACCAGCAGGCCATTCCTGCGGTCGAGTACCTGATGAGCAAGGACGGCGGCAGCGCCAAGCGCTTCGTGCTGCTGGGCACCGACTACGTGTACCCGCGCACCACGAACAAGATCCTGCGTGCCTTCCTGAAGAGCAAGGGCATTGCCGACGCCGACATCATGGAGGAGTACACCCCCTTCGGCCACAGCGACTACCAGACGATCATCGCCAAGATCAAGAAGTTCGCCGGCGAAGGCAAGAAGACGGCCGTGGTGTCCACCATCAACGGCGACAGCAACGTGCCCTTCTACAAGGAGCTGGGCAACCAGGGGCTGAAGGCCACCGACGTGCCGGTGGTGGCGTTCTCGGTGGGTGAAGAAGAGCTGCGGGGCGTGGACACCAAGCCGCTCATGGGCCACCTCGCCGCGTGGAACTACTTCATGAGCCTGAAGAACCCCGCCAACGACGAGTTCACCAAGAAGTGGGCCGCTTACGCGAAGGCCAAGAACATCGCCGGCCACAAGGAAAAGCCGCTGACGAACGACCCGATGGAGGCCACCTACATCGGCATCAACATGTGGGCGCAGGCCGTGGCCAAGGCCAAGAGCACCGATGTCGACAAGGTGCGCGCGGCGATGATCGGGCAGACCTTCCGGGCGCCCAACGGCTTCATGTCCACGATGGACCCGAGCCACCACCTGCAGCGGCCGGTGTTCATCGGCGAGGTCCGGGCCGACGGCCAGTTCAACGTGGTCTGGAAGACCAAGGGCCCGGTCGCGGCCGACCCCTGGAGCGACTTCATCGCCGAGAACAAGGGCAAGAAGAACCTGCCCGTGATGGCGAAGAAGTAAGCCGCCGGTGATGACGGGTCTGCGAGGGGCGCGGCCGCTGGCGGGTGGTCGCATCCAGGGCTGGTTGCTCAGCGTGCTGCTGGCGGTGCTGGCCCTCGGGCTGGTGCTGCTGGCCACCCCGGCGCAGGCCCTCACGCCCGAGCAGGCGCTGCGCATCGCCGAGGGCGACAGCGAGGAGCGCCTGGCCGCCCTGGCCGAGGCTGTGGCGGCCACCGACCCGGCCACCGACAAGACGCTCGGCGTCTACATCGAAGCGCTGCTCGCCGACGAGGTCAAACACGTCGGCGGTCGCGCGTTCATCGTGCAGGGCGAGGCCGTGCGCGATGCGGCGACGGGCCAGCCCGTGGCGCTGCCCGAGGGCGCCGAAGACGTGGTCAACAACAACCGGCTGCGCCGTGCCTTCGAGGCGGCGCGCTCGGCCCTGCAGCTGTTCTCGGCCGACACCGAGGAGCGCTCGCGCGCCATCACGGGGCTGAAGGAGAGCGCCGACGAGGCCATGCTGCCGCTCATCGACAAGGCCCTGGCGGCCGAGCGCGAGCCGGCGCTGAAGGAGCAGATCCAGCAGCTGCGCGCCAGCGTGCTGGTGTCGAGCAACGACCCTGCGCGCCGGCTCGACGCCGCACGCCTGCTGGCCGAGAGCCCGCAACCCGCCACGCGCGCGCTGCTGATCGAGCGGCTGGGCACGGAAGACAAGGCCGAGGTGAAGGCGGCGCTCGCGGCCTCGCTGGCCGCAGTCGAATCGCGCCTGGCCTGGGGCGAGCGCCTGGGCGTGCTGTTCACCGGCATCAGCCTGGGCAGCATCCTGCTGCTGGTGGCGCTGGGCCTGGCCATCACCTACGGCCTGATGGGCGTCATCAACATGGCGCATGGCGAGCTGATGATGATCGGCGCCTACGCCACCTTCGTGGTGCAGAACCTGTTCCGCACCTACCTGCCGGGCCTGTTCGACCTGTACGTGCTGGCGGCCATTCCGGTGAGCTTTCTGGTGGCCGCCCTGGTGGGCGCGCTGATGGAGAAGAGCGTGATCCGCTGGCTCTACGGCCGGCCGCTCGAGACGCTGCTGGCCACCTGGGGCATCAGCCTCATCCTGATGCAGACGGTGCGCACGATCTTCGGCGCGCAGAACGTGGCGGTGGAGAACCCCTCGTGGCTGTCGGGCGGCGTGCAGGTGCTGCCGAACCTGACGCTGCCCTACAACCGCCTCTTCATCCTGCTGTTCGCGGCCCTGGTGCTGGTGGGCGTGGCGCTGCTCATCAGCCGCACGCGCCTGGGCCTGTTCGTGCGCGGCGTGACGCAGAACCGCCGCATGGCCAGCTGCGTGGGCGTGAACACGGCGCGCGTGGACACCTACGCCTTTGCGCTGGGCGCCGGCATCGCCGGCCTGGCGGGCTGCGCGCTCAGCCAGGTGGGCAACGTGGGGCCTGATCTGGGGCAGGGCTACATCGTCGACAGCTTCATGGTCGTGGTGCTGGGCGGCGTGGGGCAGCTGGCCGGCACGGTGTATGCCGCCATGGGCCTGGGCGTGGTGAACAAGCTGCTCGAAGGCTGGCAGGGCGCGGTGCTGGCGAAGATCATCGTGCTGGTGCTGATCGTGCTGTTCATCCAGAAGCGGCCGCAGGGCATCTTCGCGCTCAAGGGACGGAGCGCCGACTGATGAGCACCCCGCTCGGAATGCGCGGCTGGACCGCGGTGCTGACGGCGTTGCTGGTGATCGCCGTCGTCGTGCCGGCGCTCAACCTGCTGGTGCCGCCCGACAGCCCGCTGCACCTGGACGACTTCTACGTCACCCTCACCGGCAAGATCATCTGCTACGCCATCTGCGCGCTGGCGATGGACCTGATCTGGGGCTACACCGGCATCCTGAGCCTGGGCCACGGCCTCTTCTTCGCGCTCGGCGGCTACGCCATGGGCATGTACCTGATGCGGCAGATCGGCACCGACGGCCAGTACCGCAGCACGCTGCCCGACTTCATGGTCTTCCTCGACTGGAAGGAGCTGCCCTGGCACTGGGCCGTGTCCGACAGCTTCGTGCTGCAGATGCTGCTGGTGGTGCTGGTGCCGGGCCTCTTGGCCTTCGTCTTCGGCTTCTTCGCCTTCCGCTCGCGCATCAAGGGCGTGTACTTCAGCATCATCACGCAGGCGCTGACGTTCGCCGCCATGCTGCTGTTCTTCCGCAACGAAACCGGCTTCGGCGGCAACAACGGCTTCACCGACTTCAAGCGCATTCTCGACGTGCCCATCGACCAGAAGATGAAGGTGCTGCTCTTCGTGCTGAGCGGCCTGGTGCTGGTGGGCTTCTTCCTGATGAGCCGCTACATCGTGCACAGCAAGGCCGGGCGCGTGCTGCAGGCCATCCGCGACGCCGAGACACGCGTCATGTTCAGCGGCTACGACCCCGTGAAGTACAAGCTCGCCATCTGGACGCTCAGCGCCATGATGTGCGGCGTGGCCGGAGCCTTGTACGTGCCGCAGGTGGGCATCATCAACCCCGGCGAGATGAGCCCGGCGGCCAGCATCGAGATCGCCATCTGGGCCGCCGTGGGCGGGCGCGGCACGCTGATCGGGCCGATCATCGGCGCGTTCTTCGTCAACGGCGCGAAGAGCTGGTTCACCGTCACCTTCCCGGAGTTCTGGCTGTTCTTTCTGGGCGCGTTGTTCATCGCGGTGACGCTGTTCCTGCCGAATGGCCTCATGGGCCTGCTGCGCAGGCCCGGGGGCCTGCTCGGCCTGTGGCGCAAGCTCATGCGCCTCGGCAAGGACGCCGAGACATGACGCCTGACTTGATGGAAGCCGGCGCGCGCACCCGCGCCGCGCACGAGGCCCGCGTCGCCACGCTGTCCAAGGGCGCCGGCTTCGGCCGCCCGGTGGCCGACGGCGAGGTCGTCTTCACGCAGGGCGTGGCGCTGTACGTCGACGGCATCACCGTCAGCTTCGACGGCTTCAAGGCGCTGAACGCGCTGAGCCTGACGATCGACGTGGGCGAGCTGCGCTGCATCATCGGCCCCAACGGCGCCGGCAAGACGACGATGATGGACTGCATCACCGGCAAGACGCGCCCCGACAGCGGCCGTGTTTCCTTCGGCAGCAACGTCGACCTGTTGCGCCTGACCGAGCCGCAGATCGCTCAGGCCGGCGTCGGCCGCAAGTTCCAGAAGCCGACCGTCTACGAGCCGCTGACGGTGTGGCAGAACCTCGAACTCTCGCTGAAGGCCGACCGCAGCGTGCGCGCCGGCCTCTTCGCCAAACTGAGTGGCGCGCAGCGCGACCGGCTCGACGAGCTGCTGCTGCTCATCCACCTCAAGGAAGAGGCCCATCGCACGGCGGGCCTCTTGAGCCACGGCCAGAAGCAGTGGCTGGAGATCGGCATGCTGCTGGCGCAGGACCCGAAGCTGCTGCTGCTCGACGAGCCCGTGGCCGGCATGACGGACGAAGAAACCGAGCGCACGGCCGAGCTCTTCCTCACGCTCGAGGGCCAGCACTCGCTGGTGGTGGTGGAGCACGACATGAGCTTCGTCGCCGCGCTGACGCAAGGGCGCAAGAAGGTGACGGTGCTGCACGAGGGCTCGGTGCTGGCCGAGGGCCTGCTCTCGGACGTGCAGAACAACGAAAAGGTCGTCGAGGTGTACCTTGGCCGCTGAAGCCACCGGCGCCGGCACACCGCTGCTCCAGGTGCAGGGCCTGAACCAGTACTACGGCGGCAGCCACATCCTGCGCGGCGTGGCGCTCGAAGCGCGGGTGGGCGAGATCACCGTCATCCTGGGCCGCAACGGCGTGGGCAAGACGACGCTGCTGAAGAGCCTGATGGGCGTGGTGGGCGTCAAGACCGGCAGCGTCGCGCTCGCCGGCGCCGACATCACCAGGCTGCCCGCCTACGAGCGCGTGCGCGCCGGCATCGGCTACGTGCCGCAGGGCCGCGAGATCTTCGGCCGCCTCACGGTGGACGAGAACCTGCGCATGGGCCTGGCCTCGCGGCCGGGCCGCACGCCGCTGCCGCCTTCGCTGTTCGAGCTGTTCCCGGTGCTGCAGCAGATGATCGGCCGCCGCGGTGGCGATCTCTCGGGCGGTCAGCAGCAACAGCTGGCCATCGCCCGCGCGCTGGCCGCGGGCCCGCGCCTCTTGATGCTCGACGAGCCCACCGAGGGCATCCAGCCCAGCATCATCAAGGACATCGGCCGCGCGCTGCAGAAGCTGGCGCGCGAGGGCCTGGACGGCCAGCCGATGGCCGTGCTGCTGGTGGAGCAGTACTACGACTTCGCCGAGGAACTGGCCGACCAGTACCTGGTGATGGAGCGTGGCGAGATCGTGATGCGCGGGCGCGGCGCCGACATGCAGGCTGACGGCGTGAAGGCGCGGCTGGCGATCTGAACGGCTCAGCCGAGCACGAGCTCCGCGATGTCGTCCCACAGCTCGGCGGGCACCCGGCCGCGCACCGATTTGCGCAAAGCCCCGTCCTTGTCGAAGATCAGCGCCGTCGGCATCTTCGGGGGCAGCTCGCCGAAGTTGTCGCGGTGCCTGGGCGCGCCACGCCACAGGTTCTTGAGCTGGGATCGTGCCGCGCCGGTCAGCTCGAGCGCGCGTTCGTAGTTCAGCATCTGTTCGGCCGACGGGTCCAGGCTCAGCGCCACGATGACGAAGGGCTTGCCCTGCCAGCCTTCGAGGTTGCGACGCAGTTCGGGCAGCTTGTCCAGGCACACCGGGCATCGGGCCGACCAGGCGAACACCAGCACGACGGAACCCCGCAAGGCTTCCAGGCTGATGGCCTCGCCGCGGCTGGTGAAGCCTGCCAGCACCGGCGCTTCGATCGTCGACATCGTTTCGGCCCCCACGGGCAGGGCCAACGACAAGGGCAGCATGAGGATCGAACGGCGGCGCGGCATGGCGGGGCTCCTGGATGGCACTCGGCTCGTCGTGGGTCGCTGCCGCGGCCATCCGGTTACACCGGCTGCAGGCGGCGGCGTAACCTTTTGGCGGCGCGCACGAATCTCGGCGGTGGCGCGGTCCCCGCTCCACACGTGGAACCCTTCACTCACGGAGCTTTGCCATGAACCACCGTCTCGTTGTCTCCTCGGCCCTCGCGTCCGTCCTGGCGCTGGGCTTGGCCGCGCCGGCCGCTGCCCAGGACAAGCCCAAGGCCAAGGAGAAGTGCTACGGCATCGCCAAGGCCGGCCAGAACGACTGCGCCAACCTGGCGCGCACGCACTCCTGCGCCGGCCAGAGCAAGGTCGACAACGACCCGGGTGCCTGGAAATACGTCGCCGGGGGCACCTGCAAGAGCCTGAAGGGCATGACGGCCGAGGAGGCCCAGGCCAAGGCCGGCAAGAGCTAGGAGCGTGGGCGGAGCATGCGGATGAATGCGGCCCCGCCGGGCTCGTGCGGCATCGGCTGGCGCCACGCGCACGAGCGCGAACTGCTCGAGCGCCTGCCAGCGCTCCCGTTCATCGAGGTGCACTCGGAGAACTTCTTCGGTGACGGTGGCGCGCCCCATGCGCTGCTGGCCGCGGCACGTGAGCACTACGAGCTCGGCCTGCACGGCGTGGGCCTGGGCCTCGGTTCGGCCGCGGGGCTCGACGCCTGGCATCTCGACCGCCTGGCGGCGCTGGTGCGGCAGTTCGAGCCGGTTCGAGTGTCCGACCACGCCTCGTTCGCGCGTGCGCCGCGGCGCGCGGGCGCCGCGCCGCTGCACGCGAGCGATCTGCTGCCCGTGGCCTTCACCGCCGAGAGCCTGGACATCCTCGCCGCCAACGTGCAGCAGGTGCAAGACCGGCTGAAGCGGCCGATCGGCGTCGAGAACATCTCGGCCTACCTCGGCTGGGCCGACGACACGCTGGCCGAGGCCGACTTCTTCAACCAGCTCGCCCAGCGAACCGGTTGCTGGCTGCTGGTCGACGTGAACAACCTCGTCGTCAACGCGCTCAATGCCGCTGCGCCCGACCCCGTGGCCGCGGCCTGTGCGTTTGTCGACGCGATCGAGCCGCGCCACGTGGGCCAGCTCCACCTCGCCGGCTACAGCCAGCACGACGGCCTGGTGATCGACGACCACGGCAGCCGCGTGCACGCGCCGGTGTGGACGGTCTACGCCCATGCGCTGCGGCGCTTCGGGCCGCAGCCGACGCTGCTGGAGTGGGACACCGCACTGCCGCCCTTCGAGGTGTTGCTGGACGAAGCCCGCGCTGCCGACGAGGTGGCGCGGGCCGTGCACGGTGGCGACAGCACCAGGGCCGCCCGATGAACCGCGAGGCGCTTCGCCAGCAGCGGCTGGTGGCGGCGCTGTGGCGCGACGACGCGCTGCCCGAGGGCGGGTTGCGCCTGCCGGCCCGCGCCACCGCCGCGCAGGCGCTGGCGGCCTACCGTGGCAACGCCGGCGCCACCGCCGAGCGGGCGCTCGGCGCGGCCTTTCCAACGGTGGCAGCGCTGGTGGGCCACGAGCCCTTTGCGGCGCTCGCCCGCCACTTCTGGCATCTGCACCCGCCGCAGCGGGGCGATCTGGGCGAGTGGGGCGATGAGCTGCCAGGCTTCATCGCCCGCAACGGGCAGCTGGCCGACGTGCCCTACCTGCCGGACTGTGCCGCGCTCGACTGGGCCGTGCACCGGGCCGCGCGGGCTGCCGACCCGCCGCCGGCGGCGCCCGCCAGCCCGGTGAACCTGCTGCACGCCCTGGCCCACGACGACCCCGACCACCTGCGCCTGCCCTTGGCCGCCGGTGCCACCCTGGTATCGAGCGAACACCCGATCGCCACGCTCTGGCTCGCCCATGACGGCAGGCTGCCCTTCGACACCGCGCGTGCGGCCCTCCAGGCGCATCAGGCCGAACTCGCCTTCGTCTGGCGCGATGCGCAGTACCGGGTGCACGTGCAGGCACTGGCCGATGCCGACGCCGCGTTCATGGCCGCGCTGCTGCGGCCCCTCGTGCTGTCAGCCGCCCTCGATGAAGCAGGCCCCGGCTTCGCCTTCGACCGCTGGCTCGCGCGGGCCCTGGGCGCGCAGTGGCTGGGTGACCTGCACACTCCGCCCCCGCAGCGCTGAGCTGTCACTGGCGTGCAGATGAACGCGGTCAACCTGGGGCTTGACGCCGTTGGGGTGCTCGGCACCGGCACCCTGTTCAGCGGGTCCCCTCCCAACCCGACCTCGCTGTTCGCGGCGGTGGCAGGCACCTACGCGGTCGACCGCGTGTTTTCGGACTTCGGTTCGATCTGGACCGACGGCACCCATGGCGGCCAGTTCAGGTTTCGCATCGACAGCCTGACCATTGCCGCAGTGCCCGAGCCCGGCACCTGGGCGCTGTGGCTGGCCGGATGCGCCGCGGTGCTGGGCGTGTCGCGCCGGCGTCAGGCCCGGGCCCGGCCGGCGCAGCGGGCTGCGGCCTGATCACCTGCCAGCGTTCGTAGCCCGCCGCGGTGTGGCGCTGGGGATCGGTGAGCAAGCAGGTGACGGTGACCCTGGCCATGCAGCTGGTGGATGCCGGGCAGCTGTTGCTGGACGACACGCTCGCCACTCGCGGGCCGGCCTTCCAGGCACCCGGGGCCGCGCAGATCACCGTGCGGCACCTGATGCAGCACGTGTCCGGCCTGGCGCAGCCCGGCGACGGCCCCATGAAAGCCGATGGTGTGTTGTCCTTCTACCGCCGCAAGGGCCCGCACTGGCAGCCCGACGCGCTGCGTTTCTGCGCCGGGCCGGCAACGGCCGTGCCGGGCGAGCGTTTCCTGTACGGCGACTGCGACACGCTGGTGCTGGCCGGCCTGCTCGAGCACGTCACCGGCCAGCCCGTGCCGCAACCGGTGATGGCCACCTATGGCGCCGGCGGCGCGATGGAAGGCACGGCGCGCGACCTGCTGGCCTTCAACCGGGCCTTGCTGACGGGGCGCGTGGTCAGTGCGGCGTCGCGCCAGGCGATGTGGACCGGTGAACCGAAGTGGGGCTATGCCGGCCTGGGGTGTGGGCCTTCAGCGCGCCGATCGCCGGCTGTGCCGAGCCCGTGGAATTGGTGGAGCGCCGCGGCGATGTGGGTGGCATCCAGGCGCGCAACATCATCGTGCCGGAGCGTGGCGTATCGGTCGTGGTGTTCAGCAACCAGGCCGACTTCGACTTCGGCGAGATCTGGCAGGGCAAGGGCTTCTCGCATGACGTGCTGGCTGCGGCGCTGTGCGCGACAGCGGCTGGTCCGGCAGAGCCGGTGCGACGATGAGCCTGGCGAAGTGGGAGGCAGACTCGTGTGCGCTGCGCACGTGGGCTCAACGCAGGCCTGAAGCCCCCCGCTCAAGCACCGCGGCTGCGGCAAGACGAAGGCTGAGCGAGTGGAAGGTGGTCTTCACGTGTCTATGGCCCGTCAGTGCCTGCTTTGCAGCGCCTCCGGTCACTCAGCGGACTGCCCTCGAGTGGCTGCAGCCGGCCAGGGGACTAAACCGCTCGCGCGGTAGGCGCTCCGTCGAGAGTGGTGGCGGCCCGTCGTGCCGCTGGTTCTGCGATGTTGGTGATCGAGGCAATCCGCCTCGTTCACCGACTGGAGCA
>JADCGQ010000044.1 GCA_020248945.1 Rubrivivax sp.
CCTGCGCCACGCTGGCGTTGGGCTCGCGGCCCTCGCGGATGGCGGCGATGAACTCGCGGTCCTGCAGCTCGATGCCGTTCATCGACACGTCCACGCCGCTGACGTCGATCTTCTCGTCCTTGCCGGTGTAGAGATCGTCATACCGCGCGAGGTAGGTGCCGGTGGTGCCGATGTAGCGGAAGAAGGTGCCCAGCGGCCCTTCGTTGTTGAAGCTCAAGCTCAGCGTGCAGATCGCGCCGTTCGCGGCCTTCAGCTGGATGCTCATGTCCATGGCGATGCCCAGCACCGGGTGGATCGGCCCCTGCATCGCGCTGGCCTTCACGATGGGGCTGCCGCACTGGTAGGCGAACAGGTCCACCGTGTGCGCGGCGTGGTGCCACAGCAGGTGGTCCGTCCAGCTGCGCGCCTGGCCGAGCGCGTTCATGTTGGTGCGGCGGAAGAAGTAGGTCTGCACGTCCAGCTGCTGGATGGCGAACTCGCCCGCCGTGATGCGCTGGCGCACCCACTGGTGGCTGGGGTTGAAACGGCGCGTGTGGCCGACCATGGCCACCAGCCCCGTCTTGGCCTGCAGGTCGGCCACGGCGTAGGCGTCGCGCAGGCTGTCGGCCAGCGGGATCTCGACCTGCACGTGCACGCCGGCCTGCAGGCACTGCAGCGCTTGCGCCGCGTGCATCTGCGTCGGCGTGGCCAGGATCACGGCGTCCAGGCCGGGCAGCTTCAGCGTATCGGCGAGGTCAGTCGTGACGTGGCCCACGCCGTACTTCGCGGCGGCTTCCTTCGTCTTGTCGAGCTCGCGGCCGACGAGGCTGATCACTTCGACGCCGTCGATCAGCTTCAGTGCATCCAGGTGCTTCAGGCCGAAGGCGCCGGCTCCGGCCAGCGCCACTTTCAAGGTCTTCATGTGTTCTCCAGGATCAGGTGGCCGACCGCCGTGTTGCTGGCGGGCACGTGATAGAAGCGGTGCTTCACGGCGGGTGCGTGGTCGCTCATCGCACCGCGCGCGATCAGCCACATCACGAGTTCGATGCCTTCGCTGCCGGCCTCGCGCACGTAGTCGATGTGCGGCACCTGGGCCAGGGCCTCGGGCTCGGCGATCAGGCGGTCGAGGAAGCGCTTGTCCCACTCGGCGTTGATGAGCCCGGCGCGCGGCCCCTGCAGCTGGTGGCTCATGCCGCCGGTGCCCCAGATCTGCACGTTCAGCGGCTCGTCATAGCTCTCGACGGCCTTGCGGATGGCGCGGCCCAGGTTGAAGCAGCGCCGGCCACTGGGCACCGGGTACTGCACCACGTTCACGGCGAACGGGATCACGGGGCAGGGCCAGGCGCCCGAGTCCTTGTCCTGCTGGCCGCACATCAGGCTCAGCGGCACCGTCAGGCCGTGGTCGACGTCCATCTTGTTGACGATGGTGAGGTCGAAGTCGTCCTGGATGACGCTCTGCGCGATGTGCGCGGCGAGATCGGGGTGCCCCATCACCGTGGGCACCGGACGCGGGCCCCAGCCTTCGTCGGCCGGCTGGTACTGCGCGGCGGTGCCGATGGCGAAGGTGGGGATGAGGTCGAGGCTGAAGGCCGTGGCGTGGTCGTTGTAGACGAGGAAGATCACGTCGGGCTTGTTCTCGCGCAGCCACTGCTTGCTGTACTCGTAGCCGCTGAACACCTTCTGCCAGTACGGCTCTTGCGTCTTGCCGAGGTCGAGTGCGGCGCCGATGGCGGGCACGTGGCTGGTGTAGACCGATGCAGTGATGCGGGCCATGTCAGAACCCCGCCTTCGCCGCGCTGCCCTGCGGCTGGTGCTGCGGCTGCGCGCTGCCGTCTTCGCCGGGGTGGCGGTTGCCTTCGACCGAGCGGCCGCCGGCGATCATCATGTCGCGGTACTCCTCTTCCGTCATGCCCGTCATGCTGCCGGCCATCTGCTGGAAGCTCTTGCCGTAGGTGGCGCCGATCTTGGCCAGGAAGTAGATGTTGCCGCCCTCGGCGATGCAGCGGTTGAGATCGCGTGCGAGCACGGCGTCCTTCTGGGCCTGCGTCATCGGCCACTCGTCGAGATAGGCCTTGGCGTCGGCGAGGAAGCGCTCGCGGTTCGGCGCCTTCATCAGGCTCATGCAGAACTGGTTGAGCCAGTAGCCCTTGCGCGATTGCTCGGCGTCGAAGATCGTCGTGCCAGGCACGTCGAGGTACGGTTTGTCCAGGGCCATGTGGTGTCTCCTCACGCCTCTTCGGGCCAGTACAGGCGCATCGGGTTGGCCACCAGCAGCCGCTGCTGCAGATCAGCCGTGACCGCGATGTGCGGGATGAAGTCGACCAGCAAGCCGTCGTCGGGCATGTGGTCCTTCAGGTTGGGGTGCGGCCAGTCGGTGCCCCAGAGCACGCGCTCAGGGAAGGTCTCGACCACGGTGCGCGCGAAGGGCACCACGTCGCGGTAGGGCGCTTGTTCACCGTTCAGCGCGCGTGGTCCGCCCACCGAAAGCCGCTCGGGGCAGCTCACCTTGCTCCACACGTTGTCGTGCTCCCGCATGAACCTCATGAAGAGCGCGAACTCCGGGCCGTCCAGCGGCTTGCTCACATCGGGCCGGCCCATGTGGTCGACCACCACGGTGGTGGGCAGCGCGGTGAAGAAGTCCCACAGCTCGGGCAGGTCCACCGCCTCGAAGTAGATGACGACGTGCCAGCCCAGCGCCTTGATGCGGCCGGCGATCTCGAGCAGCTCGTCCTTGGGCGTGAAGTCCACCAGCCGCTTGACGAAGTTGAAGCGCACGCCGCGCACGCCGGCGGCATGCAGTTGCTCCAGCTCGTGGTCGGTGACGCTGCGGCGCACGGTGGCCACGCCACGCGCACGGCCGCCGCTCGTGGCGCAGGCGTCGGCCATGGCGCGGTTGTCGGCGCCGTGGCAGGTGGCCTGCACGATGACGTTGCGCGCGAAGCCGAGGTGGTCGCGCAGCGCGAACAGCTGCGCCTTGCTGGCGTCGCAAGGCGTGTACTTGCGCTCGGGGGCGAACGGAAACTCGGCGCCGGGGCCGAAGACGTGGCAATGCGCGTCGACCGCGCCCGCGGGCAGCTGGAAGCGGGGTTTGCTGGGGCCGGCGTACCAGTCGAGCCAGCCGGGGGTCTTGGTGAAGGTGCTCATGGGTCAGTCCACCTTCTCATACGCCAGGCCGGCGTACTGCTCGGCCAGCGCGGCCTGCGCGAAGCGCGAGTTCTTGAGGTAGTCGAGCTCGTACTCCTGCGCCTTCTGGTCGAACTCGCTGAAGTGCGGAAAGCGGTGCAGCAGGTTGGTGAGGTACCAACTCGTGCGCACGCTGCTCCACACGCGGCGCAGGGCCATCGCGCTGTAGCTGTCGAGCAGGTCGGGCTTGCCCTGGCCGTACCAGCGGGCGAGGGCGCGCGAGAGGTAGAACACGTCGCTCACGGCCAGGTTCAGGCCCTTGGCGCCCGTGGGCGGCACGATGTGCGCGGCATCGCCGCACAGGAAGAGCGCGCCGTAGCGCATGGGCTCGGAGACGAAGCTGCGCAGCGGCGCGATGCTCTTCTCGATGGTCGCGTCCTCTTCGATGGCCGCGGCCATCTCGGCCGGGAAGCGCGCCTTCAGCTCGGGCCAGAAGCGATCGTCCGGCCAGTCCTCGACCTTGTCCTCCAGCGCCACCTGGATGTAGAAGCGCGAGAGCTTCTCGTTGCGGTAGCTGGCCAGCGCAAAGCCGCGGGGGTGGTTGACGTAGGTGATGTCGGGCAGCGGCTTCACGCGCGCCATCACGCCCAGCCAGCCGAAGGGGTAGACCTTCTCGTACTCCTTGCGCACGCTCTCGGGGATGCTGCGGCGGCTGACGCCGTGGAAGCCGTCGCAGCCGGCGATGAACTCGCAGTCGATGCGCCGCTTCTCACCACCCTGGACGAAGGTGACGCAGGGCTTGGCGCCGGGCGCGCCGTCGTGCTCGTGCAGCACCACGTCGGCCACCTCGGTGAGCACGGGCTGGCCGCGGCGGTCGGCGGCGGCGTAGAGGTCTTCCTGGATCGAGGTCTGGCCGTAGACCATGAAGCGGCGGCCCAGCGTGGCCTGCGTGTCGACCATGAAGCTGTCGCGCCCGGCCCAGGCGATGCGCATGCCATCGTGCGGGTGGCCTTCGGCGTCCATGCGCGCGGCCAGGCCGTTTTCGCGCAGCACGTCGACGGTGGTGCTCTCCAGTACGCCGGCACGGATGCGCGACAGCACGTGCTCGCGCGCCGAGCGCTCCAGCACCACGCTCTCGATGCCGTGGCGGTGCAGGATCTCCGAGAGCAGCAGGCCCGCAGGCCCGCTGCCGATGATGACGACTTGGGTTTTCATGCCTGGTCCTTGGGGGTGAGGGCGGCGAGCAGGCGGTCGGCTTCCACACGCCAGTCGGCGCTGCGCGCAAAGCCCGGTTCGCCGCGCAGGCCGAAGACCCCCGCATCGGCCAGATCGGCGATGTGGGCCTGCCGCTCGGCGGTGCCTTCGGCGCTGTAGGGCACGAGGCCCGCCTCGCGTACGGTGGCCGCCACTTCGCGCACCTCTTCGCTGCGGCGGCGGCCGTGCTCGATGACGCGCTGGAAGAAGTACGCGGCCTGCTTTTCCCAGTCGATGCCGGGGAAGGTCTCGCACAGCGAGGCGATCACCGCGTCTTCCACGCCGTGCGCTCGCGCCGTGGTGAAGCTCTCGATGACCATGGCCTCCAGGCCCTTGATCATCACGCTGCGGCACATCTTGGTCGCGCTGGCCACGCCGAGCTGCGCGCTGTGCACCTTGGGGGCGAAGCCGAGCTCGTCGAGCCGCGGCTTCAGGGCCTCGGCGTGCGGGCCGCCCAGCAGCAGCGGTACGCGGCTGCGGTAGGGCGGCACGCTGGTCATCACCGCGCCCTCCACGTAGCGGCCGGCGGCGGCGTGCACGGCCTCGGCGGCGCGGATCTTGGCGCCGGGGCTGGCGCTGTTGAAGTCAAGGAAGAAGGCATCCGCAGCCAGACCGCTGGCGCAGGCTTCGGCCACCGCCACGGCCTGGCTGGCGGTGACGGCGCTGATCACGAGTTCGGCGCCTTCCACGGCCTGGGCGTGCGAGCCCGCGAGCCGTACGCCCAGGCCGGCGGCGTGCGTGCGCAATGGCGCGCCGTCACCGCGGCCGGCGGTGAGCTTCAGATCGAAGGCCGCGAGAGCGTGGCCATGGGCCGCGAGATCCTCGGCCAGGATGCGGCCGACCTCGCCATAGCCGATGAGGGCGATGCGCATGACCGCTCAGTCGATGTACTTCAGACCCGCGGCCGCCAGCGGCTCGCGCATCTTGTACATGTCCAGGCCCAGCACGCCACTGGCCAGCTTGGCGCGCTTCTCGCCTTCGTTGGCCTCGCGCTTGGTCGCGGCCTCCAGCGCCTTCTCGGCCATCGAGCGCGGCACGCAGACCACGCCGTCGTCGTCGGCCACGATCACGTCGCCCGGGCGCACCAGCGCGTCGGCGCACACCACGGGGATGTTCACGCTGCCCAGCGTGGCCTTGATCGTGCCCTTGGCGCTGATCGCCTTGCTCCACACCGGGAAGCCCATCTGCTGCAGCGTCTTCACGTCGCGCACACCGGCGTCGATGACCAGCGCCCGCGCACCGCGCGCCTGGAACGATGTCGCCAGCAGATCCCCGAAGTAGCCGTCGGTGCACGGTGCGGTGATGGCCGCCACGACGATGTCGCCGGGGCGGATCTGCTCGGCCACGACATGCATCATCCAGTTGTCGCCCGGGTGCAGCAGCACCGTCACGGCGGTGCCGCTCACCTGAGCGCCGGCATAGATGGGGCGGATGCTGCTGTGCATCAGGCCCACGCGGCCCATGGCCTCGTGCACCGTGGCGCTGCCGAGCGCGGCCAGCGCATCGGCCACATGGCCGGGGGTGCGTTCGATGGTGCGGTAGACGACGCCGAGTTCGTACATGGTCAGAGTCCCTTCTGCTTCAGGGCGGCGTCCAGCCGCGGATACACCCGCCGTGCGTTGCCTTCGTAGATGGCGTGCTTCTCGGCCGCGCTCAGCTGCGTGCTGGCCTCGATGTAGCGCTTGGTGTCGTCGAAGCTGTTGCCGGTCTCGGGGTCGATGCCGCGCACCGCGCCGATCATCTCGCTGGCGAAGAGGATGTTCTTCACCGGGATCACCTTGGTCAGCAGGTCGATGCCGGGCTGGTGGTACACGCAGGTGTCGAAGAACACGTTGTTCAGCAGGTGGTCGGCGAGCAGCGGCTTCTTCAGCTCCTGCGCCAGGCCGCGGTAGCGGCCCCAGTGGTAGGGCGCGGCGCCGCCGCCGTGCGGCACGATGAACTTCAGCGTCGGGAAGTCCTTGAACAGATCGCCCTGGATCAGCTGCATCACCGCCGTCGTGTCGGCGTTGATGTAGTGCGCGCCGGTGGTGTGAAAGCACGCGTTGCAGCTCGTGCTCACGTGCACCATGGCCGGGATGTCGTACTCGACCATCTTCTCGTAGAGGGGGTACCAGTGGCGGTCGGTCAGCGGCGGGCTCGTCCAGTGGCCGCCGCTCGGATCGGGGTTCAGGTTGAGGGCGACGTTGCCGAACTGCTCCACACACTTCACGAGTTCGGGGATGCAGCTGGCCGGGTCCACGCCCGGGCTCTGCGGCAGCATCGCGGCGGGGATGAACGAGTCCGGGAACAGGGTGCTGACGCGGTAGCAGAGCTCGTTGCAGATGGCGGCCCAGGTGCTGGAGACCTCGAAATCGCCGATGTGGTGCGCCATGAAGCTGGCACGCGGGCTGAAGATGGTGAGGTCGCTGCCCCGCTCGCGCATCTTGGCCAGCTGGTTGGCCTCGATGGTCTCGCGGATCTCGTCGTCGGAGATCTTCAGGTCGGCGGCGCGCGGCTTCAGCGCCGGGTCCTTGATGCCGGCGATCTGCGCGTTGCGCCAGGCTTCCAGCGCCTTGGGCGCGGTGGTGTAGTGGCCGTGGATGTCGATGATCATGGGGCGGGCTCTCCGGCAGGCTCTCAGGCGGGTTCCAGGCCGCAGCGGCGCTTGATGGCGGCGGCGGTGTCGTCGTTGAACAGCGCCAGCAGCGCCTGGGCAGCGTGCCGCTGCGCGCCGTGCAGGCCGAGCACGGCGCTGAAGGTGGTGATCTGGGCGGCGGCGCCCGGCAAGGTGCCGAGCACGTCGATGCCGGGCTGGCCGGCCAGCTCGGGCATCTGCTGGAAGCCCAGTGCCGCATCGCCGCGCGCCACCAGTGTGGCCACCGGCACGCCCGGCGGGGCCTGCACCAGGCGCGGCGCCAGGGCCTCCCTCAGGCCCCAGCGCTCGATCAGCGCCAGCAGGTGGTTGCCGCTCGGGCCGGTGGAGTAGCCCACGCTGGCGGCCGTGGCCACGGCCTCGCGCAATGCGGCTTCGGTGGCGATGTCGGGCTGCGGCGCGCCGCTCTTCACGGCCACGGCCATGGCCGAGCGCACGAGATCCACGCGCGGGCCCTCGGCGTGGCCGGCGGCCAGCAGCTTGTCCACCGCGTCGGCGGCCAGCACCACGAGATCGAAGCGCTCGCCGCCGGCCACGCGGCGCGCGGCGTCGACGCCGCCCACGCTCTCGAAACGCACCGTCGGGCCGCCGGCGCGCGTCGCATGCGCGGCCAGCTCGGCCAGCACCTGACGGGTGGCCATCGAGGAAATGCCGGTGAGCAGGGTATTCATGGAGACGTGGATTCTTCGGCCGCGCGGCCCATGTTTCAACCGCGGGGTCTCACTAGCTGCTAGAACGTTTCGGCATAGCATGGCGGGCATGGATCTCCGGCAGCTCAGCAGCTTCGTGCAGGTGGCCGAACTCGGCAGCTTCACGCGCGCCGCCGCCGTGCTGCGCGTGGCGCAACCGGCGATCAGCCGCCAGGTGCGCGCGCTCGAGGTGGAACTGCGTCAAACCCTGTTCGAGCGCAACGGCCGCGGCGTCACGCTCACGCCCGCCGGCACGCGCTTGCTGGCCCACGGCCGCGGCATCCTGCAGCAGGTGCAGCGCGCGGTGCAAGACCTCGAAGAGCAGCGCGGCGCCGCCACCGGCATGGTGTCGATCGGCCTGCCGCCCACGCTGAGCCGCACGCTCACCGCGCCGCTGGTCGAGGCCTTCCGCGAGCGTTTTCCGCGTGCCGGTGTCAGCGTCGTCGAGGGCCTCACGCACTACATGCTGGAGTGGCTGGTGCAGGGCCGCATCGACTGCGCGCTGGTCTACAACGCCGCGCCCTCCAGCCAGGTGGCGCTGGCGCCGGTGCTCGAGGAGCGGCTGCACCTCATCTCGGCGCGGGCGGCCGCCGGCGCGCGCCTGCGGCCGGTGACGCTGGCCGACCTCGCCACGCGCGAGCTCGTCATCCCCAGCCGCCCGCACGCGCTGCGCATGCGGGTGGAAACCGCGCTCGCCGAAGCCGGCCTCACGCCGCGCGTGGCGCTCGAGATCGAAAGCGTCGGCGCGATGCTGGCGCTGGTGCAGCGCCATCCGCTGCACGCCGTGCTGGCGGTGACGGCGCTGCAAGGCCAGGCCGACGGCGCGCAGCTGCAGGCGCGGCCCATCCTCATCGCGCCCAAGCGCCCGCTGACCACGAGCCTGTCGCTGGCCACCTCGGCGCAGCGCCCGCGCGGGCCGCTGCTCGAGCAGGCGGCGGCGCTGCTCGCGCAACTCGCGCGCACGGCGCAAGACGCCAGCCCACCATGAGCCACGCCGCCACGGACAGCCCCTTCGACATCGCCATCGTCGGCGCCGGCATCGCCGGGGCCGCGGCGGCCTGCTTCACGCTGCAGGCGGCGCCACAGGCGCGCGTGCTGCTGCTCGAGCGCGAGGCCCAGCCCGGCCTGCACAGCACGGGCCGCAGCGCCGCGATGTTCGAAGAGAGCTACGGCCCGGGCCCGGTGCGGGCGCTCACGCGGGCCAGCCGCCACTTCTTGCAGCATCCGCCCGCCGGGTTCGCCGAGGCGCCCTTGCTGCGGCCGCGCGGGGCGCTGTTCATCGCCGCGGCCGATCGACTGGCACCGCTGCGCACCCTGCACGACACGCTGCGCGCCGAGGGCGTGGCCGCCGAGTGGCTGAGCACCGCCGCTGCGCAGGCGATGTGCCCGGTGCTGCGCCCCGAGGCCGTGGCCGCCGCGGTGCTCGACCCCGGTGCCGCCGACATCGACGTGCACGCGCTGCACCAGGGCTACCTGCGAAGCGCGCGCGCGGCCGGGGCGCGGCTGCAGTGCGATGCCGAGGTGCAGACCTTGCAGCGCACGCCGCAAGGCTGGCAACTGGGCAGCGCCGCGGGCGTGTTCAGTGCCGTGCGCCTGATCAACGCCGCCGGCGCCTGGGCCGACGAGCTGGCCGCGCGCGCCGGCCTGCCGCCTGTGGGCTTGCAGCCCAAGCGGCGCTCGGCCTTTGTCTTCGAGCCCCCGGCGGGGCTGGACATCGCGAACTGGCCGCTCGTCGTCGACATCGACGAAAGCTTCTACATCAAGCCCGAGGCCGGCCTGCTGCTGGGCTCGCCGGCCAACGCCGACCCGGTGCCGCCGCACGACGTGATGCCCGAGGAGCTGGACATCGCCACCGCCATCCACCGCATCGAGGCGGCGACGACGCTGCAGATCCGCCGGCCGCGCCGCACGTGGGCGGGGCTGCGCAGCTTCGTGCCCGACGGCAGCCTCGTCATCGGCGCCGATCCGCTGGAGCCGGCCTTCCTGTGGCTGGCCGCGCAAGGCGGCTATGGCATCCAGAGCAGCGTGGCCGCCGGGCAGGTGGCCGCCGCGCAGGCGCTGGGCCTGCCGCCGCCGGCCTGGGCCGATGCCGCGCTGTTGCACGCCTTGCGCGTGCGCCGTGCCTGATGTCCGGCTGAGGATGACCCGGTGCCCCAGTGGGGCAAAGCCGCGCCACCATCATCGGCCGATTCAAGCAACCCCGCCGCCAGGAGACACCCGATGGCCCGACTCCACGTCAACGGTCGCGTGCTCGAGCACGACGCCGAGCCCGACACGCCCTTGCTGTGGGTGCTGCGCGAGCAGCTTGGCCTCACCGGCACCAAGTACGGTTGCGGCGTGGCGCAGTGCGGCGCCTGCACCGTGCATGTCGACGGCACGCCGGTGCGCAGCTGCGTGCTGCCGGTGTCGGCGGTGCAGCCCGGGCAGCAGGTGCTCACCATCGAAGGCCTGGCGCCGCGTGGCGACCACCCGCTGCAGAAGGCCTGGGTGGCCAACGACGTGCCGCAGTGCGGCTACTGCCAGAGCGGCATGCTGATGGCGGCCGCCGCGCTGCTGAAGGCCAAGCCGCGGCCCACCGATGCCGACATCGACGCCGCCATGACCAACATCTGCCGCTGTGGCACCTACAACCGCGTGCGTGCGGCCATCAAGCAGGCCTCGGGGCAGCGGGTGGCCGGCGTCGATGTCATCCACGTCGTGCGCAGCACGCGAGAGGCTTGAGATGAGTGCATCCGTCAACCGCCGCGAGTTCATCGCCGCCGGCAGCGCCTTTGCCGCCGGCTCGCTGGTGGTGGCCGTGCCGGCTGCCGCGCAAGGCTCAGCGCCATCCGCCGCGCCGTCCACCCCCGAGATCGGCGCCTGGGTCGTGGTGCAGCCCGACGGCCGCGTCGTCATCCGCATCGCCCGCAGCGAGATGGGCCAGGGCACGCTCACCGGCCTGGCGCAGCTGGTGGCCGAAGAGCTGCAGTGCGACTGGACGCGCGTGAGCACCGAGTACCCGACGCCGGGCCAGAACCTGGCGCGCAACCGCGTCTGGGGCAGCTTCAGCACCGGTGGCAGCCGTGGCATCCGCGACAGCCACGAGTACGTGCGCAAGGGCGGCGCCGCCGCGCGGCAGATGCTGCTGCAGGCCGCGGCCAACGGCTGGGGTGTGCCGGTGGCCGAGTGCCGCGCCGACAAGGGCGTGGTCACGCACGCCGCCAGCCGGCGCCGCGCCACTTACGGCCAGCTCACCGAGGCCGCGTCGAAGCTGCCGGTGCCCACCGACGTGGTGCTGAAGGACCCGAAGGACTGGACGATCGCGGGCCAGCGCCTGGCGCGCCTGGACACGGTCGAAAAGACCAACGGCGCGCAGGTCTACGGTGCCGACCTCAAGCTGCCCGGCCTGCTCAACGCCGCCATCCGTGCCTGCCCGGTGTTCGGCGGCACGGTGCGCGGCTTCGACGCCGCGGCGGTGCAGAAGATGCCCGGCGTGAAGAAGGTCGTGCGCGTCGGCAACAACGCCGTGGCCGTGGTGGCCGACACCTGGTGGCGCGCCCACAAGGCCGTGCAGGCGCTGCCCATCGACTGGGACCTGGGCGCGCACGCCAACGTGCAGCAGGCCGGCATCGACGCCCTGCTGCGCGAGGGTCTCGACGCGCCGCAGGCCGTCTCGGGCAACAAGCAGGGCGACGCCGTGGCGGCGCTCGCGGGTGCCGCGCGGCGCATCGAGGCGGTGTACGCCTACCCGCACCAGAACCACGCCACGATGGAGCCGATGAACGCCACCGCGCGCTGGACACCCGAGCGCTGCGAGGTCTGGACGCCCACGCAGAACGGCGAGGGCGCGCTCGCCGCCACGGCCGAGGCCGCCGGCCTGCCGCCGGCCCGATGCGAGGTCTACAAGATCCACCTCGGCGGTGGCTTCGGCCGCCGCGGTGCGGTGCACGACTGGGTGCGCCAGGTGGTGGCCATCGCCAAGGAGCTGCCGGGCACGCCCGTGAAGCTGCTGTGGAGCCGCGAAGAAGACATGACACACGGCCAGTACCACCCCGTCACGCAGTGCAAGCTGACGGCGGGGCTCGATGCCGAAGGCCGGCTGCAGGCGCTGCACATGCGCATCAGCGGCCAGAGCATCCTGGCGGGCCTGTTCCCGCAGAACGTGCGCGAGGGCCGCGATCCGGTGGTGTTCCAGGGTCTCAATGCCGGCGGTCCCGAGGCGGCCATCGGCTACACCGTGCCGCACCTGCTGGTCGACCACGCGATGCGCAACCCGCATGTGCCGCCGGGCTTCTGGCGCGGCGTGAACCTGAACCAGAACGCGATCTACCTCGAGTGTTTTCTCGACGAGGTGGCGCACGCCACGAACCGCGACCCGCTGGCGCTGCGCCGCGATCTGATGAAGAGCCACCCCAAGCACCTGGCGGTGCTGGAGGCCGCGTGCAAGGCCGCCGGCTGGGGCACGCCGGCGCCTGACGTGGCCGGGCAGAAGGTGTTCCGCGGCCTGGCGCAGACCCACGGCTTCGGCGCCTACGTGGCGGCGGTGGCCGAGGTCAGCGTGGGTGCCGACGGCGCGCTGAAGGTGCACCGCATCGTCGCGGCCACCGACACCGGGCACGTCGTCAACCCGCAGCAGGTGGAGGCGCAGGTCGAGGGCAGCTTCGTCTACGGCCTGAGCGCGGCGCTGTTCGGCGAGTGCACGGTGAAGGACGGCGCCATCGTGCAGAAGAACTTCGACACCTACCCGATGATGACGATGGCGCAGATGCCCAAGGTCGAGACGGTGCTGGTGCCCACGGGCGGCTTCTGGGGCGGCGTCGGCGAGCCCACCATCGCGGTGGCGGCGCCGGCGGTGCTGAACGCCATCTTCGCCGCCACTGGCAAGCGCATCCGCACGCTGCCGCTGAAGCAGCAGTTGCAGCGGGCCTGAGCCGCATGAGGTGGTCTTGATCGCGGCCTGGGCGGTGTCGGCCAGCCTGGCCACCGGCGCGGTGGCCTGGACGGCCGTGGGCGACGGCATCCCCGCGCCGCTGGCCGGCCAGCAGGGCGACGCCGCCCGCGGCGCGGCCCTGGTGGCCGACCGCGCGAAGAGCCTGTGCCTGCTGTGCCACCAGGCGGCTGTGGTGGGCCCGCACGCACCCGCCGCGCTGCAGGGCACGCTGTCGACTGATCTGCGCGGCGCCGGCACGCGCTGGAGCGCCGCGCAGCTGCGCCTGCGTGTGGCCGACAGCCGCCGGCTCAACCCCGCCAGCCTGATGCCGACGCTGCACGCGGCCGCGCCATCGGCCGCCGACGAGGCCGAGGCGCGCGTGGGCGCGGCCTGGCGCGGGCAGCGGGTGCTCTCAGCCCAGGAGCTGGAGGACATCGTGGCCTGGCTGGAGACGCAGCGGTGATCCGCCGGCGCGAGCTGGCCGGTGCCGCCGTGGTGGTGCTGGTGCTGCCGGCGGCGCGTGCCACGCCGGCGCTCGACGCCGCGCTGGCTGCCGCGCTGGCCAGCTTCTGCGCCGGTGCCCCGTTGCGCGAAGGCCGCGTCACGCTCGACATCGCCCCGCTGGTGGAAAACGGCAACACGGTGCCGGTGACGGTGGCCGTGCCCGATGCCGGGCCGGCGCAGGTGCGCCGTCTGGCCCTCTTCACCCAGCGCAACCCGCAGCCCGAGGTGGCGGTGTTCACGCTCGGCCCGCTGGCCGGCCGCGCGGCCGTGGCCACGCGCATGCGGCTGGCCACCTCGCAGCCGGTGGTGGCGGTGGCCGAGCTGGCCGACGGCACGTGCTGGCAGCAGCGCGTGCAGGTGGTGGTGACGCTGGCCGCCTGCGTCGAGGGGGCGTGACCCGCTCATGAGCCTGCGCGCCCTGCTCAACGCCCCCAGCCGCGTGCGCCGTGGCGAGGTGGTGGAGGTGCGCGCGCTGCTGCAGCACGCCATGGAAACCGGCTACCGCCGCGGCAGCGACGGCGAGCTGATGCCGCGCGACCTGGTGCGCCGCCTCGAGGCGCGCTTCGACGGCGAGCCGGTGTTCAGCGCCGAGCTGCACGCCGCCATCGCCGCCAACCCCTACGTCGCGTTCTGGCTGCGCGTGCCGGCCACTGGGGTGCTGACGGTCGACTGGCAGGGCGACCGGGGCTTAAGCCACCGCGAAAGCCTGCGCATCGAGGCCACCTGATGCGCTTGCTGCGTGGCTTGCGGGTCTGGCTGTCGATGGGGGCCCTCGGCGTGGCGTCGGCGGCCCAGGCGGCGCCGCCTGCAACACCCGATCCGCGCCGCCCCGGCAGCGACTTCATGAGCCCGGCCACCCAGGCCATGCAGCGCGACGACAGCGCCAACCCGGCCTTCCTGTGGGTGGCCGACGGGCGCCGCCGTTTCGACGACGCCTGCGCGCGGTGCCACGAGGCCGCCAGCCTGCGCGGCGTGGCGGCGCGCTACCCGGCCTGGGACGAGCGCCTGGCGCGCCCGCTCACGCTGGCCGGCCGCATCCGCCAGTGCCAGCAGCGCCATGTGCGCGGCCCCGAGCTGCCTTTCGAAGGCGAGGCGCTGCTCGGCCTGGAGGCCTTTGTCGCGCTGGCCTCGCGTGGCCAGCCGATCGCGCCGCCGGCCGACCCGCGGCTCGATACCGCGCGTGCGCTCGGCGCGCGGCTGTACGCACAGCCCTTCGGCCAGCTGCGCATGTCGTGCGGGCAGTGCCACGACGCGCAGGCCGGCCGCCGGCTGGGCGGCAGCGTCATTCCGCAGGGTCACCCGACGGGCTACCCGACGTACCGGCTCGAATGGCAGGCGCTGGGCTCGCTGGAGCGGCGGCTGCGCCACTGCATGAGCGGCGTTCGCGCCCAGCCCTTCGACTTCGGCAGCGCCGAGCTCGTGGCGCTGCAACTGCACCTGGCCCAGCGCGCCGCCGGCATGGCCGTCGACAGCCCCGCGGTGCGGCCATGAAGCCCACCCACACGCCCGCCAGCCCGGCACTGCAGCTCACGCAGCGCTGGCTCGAGCGCGCCGTGATCGGCCTCAATCTGTGCCCGTTCGCGAAGGCGGTGCACACGAAGGGGCAGATCCGCTGGGTCGAGTGCGCGGCTGCCTCGCCGATGGACGTGCTGCAGCTGCTGGCGCAGGAGCTTCAGTACCTGGCCGCGGCCGATGCGGCGCAAGTCGACACCACGCTGATCGTGGCGCCGCAGCTGCTGCCGCGCTTTGCCGACTTCAACGATTTTCTCGGCGTGGCCGACGACGCCCTGGCCGAGCTGCAGCTCGACGGCACGCTGCAGATCGCTGCCTTCCACCCGCAGTGGGTGTTCGCCGGCACGGCCGAGGGCGACATCGGCAACCACACCAACCGCGCGCCGTACCCCACGCTGCACCTGCTGCGCGAGGCCAGCGTGGCGCGCGCCGTGGCCGCCTACCCCGATGCCGAGGCCATCTACGGCCGCAACATCCAGACGCTGCAGCGGCTGGGCCTGGCGGGCTGGCGCGCTTTGCTCAAGAGCTGATCAAGGATTGAGCGACACCACCAGCCGCTGCACCAGCAGCGCCGCGATGCCGAGCATCGTCAGGCCGATCAGCGCATCGAGCACCTGCCAGGCGCGCGGCTTGGCGAACACCGGCGCCAAGAGCCGCGCGCCGAATCCCAACGACGTGAACCACACCAGGCTGGCCGATGCCGCACCGGCGCCGAACCACCAGCGCGCCTCGCCCATCTGCGCGCCGACGCTGCCCACCAGCAGCACGGTGTCGAGGTAGACGTGCGGGTTCAGCAGCGTGAAGGCGGCGGTCTGCGCCAGCGCCGCGGCCAGGGTCAGCGGCGCCGCGCCCTCGGCCGCCGCCAGCGTGCCACCGCGTCGTGCCCGCATCAGCGCGCGCAGGCCGTACACGGCCAGGAACAGCGCGCCCCCGGCCGTGAGCGCCGCCGCCAGCATCGGCCGGTGGCCCAGCACCTGCGCCAGGCCGGCGATGCCGCCCAGCATCAGCAGCGCATCGGCGATGGCGCAGAAGGCGACGATGGCGCCGACGTGCTCGCGCCGCAGCCCCTGGCGCAGCACGAAGGCGTTCTGCGCGCCGATGGCGACGATGAGCGTGAGGCCGAGCACGAAGCCGGTGGCGAAGCTGCTGGAGGTCATGGCCGCGATGCTGCCGCGCTGCGCGGGGGCCGCGGCTTAGACTTGCTGCCGCCCCCGAAGCCGAATTCACGCCGCCGCCGATGCTCGCCCCCTGATGCTCGACTACTCCCTGGTGGCCGCCGTCGCGGCGGTGGTGCGCGAAGGCAGCTTCGAACGCGCGGCCGAGGCGCTGCACGTCACGCCCTCGGCGGTGTCGCAGCGCGTGAAGCTGATCGAAGAGCGCCTGGGCCGGCCGCTGGTGGTGCGCGGCCAGCCCTGCCGCGCCACCGCGGCGGGCGAAGCCCTGTGCCGCCACGCCGAGCGCCTGGCGCTGATGGAACACGAACTGGCCGCCGCCGTGCCGGGCCTGTCGGCACTGGGCGCCCCTGATGCCGGCACGCCGCCCACGCTGGCATTGGCCGTCAACGCCGACAGCCTGGCCACCTGGTTCGTGGCCGCCGTGGCCGAGGTGGCGGGCCAGCACGGCTGGCTGTTCGACCTGCGCATCGAAGACCAGGACCACACCGCCGAGCAGTTGGCCCGCGGCGAGGTGCTGGCCGCCGTCACGGCGCTGGCTGCGCCGCTGCGCGGCTGCCGCAGCCTGCCGCTGGGCGCGCTGCGCTACCGCGCCACTGCCAGCCCGGCCTTCATCCAGCGGCACTTTGCGGCGGGCGTGGACGCAACGGCGCTGGCCCGCGCGCCCTGCCTCGTCTTCAACCGCCAAGACCGGCTGCAGGACCGCTGGATGACTCAGCAGCTCGGCGGCGCCGTCGTGGCGCCGCCGCGCCACTGGCTGCCTTCGACCCAGGGCTTCATCGACGCGGCGCGCGCGGGCCTGGGCTGGGGGCTCAACCCGGAGTCGCTGGTGCGGGCCGGGCTCGAGGCCGGCACGCTGCAGGAGCTGGCACCCGGCGCCGTGCTCGACGTGCCGCTGCACTGGCAACAATGGCGCGCCGCCGAAGCGCAGCTGTCGCCGCTGACGCAGGCGGTGCGCCGCGCAGCGGCTGCCGTGCTGCAGCCCGCACCGGCCGCCGGAACCTCCAACCTGAAGGACAACGCATGACGACGACCCGGGTGTGTGTCGTGGGCCTGGGCGCCATCGGCGGTCTGCTCGCGGCCTGGCTGGGCCGGCTGCCGCCCGGCCGCGTGCGCCTGAGCGCGCTGGTGCGCGGCGACACGCTGGCCGCCGTGCGCGAGCACGGCCTGCGGCTCGACGACGCCGCCGGCAGCCACCGCGTCGAGCTGCACGCGGCCGACACGGCCGCGGTGCTGGGGCCGCAAGACCTCGTCATCGTGGCCGTGAAGGGCCCCGCGCTGCCGGCCGTGGCCGATGCCGTGGCGGCGCTCAGCCACGAGGGCACCACGGTGCTGGGCGCGATGAACGGCGTGCCCTGGTGGTTCTTCGACGGCCTGCCGGCCGGTGCCGCCACTGACACGCGCGGCTGGCTGCTCGACAGCGTCGACCCCGGCGGCCGCCTGCGCCAGCGCATGCCACCGGCGCGCGTGGTGGGCGGCGTGGTGCACATGGCGGCGTCCACGGCCGGCCCTGCGCACGTGCGCCACGCCATGGGCCGGCGGCTGGTGATCGGCGACGCCACCGGCGGTGCCGGCCCGCGCACCGCGGCGCTGGCGGCGCTGCTGGCCGAGGCCGGCGTGGAGGTGGAAACCTCGGCCTGCATCCAACGCGAGGTGTGGTTCAAGCTCTGGGGCAACGTCACCATGAACCCGGTGTCGGCGCTCACCGGCGCCACGCTCGACCAGATCCTGGCCGACGAACTGGTGCGCGGCTTCTGCAGCGGGGTCATGAGCGAGGCCCAGGCCATCGGCGCGGCGCTCGGCCTGCCGATCGAGCAAAGCCCCGAGCAGCGTCACGCCGTCACGGCCAAGCTGGGCGCCGTGCGCACGAGCATGCTGCAAGACCTGCAGGCCGGCCGCGCGCTCGAGATCGACGCGCTGCTGGCTTCGGTGCACGAGATCGGCGTGCGCCTGCAGCAGCCGACGCCGATGCTCGACGCGCTGCTGGGCCTGGTGCGCCTGATGGCGCGCGAGCGCGGGCTCTACCCGCGCTGAAGCCCGCCAGCGGCGGCGATCAGAGCTTGACGATGCCGCTGGAGATGGCCAGCGTGGCTTCCTTCAGCTTGTCCTTGGCCAGCGCCTTGCACTGGTCGGTGGAGGAATTCACCTGGGCGTCGTAGGCGGTGGCCGTCATCTTGGGCAGCGGGCGCCACATCGGCACGTTCAGCGTGCCGGTCAGCGGCAGCAGCATCACGCGCGCCGTCACGACGCAGGTGCGCTGGGCGTTCAGGCCGCCTTCGACCTGGCTCAGGAAGGCGAAGTCGCCCGGCTTGTGGATCTTCCACACGCGCGCCGGGATGTTGTCGGTGAGCACGGCCTTGGCGGCGGCGGGTTCGATCAGGTTGCTGTTCGAGTGATCGAGCAGGTTGGTCTTCTTGACATCGCGCGAGTGCGGCACATCGGCCTGGGCCCATGCGGCAGACGCCACGCCGAGCAGCGTGGGAACGAGAATGGACGACAGAACAACTCGCTTCATGGTGCCTCTCAAACGGGTGGGTGCCGCGCGACGGTGGCGCGCGCAGTGGCAGAGTCAGCGCTGAGTGTAATCACGGCGACGCCGGCGGCGTGCCCTCCTGGCCCGCCGTCTTGTGAGAGAGCCGCATCACGTCGGCCGACAGCCGGCCAGCGATCTGGCGCACCACCTCGAGACCGAAGTCGGGGTTCTGATAGACCAGCTGCCGGAAGGTGTCTTCGTCGATCGACATCAGCTGGCAGGCCGTGACGCAGCGCGCGCTGCTCGAGCGCCGCCGGTCGGGCGCAAAGAAGGCGATCTCGCCGAACATCTGCCCGGCCTGCAGCCGGCTGCCCACCTCGGGCAGCTCGACCGTGCCGGTGACGACGAAGTACAGCCGGTCGGCCTCGTCGCCGACGCCGAACACGCGCTGGCCGGCGCGGTAGCTCTTGGCGCGCATGTAGGGGCGCAGCCAGATCTCGAGCTGCTGCGCGTCGGCCACCGAGGCGTTGACGCGCCGCGTCAGGCGCACCATCTGGCCCACGCGCCACAGGTTGGCCGGCAGCAGCACCGCGTGCAGCACCACCATCAGCGGCGCCGGGTGGGCCAGGCCATAGACGATGAAGCCGACGTTGCTGGCCACCGCCAGCCAGCGCAGCGGGATCATGGTCTTGACGAAGGCGCTGATGATCACCAGCGCGCCGGCCAGCGCGGCCGACACCAGCGCCACCAACTGCACCGGATCGGCCAGCGAAGCCACCAGCAGCGCGGTCTGCCGCGCGAGCCAGTCCAGGGCGTCGCCCATCAGGGTGCTGCCCCGGCGCCGGCCGCGCCTACCAGCGCGCCGGCAGCTTCTTCAGCAGCACGATGCGGCCGTCGCGCTGCTCGATGTAGCCGCCCACGGTGAGCGGCTTGAGCACGCGGCTGACCATCTCGCGCGA
Source organism: Rubrivivax sp. (assembly GCA_020248945.1). Taxonomy (GTDB): domain Bacteria; phylum Pseudomonadota; class Gammaproteobacteria; order Burkholderiales; family Burkholderiaceae_C; genus Rubrivivax. Next base: position 19,207 of record JADCGQ010000044.1, read on the forward strand.
GGAGCCCACGCGCTCGGCGATGTCCTGCTGCGTGAGCCGTTCCGACACCACCAGCGCCCCGTCGGCCTCGGTCTGCGCGAGCGACTTCAGCAGCTTCGTGACGCGGCCGTACACATCGTCGAGCGCCAGGCTCTTGACGCGCTCGGTGCTGGCGCGCACCAGGCTGATGAGCTTGAGCACCAGGTGCAGCGCGAAGTCGGGCTGCGCGGCCAGGAACTGGCGCAACTCGGCGCCGGGCACGACCGCGCAGCGCGTGGGCTCCAGCGTCATGATGCTGGCCGAGCGCGGGCCGCCGTCGAGTGTCATCTCGCCGAAGTACTCACCCGGGCCCTGGGTGGAATAGATGACCTCGCGGCCGTCTTCGCTGGCGCCGTAGGCTTTGACGCGGCCCGACAGGATGATGTAGAGCGCGTCGCTCTCGTCCTGCTCGGTCACGAGCACGGCGTTGGCGGCGAAGTTGCGCACCGTGGCACGCGCCGCGATGGCGTCCAGCAGGGGCCCGTCGAGCGGGCGGGGGGTGGGCGGGCACAGGCTCGACATGGGGCGCGATGGTGCCACGTTCCCGCGCCGACTTGTGCGTGCTGCGGCTTTCGGGCCTCAGGCGGCGCCGGCGTTCAGGCCGGGTCCGGATCGCCCGCCAGGAAGCGCCGCAAGGCCATCGTGAAGGCCTCGGTGTGCTCGAAGTAGGGCATGGCGCCGCCTTCGTAGACCGTCCAGTGCCAGTTGGGCCGGGCCTCCAGGAACTGGCGGCCGCGGTAGTCGGTGAAGTCACCGCGCGTGCCGTGGCTGGCCCAGACCGGCAGCGCCAGGGCCTCGTACAGCGCCAGCACATCGGCACTGAAGAGGCCGGCCGACAGAAAGCGCAGCGGCGCGTGATGCGCTCCCGGCGCGCGGGCGGCGGCCACGGCCTCGGCCCACATCGTCTCGTCGATGGTGTCGCTGCCCCAGGTGCGGCGCAAAAAGTAGCGCACCACGCCGGGCTTCGTGAGCAGGCGGAAAAGCCCTTCGCCCCACCAGGGCGCGGCCAGCACCGCGTGCAGGCCCGGCACCTCGCGCGTGGCGCCGGCGGGGCCACGGCGCGCCTGGGTGCCCATCAGGCCCGTGGGGCTGACCAGCGCCAGGCGCGCGAACACCGCCGGCCGCTCCACCGCGGCGCGGGCCAGGAACTCGCAGCCCAGCGACAGCGCCAGCGCCGGCAACGGCTCGGCGCCGTGGCGGGCCTGGATGGCGCCGGCCACCGCGTGCAGCGCGTCGGTGTACAGGCGCGGCGAGTACGGCACGTCGGGCCGCGCGCTGGCGCCGAAGCCGGGCAGATCGGGTGTGTAGACGCTGTGGGTGGCCGTGAAGCGCTCGACCAGCGGCCGCATCTCGTGCGCGCCGGCCGCGGCGTTGATGCTGTGCACCAGCAGCAGCGGCGGACCCTTGCCGGCCATGTGGACACGCAAGCCGTCGAGGCTGAAGGAGGCAGGTGACATGGCCCGATGCTACGCACCCTGGCCGGGCGCCATCAGACCCTCAGCCGCGCAGCACCTTGGGCACCGGGTTCGGCCGCAGCCGGAAGGCATCGGGCATGCCCGAGCCCAGCAGCGGACGCAGGTACAGGCGGAAGGCGTCGGTCACGTCGGTGCCGCTGGCGCTGAGGAAGGCGTCTTCCATCGTGCGCGTCTTGCCGGCCACCGCCTCCAGCGGCAGCAGCGTGTAGTCGGCGCTGTAGAAGCCGTTGCGCTGGATGGCCACCGAGCCGTCGCGCAAGCTGCCCTCGAAGCCCCACATCGCGTACTGCACCGCCTTCTCGCCGACCTCGCGTGCCTCGCGGGCGTCGACGTCGGAGACGCAGCCGACGAAGCTGCGCTGCAGGTAGCCGAAGGTGTCGCCGCGGATGCGCTTGATCTTCAGCTTGCTGCGCACCTCTTCGCACAGCAGGTCGGCCAGCGCGCCGCTGCCGGAGAGCTGCACGTTGCCGTGGGCGTCGCGTTCCAGGTCGCCCTTGGAGCCTTGGGCCAGGCGCGCCAGGATGGGCGTGCCGGCGGCGTCGTGGATGCCCTCGCTCACCGCCACCACGCAGCGGCCGAAGCGCTCGTAGGTGGCCTTCACGTCGGCCAGGAAGCGCTCGATCTCGAACACGCGCTCGGGCACGTAGATGAGGTGAGGGCCGTCGTCGGCGAACTTCTTGCCCAGGGCGCTGGCGGCCGTCAGGAAGCCGGCGTGGCGGCCCATCACGACGCCGATGTACACGCCCGGCAGCGCGGCGTTGTCGAGGTTGGCGCCGGCAAAGGCCTGGGCCACGAAACGCGCCGCGCTCGGGAAGCCCGGCGTGTGGTCGTTCAGCACCAGGTCGTTGTCGATGGTCTTCGGGATGTGGATGCAGCGCAGCGGGTAGCCCGCGGCCTTGGCCTCTTCGGCGACGATGCGCACGGTCTCGGAGCTGTCGTTGCCGCCGATGTTGAAGAAGTGCTCGATGCGGTGCGCCTGCAGCACCTTGAACATCTCGCGGCAGTAGGCCAGGTCGGGCTTGTCGCGCGTGCTGCCCAGCGCCGCCGCCGGCGTGGCGGCCACGAGCTCGAGGTTGTGGCTGGTTTCCTGCGTCAGGTCGACGAAGTCCTCGTCGACGATGCCGCGCACGCCGTGGCGCGCGCCGTACACGCGCGTGATGCCGGCGTGGCGCCGAGCCTCGAGCACGACACCGACGAGGCTCTGGTTGATGACCGCCGTGGGGCCGCCGCCCTGGGCGACGAGGATCTTGCCGGACTGCATGAGCGGCTCCTTCTTCAGTACTTGAACACCAGCCCGAGGCGGATGTTCTGCACGCTGTCGCGACTCTTCACCTGCCCGGCACTGCTGAACGGGCCGCTCTCGAAGCGGATCTTGCCGAACCAGCCGTCGACCGTGAAGGCCAGCTCCGGCGAGGCCGCGAAGTGCAGGCCGACGAAGCCGGCGACGATCTCGGAGGTGTCGAACAGGTCGGTCGTACCGCCGTACTCCAGGCCCACTTGCGGGCTCAGGCTGGGCAGGCTGTGCAGCGCCGCAAAGCGCTTGCGGATGCGCAGCACGGCATAGGCCCCGTCGCCTTCGCTCAGCCGCTCCATGCGGCCGTAGCCGAGCGTGCCGCCCAGACTCCAGCCGTTGCCGAAGTCGCGGTCGTAGGCCAGGCCGCGGTTGCGGCGGTCGTCGCTGGCCAGCACGTCGGGGGTCCAGTGCAGGCCGATCTCGTTGCGGCGTTCCTGGGCGTGGGCGTTCAGCGGGCCGAGCAAGGCCAGCAGCACGGCGGCAAGGGCCGGCAGGCGCAGCGGGGGCTTGGTCATGGGCAGATCCTGTGGAGGCGGCGAGTGACGGGCGGAAGTGTGTGCCAGATGCCCGGCGGCTAGAACGAGATCACCTGCAGCCGGTGCCCGCGCGCCAGCAGCCGTGCCTGCGCCTGCTGGGCCTCGGTGCGGCCGGCGTAGGGCCAGGCGACGACGCGGAAGTCGTCACCAGTGGGCAGCACGTCGACCCGCTTGACCGTGCTGCCGGGCACCACGAGCAGGGCGGTCAGCGCCTCGGCGATCTGCTGGCTTTCGGCGCGCGTGCGCAGCGCGGGTGTGGCGAGGGCAAACACCGGCGCGCTGGCGGCGGCTGCCGGGGCGGCGGCCGTGGCCGCCGAGGGAGGAGCGTTGGGCACGGCGCCGGGCGCCGCCGATGCGGCCGATGCCGCCGCGGCGGCGGCTTGCCGGCGCCGCGCGTCGACGAAGCCGCCGATCGGCGGCAGATCGATCTTGCCCAGGCGCGGCTCGACGTCGATGGGGCGGCTGGCTGCTGGCAAGGCAGGCGAAACGGGCGAAACGGGTGAAGCGGCCGATGCAGCGGCTGCCACCGCCGCCGTGGGCGCCGAAGCGGCGGCCGACGCCACCGCCGACGCCACCGCCGACGCGACGGCCGCCGCGGAAGCCGGTGCCGCCATCGACGCCACTGCTGCCGCGGGCTGAACCACCGCGCCCGGCAGCACCGCCACCGGCGCCGGCCCGTCGTCGCGACCGCCTCCCAGCACCATCGCCAGCACCAGCGCCACGGCCGCGCCGCCCAGCGCCGCCAGCGCGCCCACCCGCGGCAGGCTCCACAGGCGCCGCCCGAGCACCGGCGCGCCGGGCACTGGGCCCAGCAGCACGCGCGTGCGGGCGCTGCCGGCGCGCAGCTCGGCCGTCAGCAGCCAGCGCCAGGCCAGGCCGCTGCTGCCCACCTGCGACGGCACACGCCGCACCGGGGCGCCACCGGGCTCATGCGGGCGCTCGATGCCGTGGCGGGCGCCGAACACGGCCACCTCGGCTGGGCTCAGCGGCGGGATGAAGTCGTCACGGAAGGCCGCCTGCAGCGGCGTACCGGGTGCCGGCGCAGGGGCGCCCGTTGCCTCGCGGGCACGCGCCATGGCCCGCTCACGCAGCGAGCCCCCGCCACCCGCGGCGGGCTCGGGCGGTGCCGCGGCGAGGTCGAGGAAGGGCAGCGCCACATGGCCGACCGAAAACACGTCGGCCGCGCGCAGCCGCCGCGCCAGCGGGTGGCGGTTGTGCCAGGCCACCACACGGGCGGCGATGTCGGCGGCAGAAAGGTCGTTCATCTAGGCGCCATTGTCGGCGCCCTTGGGCGCGGGCTTCAGGCCCGCGCGCCGCCCGGCTGCAGGCGGAAGGCCGACACCGCCTGCACCAGCTGCTGGGCTTGCCCGCGCAGGCTCTCGGCCGCGGCTGCGCTCTCTTCCACCAGAGCGGCGTTCTGTTGGGTGACCTGGTCCATCTGCGACACCGCGTCTCCGACCTGCCCGATGCCCTGGGCCTGTTCGTTGGTGGCCGAGCTGATCTCGCTGACGATGTCGCTGACGCGGCGGATCGCCTCCACCGCCTCGTTCATCGTGCCGCCGGCCCGTTCGACCAGCACGTTGCCCTGCTCGACGCGCTCGACGCTGTCGGTGATGAGCGACTTGATCTCGCGCGCCGCCTCGGCGCTGCGCTGCGCCAGCGTGCGCACCTCGCCGGCCACGACCGCGAAGCCGCGGCCCTGCTCGCCGGCCCGGGCCGCCTCGACGGCGGCGTTGAGCGCCAGGATGTTGGTCTGGAAGGCGATGCCGTCGATGGTGCCGATGATGTCGGCGATGCGCCGGCTGGCATCGTGGATGCCCTTCATGGTGCCCACCACCTCGGCCACGACTTCGCCGCCCTTCTGGGCCACGGTGCTGGCCGAGCGCGCCAACTGGTCGGCCTGGCGCGCGCTGTCGGCGTTGTGGCGCACCGTCGTGCCCAGCTGCTCCATGGTGGCGGCGGTCTGCTGCAGGGCGCTGGCCTGCTGCTCGGTGCGCCTGGACAGATCGGTGTTGCCCTGCGCGATCTGCGAGCTGGCCGTGGCCACGCTCTCGGCGTTGCCTCGCACACTGCCGACCACGTTCGTGAGCTGGCGCTGCATGGCCGCCATCGTCTGCAGCAGCTGGCCGAGCTCGTCGCTGCCGCGCTGCGGCACGGGGTGGGTGAGGTTGCCCTCGCGGATGGCACCGGCCACCGCGACGGCATCGTGGACGGCCGCCAGCATGCGGCGGCTGAACACCAGCGCCAGGCCCGAGACCGCGCCCACCGCCAGCAGCGTGAGCACCACCAGCATGACGGTGCTGGTGGCGGCCCGGCCCTCGGCGGCCCTCACGTCGGCGGCGATGACGGTGCTGATGGACTCCGTGAAGGCGGTGATGGCTCTCTCGGTGGCCACCGCGGCGGCCTCCACGCGCGCCTCGGCCTGATCGGCCTCGGCCACGCGGCCCGCTGCGCGGTGGCCCACGGCCTCGCGGGCCTGCTGTTCGAAGCGGGTCTGCAGCTGGTCCAGTTCGGCCAGCTTCGTGGCCAGGCCGCGGTAGGAGGCCACCACCTCGGCGTCGGGGCTGTCGGCGGCGGCGTCGAGCAGCTTGCGCAGCTCGTCGTAGTGCACCGTGGAGGCATCGGCCAGGCGGTCGAACTCGCGCAGCAGGCCTTCCAGGGTGCTCTTGGCCGCGGCGTCGCCGCCGGCCGCGGCCGCGGCGACCCGCTGGGCCTTCTGGAACTCAACCTGCTGGTCCATCAATTCGCCATCGATGGCCGCCACGCCGGCCTTCATGGGCATGTCTTCCAGCGCCAGGTCGCGGAACTCGGCCAGCGCCGTCTGCTGGTTCGTGTAGGCCAGGCCGGCCACGGCCAACAGGCCGGCCAGCGGCAGCAGGGCGAGCAGCAGGAACTTGCGTGCAATGGGCAGGCGATCGATGAACATCGTTTTTCTTTCCATCCAGTGAACCAGGCGCCAGCAAGCACGGCTGACGGAGCAGCGTCCAGTTTCGGCATGTTCCTGTCGGCATGAAGCGCGGAAGTGACGAGGATTCCTGGCGCTGCCCGTGCGTTGGCACCGCGCCGGGCTCGAGGAAAGGCCGGCCCTTGCCGATACCCCGGGTCTGTCTTCTGCGCAGACGCCTTCATGCCCATCACTCCCTCCTTGAGGCCCGCGTGCGCGCCGGCCGCCTCGCAGTGCCCGCCCGCCTGGCTGGCGGCTCTGGTGCTGAGCTGCGCCGTGCCGGCGGCCCTGGCCGGCCGGCCCCTGCAGACCGAGGACGCCGGCATCCTGGCGCGCGGCGATTGCGAGCTCGAGGCCGTGCTCGCGCAAGGCGGCAGCGGCCCCGAGCGCGTGCGAGGCCAGGGCCTGGGCCTCGGCTGTGGCCTGGCGCGGGGCCTGCAGGCGGGCGTGGCGGTCGCCGCGGCCAAGGCCGAGGGCACCCGCGGCCGCGCGGCGGGCCTGGGCGCCAAGTGGCTGCTCGCCGGCGCTGCCGAAGACGGCCCGCGCCTGGCGCTCACGGCGGCGGCCGAGTGGCTGCGCGAGCCTGGTCTGGGCTGGCAGTCGGCCGGCGCGGGCCTGGGCCTGGTGGCCAGTGTGCCGGCAGGCCTGGGCACCGTGCACCTGGCGTTGGGCCATGGTCGCGACCGCCTCGGCCGCCTCGACACCACCTCGTGGGGCCTGGCCTGGGAGGCCGACGAGCGGCCCCTGGGCGGCCTGGCCTGGGCGCCGATGGCCGAGCTGGTGGGCGACGACCGCGACGGCGCCGCCTTCAACCTGGGCCTGCGGCTCACCGCGGTGGCCGACCGGCTGTGGCTCGATGCCTCCTGGGGCCGCGCCTTCAGCGGCAGCCGCGAGCGCGTGCTGACGCTCGGCGCGAAGTGGGCTTTCTGATGCCGAAGGCGCGGCGCCTCAGGGCCGCGGCGCAGGCAGCCTCAGCAGCATCAGCAGCAGCAACGCGGCGGCGCTGAGCCCGGCCGTCAGGACCAGGGCCGCGAGGCCGTGGTGCTCGAGCACCCAGCCGAGCACGAAGGGGCTGGCTGCGCCCACCAGCCGGCCCGGCAGCGCGATCCAGCCCTGGCGCGCGCCGTAGCCCGCCGCACCGAACAAGGCCAGCGGCAGGGTGCCGCGCACGATGGTCAGCAGCCCGTTGCCCAGGCCGTGCAGCACCACGAAGGGCAGCGCGCCGGCCGGGCCCAGCGCGACGGCGGCCAGCGCGGCCGTGGGGTGGCCCAGCGCCGCCAGCCGCGCGGCCAGCAGCGGCGAGAAGCGGCTCAGCACCTGCAGCTCGAGCAGCCGCGCCGCCACCTGCGCAGGCCCGGCCAGGGCCGCCACCGCCACGGCGCCGGCCAGCGGCACGCCCATCGCCATCACCAGCGCCGGCAGGTGCGTGGCCACGCTGGTGCTGACGAAGCCCAGGCACACGAACAGCAGCGCCACCAGCACGAGCCGGCGGGTGTCGGGGGCGGGTTGCTCGGTGGCGACAGCCGGCTCGGCCGCGGTGCCTTCGGGCAACGCCGGCACCGGCTCCAGCCGCGGCGCCCGCGGCAGGCTCAGGATCAGCGGCAGCGCCACCAGCGTGTGCAGCGCAATCCAGCCGGCACAGGCGCCGCGCCAGCCCCACTGCGCCTCCATCCACGCCGTCAGCGGCCAGCCCACCGTGCTGGCGAAGCCGGCGATCAGCGTGATGCCGCTGATCGAGCGCCGCGCCGCCGGGCCGTACAGCCGCACCAGTGCCGCGAAGGCCGCGTCGTACAGGCCGCAGCCCATCGCCAGGCCCAGCAGCGCCCAGGCCAAGATCAGTGACCACAGGCCCTGCGCCAGCGCCAGCGCCCCCAGACCGGTGACGAAAAGCGCCCAGGCGCCGACCAGCATCGAGCGGCCGTCGCCCTGATCGATGCGCCGCCCGGCCCAGGGGCTGACGAGTGCGCCGATCACCAGCGCCGCCGACAGCGCGGCAAACACGGTGGGTGGCGTGATGCCGAGGTCGCGCGCCATCGGCGCGGCCAGCAGCGTGGGCAGGTAGAAGGACGAGGCCCAGGCCACCGTCTGAGCGGTGCCCAGGGCCAGCACCACGCTGCGCGGCGAGCGTGTCGGGGGCGGGCTCATCGGCCGGCAGTGTCGCACCGCCCCGCGGGCCGCCCGGCTGCCGCGGCACGGGCACGGGGGGGCCGACGACAATGGTGCGATGCCTGGCCCGACATCCCCTTCCGCCGCAGCGACAAACGACACCGCTGTCGGCCGGCCCGGCTTGCGCGTGCTGTCCGTGATTCCGCCGATGACGCAGCTGAACACGCCGTATCCGTCGACGGCCTACCTGACCGGCTTCCTGCGTTCGCGCGGGGTCGACGCGCGGCAGTGCGATCTGGCGCTGGGCCTCGTGCTGGCCTTGCTGTCGCGCCCTGGGCTCGAGGCCGTGCGCGCCGAGCTGCTGCTCGTGCCGGCCAAGAGCCGCAGCGCGCGCGTCGCGGCCTTCTTGAGCCGCTTCGAGGCCTACCGCGACAGCGTCGAGCGCGGCGTCGCCTTCCTGCAGGGCCGTGATCCGACGCTCGCCCACCGCATCAGCATGGGTGGCTTCCTGCCCGAGGGCGAGCGCTTCCGCATGCTCGACGCCTACGCCGCCGGCGTGGGCGCGGGTGATGCCGACCCGCTGGCCTGGGCCTTCGGCAGCTTGGGGCAGAGCGACCGCGCGCGCCACCTGGCCACGCTGTACCTCAACGACATCGCCGACGTCATCAAGGACGGCATCGACCCGCACTTCGAGTTCGTGCGCTACGCCGAGAAGATCGCCGCCAGCCAGGCGAGCTTCGACCCGCTGGCCGAGGCCCTGGCCGCGCCGCCCACGCTGCTGGGTCGGCTGCTCGAACAACTGGCGCTGCAGGCGCTGGCCGAGCACGAGCCCGACGTGCTGCTGCTGAGCGTGCCGTTCCCGGGCGCGGTGTTCGGCGCGCTGCGCATCGCGCAGGTGTGCAAGGCGGCGCGGCCGGGGCTGCGCATCGCGCTGGGCGGCGGCTTCGTCAACACCGAGCTGCGCGAGCTGGCCGAGCCGCGGCTCTTCGACTATGTCGACGCCGTCACGCTCGATGCCGGCGAGCGGCCCTTGCTGGCCCTGCTGGAGCACTGGGCCGGCAAGCGCGGCGCACAGCGCCTGGTGCGCACCTTCACCCGCGAGTCCGCGCCATCGGGCGCCGTGCGCTACACGAACTGGGCCGAGCCCGACGTGCCCTTTGCCGACATCGGCACGCCCACCTGGGACGGCCTGCCGCTGGCGCAGTACCTCTCGCTGCTGGACATGCTCAATCCGATGCACCGGCTGTGGAGCGACGGCCGCTGGAACAAGCTCACCGTGGCCCACGGCTGCTACTGGAAGAAGTGCAGCTTCTGCGACGTGAGCCTCGATTACATCGGCCGCTACGAAACCGCGAGCGCCGAGCTGCTGGTCGACCGCATCGAGGCCATCGTCGCCGAGACCGGCCAGACCGGCTTCCACTTCGTCGACGAGGCCGCGCCGCCGAAGGCGCTGAAGGCGCTGGCGCAGGAGCTGCTCAGGCGCGGCACGCGCATCAGCTGGTGGGGCAACGTGCGCTTCGAGAAGACCTTCACGCCCGAGCTGGCCGAGCTGCTGGCGCAAAGCGGCTGCATCGCCATCACCGGTGGCCTCGAGGTGGCGAGCGACCGGCTGCTCGAGCTGATGCAGAAGGGCGTGACGGTCGACCAGGTGGCGCGCGTGACCAAGGCCTTCGCCGACCAGGGCGTGCTGGTGCATGCCTACCTGATGTATGGCTTCCCGACGCAGACCGAGCAGGACACGGTCGACGCACTGGAGCTCGTGCGCCAGATGTTCGCCGCCGGCTGCCTGCACAGCGGCTTCTGGCACCGCTTCGTCTGCACCGTGCATTCGCCGGTGGGAAAGCGGCCGCAGGATTACGGCGTCACGTTGCACCGGTTGCCGCCGGGCCCGTTCGGCAAGAACGACGTCGGCTTCACCGACCCCACCGGCACCGACCACGACGCGCTCGGCGTGGGCCTGAAGAAGGCTCTCTACAACTACATGCACGGCCTCGGGCTCGACGAGGACGTGCGTGCCTGGTGGGAGTTCCCCCTGCCCAAACCCCGCGTGCCGCGCCGCCGCATCGAGCGTGCGCTGGCGGCCGTCAAAGAAGCTGCATGACCTCTCCCCGCCTGCCCGTCCCCGCCCATGCCGAGCGCGTGCCGCCCGGCATCGACACGCTCGCCGTCAACCGCGTGCGCGAAAACGCCTGGGCACTGCCGCAGGTGCTGGCGCCGGCCGATTGGAGCGACGCCGCGGTGGCCGAGGCCGAGCGCTCGCTCGACGAGGCCGGCTTCGTGCTGCTGCAAAAGGGCGTGGGGCAGTCGCGGCCGAGCCGCTGGATCGCGCCGGCGCACATCGCCATGGCGCTGGAACACCTCGACGCGCTCGGCGGCACGCCCGCGGCGCGGGCGCTGATGCAGCAGCGCGCCGCTGCGCTCGAAGGCCTGGGCCTCGTGCGGCGCGGCGGGCGCTGGCAGCGGCACGCGGTCGACACCATCGTGCTCGGGCCGGGGGCGCGCGTGCCGGTGAGCTTTCGGCACCCGCTGGACGAAGCGCTGGTGTGGCGCTACTTCCGCGACGGCGACGCCGCCGCGCTGAAGACCGCGCTCGGCCCGCTGCCGCCGCACCCCGACCATGCCGCGGTGCTGGCGCACCTGCAGCGCCTGGCCGAGCGCAGCGATGCGCTGTCGCCGCAGCAGCTGCCCTCGCTGTGGCCGCGCCTGACGGCGGCCTGCGCCACGCCGCTGCCGCTGGCCGACCTGCTGGCCGCCTGCAGCCGCGCGCAAGACCGCTGGGAACACGCGGTGGCCGAGGCCGACACACTGGCACGCCTGCACCGCGACCTCGCCTTCCAGGGCTACCCCGACAGCTTCACGGCCGCGCGGCGGCTGCAGCGGCGCGTCAAGCTCTTCGTCGGCCCGCCCAACAGCGGCAAGACCCACGCCGCCTTCGAACGCCTGGCGCAGGCGATCGACGGCGCCTACCTCGCGCCCTTGCGGCTGCTGGCGCTGGAAGGCCGCGACCGCCTGGTGACGCGCGGCGTGCCCTGCTCGCTGCTCACCGGCGAAGAGAACGTGCCGGCCGATGCGGCGCGCGTGGTCAGCAGCACCATCGAGATGGTCGACACGCGCGGCGAGCTCGACGTGGCCGTGGTCGACGAGGCGCAGATGCTGTTCGACGCCAGCCGCGGCTGGGCCTGGACGCAGGCCATCGTCGGCGTGCCGGCACGCGAGCTCATCATCATCTGCAGCGCCTACGCCGTGCCCGCCGTGCAGCAGCTGCTGGCGCTGTGCGGCGAAACCGCCGAGGTGCGCGTGTTCGAGCGCAAGCAGCACGTGCAGCTGCTGGCGCGGCCGGTGCCGCTGTGGAGCCTGACCACGGGCGATGCGGTGGTGGCGTTCTCGCGCCGCGACGTGCTGCGCCTGCGCGACGCCATCGCCGAGCAGGGGCCCATCGTCAGCGTCATCTACGGCGCGCTGCCGCCCGAGGTGCGGCGGCGCGAGGCCGAGCGCTTTGCCACCGGCGCGAGCCAGGTGCTGGTGGCCACCGACGCCATCGGCATGGGCCTGAACCTGCCGATCCGCCGCGTGCTCTTCAGCACGATGGAGAAGTTCGACGGCGTCGGCGACCGCGCGCTGGGCGTGTCGGAAGTTCATCAGATCGCCGGCCGCGCCGGGCGCTTCGGCATGCACGAAGAAGGCTTTGCCGGTGTGCTGCAGGAGGCCGAGCCCGATGCGGCGCGCATGCTGAAGGAGCGCCTGGCCGCCGAGCCGCGTGCGCCGCGCGACTTCAAGGCGCCGGTGGCGCCGAACGGGCGCCATGTCGAGACCATCGCCGAACGGCTGGGCCAGCGCCGGCTGCACGCGGTGCTGCAGGTCTTCATGCAGCAGCTCAAGCTCGACGACGCGCACTTCGCGGTGGCCGCACTCGAGGGCATGCTGCAGCTGGCCGACGAGCTTGATCGCGCCGCGGCGCAGCTCACGCTGATGCAGCGCTTCGTGTACGCGCAGGCACCGGTGGACCTGCGCACCGAGACGCTGGTGCAGAACTACCTGGAGTGGGCGCACCAGCACGCGCGCCATGGGCGCGTCAGCCGGCCGGGCTTTCTGGACGAGGTCGACGGCCACAGCCGGCTCGACCGCATGGAGCAGGCGCTGCGCGCCTGCACGCTGTGGCTGTGGCTCGATCTGCGCTTCCCGGGCATCTACGGCCACCTCGACGAGGTGCTGATGCTGCGCAGCTCGCTCAACGACGGCATCGAGCGCACGCTCAAGAGCAAGCGGCCGCTGGCGATGCTGCGGCCGGGGCGGGTGCGGCGCTGAACTCCGTTCGGGCTGAGCTTGTCGAAGCCCTGCTGGATCACCCTCCGGTCCGCTTCGCCGCGTGCCCCGCCTTCAGCAGCAAGCCCAGCACCCGCTCGACGTGGTCGCCCTGGATCTCGATCACGCCGTCCTTGGCCGTGCCGCCCGTGCCGCAGGCGCTGCGCAGCTGCTTGCCCAGGTCGGTGATCTGCGCGTCGTTCAGCGCCAGCCCGCGCACCACCGTCACCGTCTTGCCACCGCGCCCGGCGCTCTCGCGCCCCACGCGCACGCGGCCGTCGCCGCGCAGCTGCTGCGCCTGTGTGGCGGCGCAGCGGCAGTCGGCCTGGGCCTGCCGGCATTGCGGGCAGGTGCGGCCGCCCTCGGTGGAATAGACGAGGCGTGTCGAGCTCATGGTGAGATCGTGCCATGGCCTGCATGGCGCGCCACAACCGTCACCCCAGCTGCGCCGCCAGCCGCGCCTGCGCGCGCTGCAGCGCCGGGAGGAAGGTCTCGACGAAGGCCGCCATCTCGAAGCGCTCGGCGCGCACCGCGATGCTCAGCCCCGCCACGAGCGCGCCACCGCGAGTGAACACCGGCACGGCCATCGAGCGCACGCCCATCTCGAGCTCCTGGTCGATGGTGGCGTAACCCAGCCGCGCGGCGTTGTCCACGCAGGCCACCACCGCATCGGCGCCGACCACGGTGTGCGGCGTCAAGCGCGGCCGCGGCATGCCGTGCAGCCGCGCCACGGCCTCGTCGCGGGGCAACCCGGCCAGCAGCACGCGGCCGAGCGACGAGCAATACACCGGCAGCCGCGAGCCGATGCGCAGGCCCACGCTCAGGCTGCGGCGCGCGGTGCTGCGCGCCACCACGATCACGTCGGTGTCGATCAGCTGCGCCAGCGAGGCCGACTCGCGCGTGCGCTCGGCCAGGCCGTCGAGCAGCGGCTGCGCCAGCGCCGGGATCGGGTTCGACGCCAGGTAGGCATTGGCCAGCAGCAGGCAGCGCGGTGTCGTCCAGAACTGCTTGCCGTCGCTGGCCACATGGCCCAACGCCTGCAGCGTGAGCAGCGAGCGCCGGGCCGAGGCGGGCGTGCAGCCGGCCAGGCGAGACACCTCCGACAGCGTCAGCCGCGGGTGCAAGCGGCTGAAGCACTGCAGCACCTGCAGGCCCTTCTCGAGCGCGGCGACGTGGTGGCGTGAAGTCATGCGGGGGCTCTCTCATCGGTGGGGCAGCGGCCTTGCGCCCGCACAAACCCCGAGGCCACAGTTTGCGCGATGCGCAAGAACGGCTTGTTGCGTCCGGCGCCCGCGCCCACACTGCGGGCCGACTCGAACCCACACAAGACGGAGACACACCCATGTTCCAGCCCGGGATCGCCCGCCGCCCCTTCACCGGCCTGCTCGTGGCCGCCGCCCTCGGCACCGTGGCCCTGGCCGCATCGTCCAGCGCCCACGCGCAGGCCGCGGCCGCGCCGGGCAGCCTGCGCTTCGTCGTGCCCTTCCCGGCCGGTGGCACGGCCGACGTGCTGCCGCGCATCCTGTCGGAGAAGCTGCGCGATCGCTTCCCCGGCGGCGTGGTCGTCGAGAACCGCGCCGGTGCCGGCGGCAACATCGGCGCCGAGACGGTGTTCCGAAGCGCGCCCGACGGCAGCGTGCTGATGGCCTCGCCGCCCGGCCCCATCGCCATCAACCACAACCTGTACCCGAAGCTGGGTTTCGACCCGACGAAGTGGGTGCCCGTCACGGTGATGGCCTCGGTGCCCAACGTGCTGGCGGTGCGCACCGGCCTGCCGGTGAACACGGTGCAGGAGTTCGTGGCCTACGTGAAGGCCAACGCCGGCAAGGTGAGCTACGCCTCGCAGGGCAGCGGCTCGACCTCGCATCTGACGGCCAACATGTTCATGAGCCTGGTCGGCGGCGAGATGCTGCACGTGCCGTACAAGGGCACCGCGCCGGCGCTGGTCGACCTGATGGGCGGCCAGGTCGACGTGTTCTTCGACAACCTGGGCTCGGCGCTGGCGCAGCACCGCGCCGGCAAGATCCGCATCCTGGCCGTCGCCGACGAGCAGCGAGCCGCCGCCCTGCCGGGCGTGCCCACCTTCGTGGAAAGCGGCCTGAAGGACATGGTGGCGGTGACCTGGTTCGCCGTCGTGGCGCCGCCCGACACGCCGGCGGCCATCGTGCAGGTCCGCCACGCCGCACTGGCCGAAGCCCTGGCCCAGCCCGACGTGCGCCAGAAGTTCCTCGACCAGGGTGCCGAGCCGCGCGGCTGGAGCCCCGAGCAGACGGGGCAGTTCATCCGCGCCGAAACCGCCAAGTGGCAGCGTGTGATCCGGACGGCCAACGTCAAGGTCGATTGAGCGGCAGCCCCTTGCCATGACCCCTGAGCAAGCCGCCGCATCGGCATCCCACCCCATCCACTGGGCCGGCCCCGGCCTGACGCGCGTGCCCTTCGCCGTGTACGGCGACGCGGCCACCGAGCAGGCCGAGCAGCAACGCATCTTCCACGGCCCGACCTGGAACTACCTGTGCCTGGACGTCGAGCTGCCCGAGCCCGGCTGCTTTCGCAGCACCTTCGTCGGCGTCACGCCCGTGGTGGTGGTGCGCGATGCCGACGGCGAGATCTACGCCTTCGAGAACCGCTGCGCGCACCGCGGCGCGCTGATCGTGCTCGACAAGGCCGGCAAGACCGGGAACTTCCAGTGCGTCTACCACGCGTGGAGCTACAGCCGGCAGGGTGATCTCATCGGCGTGGCCTTCGAGGGCGGCGTCAAGGGGCAGGGCGGCATGCCGCCGGGCTTCTGCAAGGCCGAGCACGGCCCGCGCAAGCTGCGCGTCGCGGTGTACTGCGGCCTCGTCTTCGGCAGCTTCCACGACGAGGTGCCGCCGATCGAGGAGTACCTGGGCGACGAGATCTGCGCGCGCATCGAGCGTGTGCTGCACAAGCCGGTGCAGGTGATCGGCCGCTTCTCGCAGGCGTTGCCGAACAACTGGAAGCTGTATGCGGAAAACGTGAGGGACAGCTACCACGCCAGCCTGCTGCATCTGTTCTTCACCACCTTCGAGCTGAACCGGCTGTCGCAGAAGGGCGGTGTCATCGTCAGCGAAGACGGCGCGCACCATGTCAGCTACTCGATGATCGAGGCGGATGCACAAGATAAAGCAAAGGACACCAGCTACCGCGAGCAGGGCCTGCGCAGCGACACCGACCGCTACCGCCTGAAGGACCCGTCGCTGCTGCAGGGCTTCGTCGAGTACGGCGACGGCGTCACGTTGCAGATCCTGTCGGTGTTCCCGGGCTTCGTGCTGCAGCAGATCCAGAACTGCCTGGCCGTGCGCCAGCTGCTGCCGCAGGGCACCGGCCGCAGCGAGCTGAACTGGACGTACCTGGGCTACGCCGACGACACCCCCGAACAGCGCCGCGTGCGGCTGAAGCAGAGCAACCTCGTCGGCCCGGCCGGCTTCATCTCGATGGAAGACGGCGCCGTCGGCGGCTTCGTGCAGCGCGGCGTGGCCGGTGCGCGCGAATTCGCGGCGGTGGTCGAGATGGGCGGCGACAACGCGCGGGGTGGCGAGGGCCGCGCCACCGAGGCCTCGGTGCGCGGCTTCTGGAAGGCCTGGCGCGGCCACATGGGGGTGTGAGATGGACGCGCCCCATGACGCCTTGCTGCGTGTGTGCCGGTTCAATGCAGCCTACGCGCAGGCCATCGACAGCGATGCGCTCGAACGTTGGCCCACTTTTTTTGCCGAGGACTGCCTGTACCGCGTGACACACGCCGAGGCCGAGGCCGAAGGTCTGCCGGCCGGCCTGATCTACGCCGACAGCCGCGCCATGCTCGAAGACCGCGTGGCGGCGCTGCGCGAGGCCAACATCTACGAACGGCAGCGCTACCGCCACATCCTGGGCATGCCGCTGGTGCAAGTGGGCGAGGGCGGCGCGCTGCAGGCCGAGACGCCCTTCCTCGTGGTGCGCATCATGGCCACCGGGCAGAGCGAGGTGTTTGCCAGCGGCGCCTACCACGACCGCTTCGTCGACGATACCGCCGCCGGCGGGCTGCGCCTGGCCGAGCGTGTGGTGGTGTGCGACAGCCACAGCACGGACACGCTGATGGCCCTGCCGCTGTAGGCGCCGGGCATGACGGCCGTGCACCGCGCCCAGCTGGCGGGCAGCGAACTGGCCTTCGACTGCGCGCCGGGCCAGAGCGTGCTCGACGCCGCGCTGCAGGCCGGCATCGAACTGCCGCACTCCTGCCGCAAGGGCGTGTGCGGCAGCTGCGCGGCGGTGGTGAGCGAAGGCGAGTTGCGTGCCTTGCCGGGCCGCGCACTCGTCAACGAGCACTGCGGCCCGGGCCGGCAGCTGCTGTGCGCCGGCTCGGCCGCCACGCCGTTGCTGCTGGTGGTGCCCGGCGCGCGGCGCCTGGAGCCCGGCGCGCGCAAGCGGCTGCAGGCGAAGGTGTTTCGTGTGCGCGAGGCGGCGTCCGGCATCTGGCTGCTCGATCTGCGCCTGCCGGCCGGCCAGCGCCTGAAGTTCCGCGCCGGCCAGCATCTGGACGTGATCGAGGCCGATGGCAGCCGGCGCGCCTATTCGATGGCCAACCCGCCATACGAGAGCGACGCCGTGGCGCTGCACATTCGCGCGCAGCCCGACGGGCGCTTCAGTGCCCGCCTGCCGACGCTGCAGCCGGCTGAGCTGATCGACATCGAGGCGCCCCAGGGCAGCTTCGGCTTGCGCGAGGGCAGCACCGCGCCGCTGCTGATGGTGGCCGGCGGCACGGGCTTCGCGCCGATCAAGTCGATGCTCGACCACCTGGCCAAGCTGGGCGCGCCGCGCGAGATCACGCTGCTGTGGGGCGTGCGCGAGGCGCGGCAGCTGTACCTGCCGGCGGCGCTGGCGCGCTGGCGGCGGGTCTGGCCGGGTATGGGCGCGCTGGCGCTGGTCAGTGGCGGTCTGCCGGAGGGCGGCGCCGAAAACGGTGAAGGCGCCGCCGCGCGCGACGCCGGCTGGTCGGTCGAGAATGGCCGCGTGCCGGAGCGGCTGGGCCAGCTGGCCGCCGACCGGGCCTCAGGCTTCGCAGGGCACGAGGCCTACGTCTGTGGCTCGCCGGGTTTTGTCGACGCGGTGCGCGGCATGCTGCTGCAGTGCGGTTTGCCCGCGCAGGACTGCTTCGCCGACGCCTTCGTCAGTGCGGCGCCTGCGGCTCGCGCGTGAAGATCGCGCGCCAGCGCAGGGCTTCGCGCTTGAAGCGGTAGTCCAGGTTGGCGGCCTGGCTCTCGGCCATCGCGCCGAGGTGGCTGCCGATGCTGTCGTCGGGCAAGGTCAGGTGGGCGACGGCGTCGCTGCCTTCGTAGCGCACCGTGGCGCCCGAGCGGCGCACGATGGCCAGCATCGGCGCGTTGTCGCGCGCCAAGTGAATGACCAGCCGGCGTGCCCCGCGGTTGCGCGCGTGCAGCACCGAGAGCTCGAACAGCCGGCCGCCGAGGCCGCGACCGCGGCCGCGTGGCAGCACCGAGACGCCGAACTCGGCGGTGTCGCTGGTGTCGGCGTCGCGCGAGTGCGCCAGGTGCGCCATCGCGATCAGCCGCAGCCGGGCGTCGAAGATGCCGAAGACCTCGTCGCGCTCGAAGTCGATCTGCTGCACATAGCTGCGGATCTGTTCGTCGGTGGCCACCTGACCGAAGCGGCGGTGGCGGTCGAGCGATTCCAGCGCCAGCAGGTGGGTGAGCACACGCTCACGGTGTCGGGCTCCGAGGGAGCGGACCGGCAACCACGCGGGCAGCATCCAGCGCGGTGCCGGCGGTTCGGGCGCGGAGGTCTGCAGCAGATCGCCATGAGGGTCCATCTGCGCATGGTAGCCCACATGTTTAGGGTTTACCCTCAATTTCCTCGATCGGGCACTCCGGCGCCCGGACCCCGAACCCTCACCCAAGACGCCCGAGGCGGCATATACTCGCGGGCTTCCCTGGATTCGGCCGGGGAAGAACCGCCCGGCAACCCGCGAGGCTGTCCTCACGAGACGGCACCAAAAGGCTCTGTTGGCGGCACCTACCACCGAAACATCGAAAGACCCTCATGAAGACCTTCAGCGCCAAGCCGGCCGAAGTGAAGCACGAGTGGTTTGTGATTGACGCCACCGACAAGGTGCTCGGACGTGTTGCCAGCGAAGCAGCACGCCGTTTGCGCGGCAAGCACAAGGCCATTTACACGCCTCACGTCGACACCGGCGATTTCATCATCGTCGTCAACGCCGACAAGATCCGCGTCACCGGGGCCAAGGCCACCGACAAGATCTACTACCGTCACTCGGGTTACCCGGGCGGCATCTACGCCACGCCCTTCAAGGACATGCAGGCCCGTCATCCGGGTCGCGCGCTCGAGAAGGCCGTCAAGGGCATGTTGCCCAAGGGCCCGCTGGGCTATGCAATGGTGAAGAAGCTGAAGGTCTACGCCGGTGGTGAACACCCGCATACCGCTCAGCAACCCAAGGCGCTGGAGATCTGACGCGATGATCGGAACCTGGAACTACGGCACCGGCCGCCGCAAGTCGAGCGTGGCCCGTGTCTTCATGAAAAAAGGCAGCGGCCAGATCCTCATCAATGGCAAGTCCATCGATGCGTACTTCGGCCGTCAGACGTCCATCATGATCGTGCGCCAACCGCTGCTGCTCACGGGCAACAACGAAGGCTTCGACATCAAGATCAACGTGCACGGCGGCGGTGAATCCGGCCAAGCCGGCGCGGTGCGCCACGGCATCACCCGTGCGCTGATCGACTACGACGCGGCGCTGAAGCCCGAACTCAGCCGTGCCGGCTTCGTGACGCGCGACGCGCGCGAAGTCGAACGCAAGAAGGTCGGTCTGCACGGCGCTCGTCGCCGGAAGCAGTTCAGCAAGCGCTGATCCCGACAACGAGGCCACCTGCGGGTGGCCTCGTGTTTTGCGGATCACGCTTTCGGAAGTCGGTTCATGCGCTGGCGCTTGCTGCGTCGTCGTCTGTCGGTGAGTGCACCGCGCATGATCGTGCGCAGCCACCTGCCGTGGCCGCTGCGCTGGGCGGCGCTGGCGGTGATGTTCGGCTTTTCGGCGGCCATCGCGCTGTGGGCCTTCGAGTTCGGCAAGGAGATCGCCGGCCTCGACCGCGGCGCCAAGGAAGAGCTGGCGCAGTTGCGCGAGGAACTGGCGACGCTGCGCGACCGCCACGGCCAGGCGCAGCAGGTCGCCAACACGGCCGACAGCCTGCTGAAGGCCGAGCGCGCCACGCAGGAACGGTTGGCGCAGCAGGTGCGCCAGCTCGAGATCGAGAAGCAGTCGCTGCAGGACGAACTGGGCTTCTTCCAGCGCCTGATTCCGGCCAGTGGCGAGGGCCTGCAGGTGCGGGGCCTCTCGGCCGAGGCGGTCAGCGACGGCCAGTTGCGCTACCAGATGCTGCTCGTGCACCAGGTCAAGGGCGAGGCCGAGTTCCGCGGCCGCTACGAGGTGCTGCTGAGCGGCCAGATGGAGGGTCGCCCGTGGCAGCAGCCCTTCAGCGGCGGCCCGAGGGCGTTGCAGTTGCGTCGTGTTACCAGGGTCACCGGCCTGATCGACCACCCGCCGGGCGCCGTGATAAAAACTCTTCAGGTCCGGGTGATCGACGCCCAAGGCGCCACCCGCGCCACGCAGACGGTGCGGCTGTAGCCGCAGCGGCCAAGAACAAGGAGTACCCGATGAGCTGGCTCGGCAAGAAGCGCGCACCTCCCATCCGCAGCCTGGTGGGCGAAGGCATGGTCGTCTCGGGTTCGCTGCGGTTCCGCGACGGGCTGCGCATCGATGGCCAGGTCACCGGCGACGTCATCGCCGAAGGCGAGGGCCGCAGCATCCTGGTCATCAGTGACAATGCCCGGGTCCACGGGAGGGTGTCGGCCAGCCATGTGATCATCAGCGGCGAGGTCCGGGGTCCGGTGCACAGCACCGAGATGCTCGAACTGCAGCCCAAGGCGCGTGTCACCGGTGTCGTGCGCTACGAACTGCTGGAGATGCACCCCGGGGCGCTGGTCGAGGGCGAACTGAAGCCCCTGAAGAGCGCCGAGAAGCCCGCCCTCAAGCTCGCGGCGTCCAACGACGCCCAGAGCCGGAACTGAGCCGAAGAAGGAAACACCATGAACGCCGTCGCCGAAGCCCTGAACCCCGCCACCGACGAGCTGCCGGTGCCGCTGATCTTCACCGACAGCGCCGCTGCCAAGGTGGCCGATCTGGTGGCTGAAGAAGGCAACCCCGAGCTGAAGCTGCGCGTTTTTGTGCAGGGCGGCGGCTGCTCAGGCTTCCAGTACGGCTTCACCTTCGACGAGGTCATCAACGAAGACGACACGCCGATGACGAAAAACGGCGTCACGCTGCTGATCGACGCGATGAGCCTGCAGTACCTGATGGGCGCCGAGATCGACTACAAGGAAGATCTGCAAGGCGCGCAGTTCGTCATCAAGAACCCGAACGCCACCACCACCTGCGGCTGCGGGTCGTCGTTCTCGGCCTGAGGCTGCAACCCCGGCGCCTTGGGCGCCACTGCCCTAGCGCGCCGGGTACAAGGCGCCCAGCACCCGCGGCCCGGCCGCGCCGGTGACGGCGGGCAGGTTGCCCGGCTCTCGCCGCACCAGCGCGCGTGCCAGCCACGCAAAGGCCAGCGCCTCCACCTGATCGGGCGGCACGCCTTCGTCGGCACTCGAGACCACCGGCAGCCCCGACAGCGCCGCGAGCCGGCGCATCAGGCGCTCGTTGAACGCGCCGCCACCACACACCACCAGCCGCCGAGCCGCGGGCAGCTCACGCTGAAGCGCCTGCACGGCCGCGAGCGCGGTGAACTCGTTCAGCGTGGCCATCACGTCTCGAGGCTCTGCGCCCGGGTTGGCTGTGAGATGGGGCTGCAGCCAGGTCGCCGTGAAGAGATCTCGGCCGGTGCTCTTGGGCGGCGGCTTGGCCAGGAAAGGCTCAGCGAGCATGCGCGCCAGCAAAGGCGGCAGCACCTGCCCTTGTGCGGCCCAGCTGCCGCCAGCGTCGTAAGCCTGGCCCTGGTGTTGCAGCGCCCACGCGTCCATCAGCACGTTGCCTGGGCCGCAATCGAAGCCCCGCACCGTGCCATCGGCAGCCAGCAGCGAGAGGTTGGCGATGCCGCCGATGTTGAGCACGGCCAGGTTTTCACCCGCGCGGCCGAAGCGCGCCGCATGAAACGCCGGCACCAGCGGCGCGCCCTGGCCGCCGGCGGCGACATCGCGGCTGCGGAAGTCGCAGGCCACGTCGATGCCGGTGAGCTCGGCCAGCAGCGCGCCGTTGCCCAGCTGCAGCGTGTAGCCGATGCCGTCGAACTCGCCCGGCCGGTGGCGCACGGTCTGCCCATGGGCGCCGAGGGCACGGACCGCCGCACGCGGGTGGCCGGTTTGGGCCAGCAGCGCGTTCACGGCATCGGCGTAGCACCGCATCAGCGCATTGGTGGCCAGGGCGGCCCGGTGCAGCTCGTCGGGGCCGCGGCTGTTGAGCGCCAGCAGCTCGGCGCGCAGCCCTGCATCGAAGTCGAGGTGAACGTGGCCGGCGCCCTGCAGCGCGCCTTTCGCATCGGCCAGCGCGAGCACGGCGTCGACCCCGTCGAGCGAGGTGCCCGACATCAGGCCGATCCAGCCTTCACCGCCCATCTTGTGCGCTGCGGCGCGCCAGGGTTTCAGCGTGCGGCGACGACCGGCGCACTCAGCGATTCGGCGAGTTCGAGCTTGGCGCGCACGCTGCGCACCACTTCTTCGAAGCGCGGCTTCGAGGCGCCGTCCAGCACCACCGCCTCCGAGGCCTTGGCCACGCGCAGCGGATCCTGGTGCGTGCCGTTGACGCGGAACTCGAAGTGCAGGTGCGGGCCGGTGCTCCAGCCCGTGCTGCCGACGGCGCCGATGCGCTGGCCCTGCTGCACGCGCGAGCCCTTGCGCACGTCCTGCCGGCTCAGGTGCGCGTACAGCGTGCCCTTGCCGTTGCCGTGGTCGATCTCGATCGTCTTGCCGTAGCCGTTCTGCCAGCCCGAGAAGCTGACGACGCCATCGGCCACCGTGCGCACGGGCGTGCCGGTGGGCGCCGCGTAGTCGACGCCCAGATGCTTGCGCCAGCGCTGCTGCAGCGGGTGAAAGCGCATCGCAAATCCCGAGGTGATGCGCGAGAACTCCATCGGGCTGGCAAGGAAGCTGCGGCGCAGGCTGCGACCGTCGGCGCCGTAGTAGCCGGCACGGCCGTCGGCCCGCGTGAACCACACCGCGTGGTGGGAGCGGCCGCCGTTCACGAACTCGGCCGCGATGACCCGGCCCGCGCCTTCGTTCCAGGGCACGGGTTGACCGTCGGCGGTGAGCGATTCGTAGACCACGCTGAAGGTGTCGCCCTTGCGCAGTTCGCGGTGGAAGTCGATGTCGGTGGAGAAGATGTCGGCGATCTGGGCCGCGACGGCGTCGGGGATGCCGGCTTCGTCGGTGGCGCTGAACAACGTCGAGGTGATGGTGCCGCTGGCCAGGCGCTGCTCGGTGCCGTAGGCGGCGCTGGCGGTGCGGGCAGCCCAGCGGCCGTCGGCTGCCCGGTTCATGCTCAGGCGTGTGAAGTGCGTGCGCGTGCCGTCGGTGGCTTCGCTGGGCCAGCGGGCAACCAGGCTTTCGAGGAAGCCTTCGACCGACAACTCCACCTGGACGAGGCGGCCGCCACGGCCGGACAGCAGCTTGCGGGCCTCGGGGTCGGCGCGCAGGAAAGCCGCGGCCTGGCCGTCGCGCACGCCCAGGCGCTGCAGCAGGGCCTCAGGGGTGTCGGTGCCGCGGGTGAGGTCACTGCGGGTGAGCGTGTGCGACTGCACCGACAGCGCCTGCAGCTGTTGGGCAAGATCGGGCGGTGTGATCGACTCGGAGATCACGCGGCGCGGCAGTTCGGCGGCGTCCGGGGCCAGCGGGGCCACGGCCACGGCCGTGATGCCGAAGCCGCAGAGCAACACCACGGCCGAGGCCACGAGCGATCCGCGGTGGCGGCGCACGAAGCCTTCGAGCTCGGCAGCGGGCAGTCGGGCAGGTGACATCGGACGGTGGAATGGCGGCGAAGCAGGCCCGGTGCGGGCGACGAACACGGAACTCGATACCGGACGCGGCCGCGGGGGCTGCAAAGACCCGTCCACTAGAATTTGCTGCGGCGGTCGGGCGCGCTGCGCGCGTCGTCTGCCGCTCTCGTGAGCCGGAACTTTGAGTATACCGGCCGGGCCTTTGGCCACCGTTCAAGAAACCCCATCGGATACCTCATGTCACAGCTCCTGGCGAGCGCGAGCCCGGCCGCGTCGTTCCCCGTCACCGACCGCGTGCGCGAAGCGCTGGCCGTGTCGCTGCGCGGCTGCGAAGAACTGCTGCCCGAGGCCGACTGGCTGAAGAAGCTGGCGCGCAGCGAGGCCACCGGCCAGCCGCTGCGCATCAAGCTCGGCCTGGACCCGACCGCGCCCGACATCCATATCGGCCACACCGTGGTGCTGAACAAGATGCGGCAGCTGCAGGATCTGGGCCACACGGTGATATTTCTCATCGGCGACTTCACGTCGATGATCGGTGACCCGTCCGGCCGCAACGCCACCCGCCCGCCGCTCACGCGCGAGCAGATCGAGGCCAACGCGCAGACCTACTACCAGCAGGCCAGCCTGGTGCTCGACCCGGCGAAGACCGAGATCCGCTACAACAGCGAGTGGTCCGATGCGCTGGGCACGCGCGGCCTCATTCAGCTCTCGGCCAAGTACACGCTGGCGCGCTTGCTCGAGCGCGACGACTTCACCAAGCGCTACAAGGCCGGCACGCCGATCAGCATCCACGAGTTGCTCTACCCGCTGATGCAGGGCTACGACTCGGTGGCGCTGAAGTCCGACCTCGAGCTCGGCGGCACCGACCAGAAGTTCAACCTGCTGGTCGGCCGTGCGCTGCAGCAGGAGTACGGGCAGGAGCCGCAGTGCATCCTGACGATGCCGCTGCTCGAGGGACTGGACGGCATCGAAAAGATGTCGAAGAGCAAGAACAACTACATCGGCATCACCGAGCCCGCCAACAGCATGTTCGCCAAGGTGCTGAGCATCTCGGACGACGCGATGTGGAAGTGGTTCACCTTGCTGAGCTTCCGCCCCGAGGCCGAGATCGCGGCGCTGAAGCGCGAGGTCGAGGCCGGCCGCAACCCGAAGGACGCGAAGGTGATGCTGGCCAAGGAGATCACCACGCGCTTCCATTCCGCAGCGGCGGCCGACGAGGCCGAGGCCGACTTCCAGCGCCGCGCCGCGGGTGGTGTTCCCGACGAGATCGCCGATGTGGCGCTGGCCGGCGCCCCCATGCCCATCGGCGCGCTGCTCAAGGCCGCGGGCCTGGTGCCCAGCACCAGCGAAGGCCTGCGCATGGTGGAGCAGGGCGGCGTGCGCATCGACGGCGGCCTGGTGTCCGACAAGGGCCTGAAAGTGGCCGCCGGCACGGTGGTGGTGCAGGTGGGCAAGCGCAAGTTCGCGCGCGTCACGCTCTCCGCCTGAGGCCCGGGTCCAGCGACGGCCGCCCATGCAGGTCGGCACCTACCTCAAGCTCTCGGTGGCGGTGGCCGTGGCCACCATCCTGATGAAGGGCGGCGCCTGGGCCGCCACCGGCAGCGTGAGCCTGCTGTCGGACGCGCTGGAGAGCCTGGTCAACCTGGCCGGCGCGATGTTCGCGCTGTGGATGGTGGCCATCGCCGCGCGCCCGCCCGACGAAGAGCACCCCTACGGCCACCACAAGGCCGAGTACTTCAGCAGCGGCTTCGAGGGTGTGCTCATCCTGGGCGCCGCCGCGGCCATCCTGTACGAGGCCGCGCACCGCTTGTTCGACCCGCAGCCGGTGCAGGCCATCGGCCTGGGCATCACGCTGGCCGTGCTGAGCAGCGCGCTGAACTTCGGCCTGGCCTGGAGCATGCTGAAGAAGGCGCGCGAGGTTCACTCGATGGCGCTGGAAGCCGACGCGCGGCACCTGTTCACCGACGTCGTCACCAGCGCCGGCGTCGTGGCCGGGCTGGTGGGCGTGATGCTCACCGGCTGGCTGTGGCTCGACCCCGTGCTGGCCATGCTGGTGGCGCTGAACATCATCCGCGAGGGCTGGAGCCTCTTGCGGCGCTCGGCCGATGGCCTGCTCGACCAGGCCGTGGAGCCCGAGATGCAGCAGCGCATCGACGCCGTGCTGGCGCGCTACGCCCAGGCGCCGCTTCGCTTCGATCATCTGACGACGCGCCGCGCCGGCAGCCGCCGCTTCGTCGACCTGCACCTGCACATGCCGGCCGAGTGGTCGCTGGCACAGGCCGCCGCGCTGCGCGGCGAGGTCGAGCAGGCGCTGATGGCCGCCGTGCCGGGCCTGCGCGCCACGATCCAGCTGCTGCCGCTGGATGTGGAAACCCACCAGGACGACGTGGAGGCCAAGGCGTGATCGCCCTCGTGCAGCGCGTGCGCGAGGCGCGTGTCGACGTGGCCGGCCGCGTGACGGGCGCCATCGGCCCGGGGCTGCTGGTCTTCGTCTGCGCCGAGCCGACCGACACCGAGGCCACGGCCGCGAGGCTGGTCGACAAGCTGGTGAAGCTGCGCATCTTTGCCGACGAGGCTGGCAAGATGAACCGCAGCGTGCAGGACGTGGGCGGCGCCTTGCTGGTGGTGAGCCAGTTCACGCTGGCCGCCGATGTGAGCGGCGGCAACCGGCCCAGCTTAACCGGCGCTGCGCCGCCGGTGCTGGGCCGCGCGCTCTACGAGCGGGTGCTGGCGCTGGCGGCCGAGCGCCTGGGCGCGGTGCAGGCCGGCGAGTTTGGCGCCGACATGCACGTGCATCTGGTGAACGACGGGCCGGTGACGATTCCGTTCACGCTGCGTTGAGGCGCTGCCTCCCGCGTTCCAGGGGGTGACAGGCCCCGGCAGCCGGCCCGCATCACGCTCGCATCACGCCTGGGGTGCGACAACCCGCCCGCAAGGCGCGAACGGTCGCGCCGGAAGGGCCCGCCATGATCCGCCTCCCCCGACATCTCCGCCGCCAGCACCTGCTGGCCGCAGCCACGCTGCTGGTGCTGGTGCCCTGGGTGCCCCAGGGCACCGCGCTGGCCCAGGCCGGCAACCAGTGGGTCAACTGGACATCCGGCGGCCCCGGTGGCGCGAGCGGGACGATGGCGCTGCCCACCGGCGGCAGCGTGGGTGTGACGTTCTCGGGCGCGGTCACGAACGTCATCACCGACAACTTCGCCGAGCCGTACTGGGGCCCCGCCGGCACCTACTCGGGCAGCGGCATCAGCACGCCGCCGCCCAACCGCGACGGCATCTTCGTCGCCGGCGGCGCGGGTAGCGGCACCTACACCATCAGCTTCGCCGAGGCCGTGAACGACCCCGTGCTGGCGATCGCTTCGCTGGGCCTGACGACCGCCGACCGTAGCGTGAACATCCAGAGTTCGATGCGCTTCGACCAGCCGTTCGAGGTCTTGTCCAACGGCCCGAACTACTACGCCGGCGGCCAGTACACCAACTTCATCAGCGTGCCCGGCACGCCCAACATCCTGTACGGCACAGAGTCCAGCGGCGTGATCCGCTTCCGCGGCAGCTTCACGCAGATCACCTGGACCTCGCCGGATGCGGAGCTCGACGAGTTCGGCACCGTGGTCGGCACCTACCTCTTCACGCTGGGTGCGGTGCCCTGCGGCGAGTACCGGCTGGAGCCCCTGACCGCCAATGCCCAGGTACGGCTGGGTTGCACGGCCTACACCCGCGGCGGCGCCTTCGACCAGCAGTTCCAGCTCGATGTGAATGGCACGCTGCGTGCCGAAACCTTCTACACGCTGGCCGGCACGCAGAACGTGGCGACCAGCGGGCGCACGACGCTGCAGCAGGGCGGCCTTATCGCACCCACCGCTGCGCTGGAAGTGAACGGCCGGCTCGACAACCTGACGGCGCTTGAGGTTGCCGGCCGGCTGCGCACGCACGGCGGCAGCACCTGGGGCTCCGCCGGCCTGGTGGTGCAACCGATGGCCGACGTGGTGGTGGGCGGCGTGGCCACGCTGTACGGCGCCACCTCGGTGAACGGCCTGCTCAAGGTGGCCGCCGGCGGCAACGCGACGACGCTGACCCCGCTGCTGGTGGGCGGCACCGGCGCGCAGCTGGACGTGCAGGCCGGCGGCCGGCTGCAGGCGGTGGCCGGCCTCACGGCCAACAGCGGTGCGCGGCTCGTGGTGGGCGGCGAGCTCATCGTCAGCAACAGCCTGGAGCTCTCGGGCGCGGCGCTCGAGGTGCAGGCCGGCGGCAGCCTGTCGAGCCGGGCGGATGGCAACCTGCTGGCCACGGTTGTGAACGCCGGCACGATGTCGTTCGAGGCGGGCGTGCTGCAGATGAGCGCAGGCAGCCTGAACAACGGCGGGCAGTTCAACATCAGCGGCGCCCAGGTGGTGCTGCAGGGCGGCGTGGTGGCGCAGAACCTCACACCCGGGCGCCTGGTGCTCTCGGGCTCGGGCGCGCTGGGGCTCAGCGGCGCGTCGCTCACCAACCAGGGGCTGATCGACGCCCAGGACGCGTCGCGCCTGGCGTTCCAGACGGCCACGGTGCTGAACGCCGGCACGCTGCAGACGGGCGCGGCCACCGAGCTCAACATGATTGGCGGCACGCTGGACAACAGCGGCACCATGCGCGTGAGCGGCTACTTCTTCAACAACGGCGTCGTCACCAACAACGGGCAGATGGTGTTCCGCATGGACAACGCGGAAGCCTCGCCCTTCAACGCGGGCAGCCTCGTCAACAACGGCACCCTCATCATCGACAACACGGTTCTGGGGCCGAGCTTCACCAATGGCGGCATCCTGCGCAACCAGGGCCAGTTCACGATCGAGGACGGTACCGGTTTCGACAACGCGGGCTCGCTGTTCAACAACGGCACCCTCACCGTCAACGGCATCGCTTCGATCAGTGGCGGCTCCCTCGTGCAGAGCCCCAGTGGCCGCCTGGTGGTGAACGGCCGGCTCAGCACCGAGGGCGGGCTGACGCTGGATGCCGGCAGCATCGGTGGCAGCGGCGTGATCGAGGGCGCGCTGGTGCTCGCTGCCGGCGCCTCGGCGCTGCCTGGCACCTCGCCGGGTACGCTGACGGTGCTGGGCGCGGTCGAGATCCGCGACGGCGCCCGGCTGGAGCTGGAGGTGGGCCGCTCGGGCGCGCACGACCAGCTGCGGGCCGACAGCCTGTTCGTGAGCGACGGCGGCGTCGTGGCGCTGAGCTTCATCGACGGTCTGGCCCCCGATCTGGACCAGACCTTCGAGGTGCTGCAGGTGGCTCCTGGCGGCACCGCGGCGCTGCGCCTGGACACGCTGCAGGGCTTGCCTGCGGGCCTGCGCGCCGACGGCTACACCCGCGACAGCGCCAGCGGCAACACATTGGGCCTGGCCTTTGCACCCGTCGGCGCCACGGCGGTGCAGCCCTTCGAGACCGCGGGTGAGTTCGGCCTGTGGATCGAGGCGGGCCAGCAGCGCTACGCCGATGGCGCGCTGGGCAGCCTGACCGGGCCGCTGCAAGTGGACGGCACGCTGGGCCTGCGACGCGACACGCGCTTCGTCATCAATGAAGGCTGGGTGGCAGCCGGGGGTCGGCTGCTCACCAGTGCGGAACAGTTCGAGCACACCGGGCGCCTCACGGTGGCCGGCGAGTTCGTGCAGCGCGGCCAGACGGTGGCCGGTGCGGTGGCGGTGGAGACCGGCGGCCGCTGGAGCAACACCGGCTCCTTC
This sequence comes from Rubrivivax sp., assembly GCA_020248945.1. GTDB lineage: Bacteria > Pseudomonadota > Gammaproteobacteria > Burkholderiales > Burkholderiaceae_C > Rubrivivax. Next base: position 48,611 of record JADCGQ010000044.1, read on the forward strand.
ACCCTCGGCCACCCCGAGCCCACCGCGCTGCCGGTGTTCCGCAACGCCGGCGAGGTCAGTCACACTGGCGGGCACTGGCGCAACCAGGCGGCCGGCGGCGAGCGGCCGCTGATCGACAACACCGCCGGCGGCCGCTTCGACATCGCCGCGGGCATGTCGGGCGCGGTGGACGTGCGCAACGCGGGACGCTGGGTGGTGGCGGCGGGCGCACGCGTGCAGGACGTCGTCAGCTTCGAGCAGTCGGCCGGCTTGCTGCACGTGGACGGCGAGCTGCAGACCGAGGGCCTGCGCGTGACGGCCGGCCAGGTGTCGGGCCACGGGCGCATCGAAGGGCCGGTGCAGCTGGCGGTGACGGCAGACTTCGCCGAGGCCGGTGCCATCGTGCTGCGGCCGGGCGCAGAAGGCGGCTTGGGGGGCGGCGTTCTGCGCTTCACCGAGAGGCTGCAACTGGGCATGGGCACGATGCTGGAGTTCGTGATCGGTGCCGATGCCCAGCTGGCCCGACTTGATCTGCCGGCCGGTGCCGACTTCGACGAAGGGGCGCAGTTGCGCATCGTGCTGGCCGAGGGCTGGCGGCCGACAGTCGACACGAGCTGGCTGCTGCTGGGCTACTCGCCCGACACCACCTTCGTGGACGGCTTCTTCGCCCACGTCGCCCCGGGCGCCGGTGTCTACGCCCACACCGAAGCCGGCGATGACTTCCTGGACGACGTCCAGCTCAGCTTCCAGCTCACGCCCGACGGCGTGGCGGTGACGCTGCTGCCCGTGACGGCCGTACCCGAACCCACGACCTACGGGCTGATGCTGGCCGGCCTGGGCCTGGTGGGCTGGCTCAAGCGCCGACGCGAGGCTGCAGCCAGCGCCTGAGCGCCACCCCCGGCTGCGCGCCCAGCGCCGCCGCGGCGGCGTTGGCGTGCGAGATCACGCCCGTGGCCAGCGTGGACGCCGCCTCGCCGATGCGTGCGCTGGTGTGCGCCACCGTGCAGGCGGCGATGCCGTGCGCCTGCAAAAGCGGCAGCGCCGCGATGCCGGCTTCATCGAGCCCCACGCCCGCGTCGTTGAACACCGCCAGCCGCACCCGCGCCTCGATGGCAAAGCGGCCGGCGCTGACGCCCCCGTGCGAGCCGCTCACCACCACCTGGCCTGGCGGGCCGCCCACGGCTTCGGTGATGCTGTCGAACAGGCAGAACTGCGCGCCGGAATGGAAAAAGCCGCCCGGGCGGGCGGCTTCGTCGTGCGACATGGGCGAGCTGCTCAGTCGGCGTACTGGCCGGCCGCCTTGATGACCGGACCCCACTTGTTGATCTCGGCCTCGACGAAGCGCTTGTGCTCGGCCGGGTTGTTGCGGGCGTCGTTGATGATCACCGCGCCCAGCGACTCCATGCTGGTGACGAAGGCCGTGTCCTTGATGGCGGCCTTCAGGGCCGTGTTCACGCGCGTCAGCACCGGAGCCGGCGTGCCCTTGGGGGCGTACAGGCCGTGCCAGACGCCGACGTTGAAGCCCTTCAGGCCCGATTCGTCCAGCGTGGGCAGCGTGTTCAGGCCCGGCGTGCTCAGGCGGCGGCTGCTCGTCACGGCGAAGGCCTTCACCTTGCCGCCGGTGATCTGCGCCGTGGTGTTGGTGGTCTGGTCGCACATCAGGTCGACCTGGCCGCCGAGCAGGTCGGTCATGGCCGGGCCCGTGCCCTTGTACGGGATGGTGGTCATGTCGATCTTGACGGCCTGCTGGAACAGCAGCCCGCACAGGTGCGACGCAGCGCCCAGGCCCGCATTGGCCAGGTTGATCTTGCCTTTGTTCGCCTCCAGCCACTTCACGAGTTCGGCGTAGTTGTTCGCCGGCAGTGTGGTGCGGCCCACGAGCGTCATGGGCACGTCGTTGATCATGCCGACGTACTCGAAGTCGTCGAGCGTCTTGTAGGGCAGGTTGCGGTACAGGGCCGGGCTCGTGGCCATGCCGATGTGGTGCAGCAGGAAGGTGTGACCGTCGGCTGCGGCCTTGGCCACGCGGCCAGCGCCCAGCGTGCCGCCGGCGCCGCCGACGTTCTCGACGATGACGGTCGAGTTCGGGATGTTCTTCTGCATCGCCACGGCGAAGTCGCGCGCCACCTTGTCGGTGGGGCCGCCCGCCGCGAACGGCACGACGATGGTGATGGGCTTCTCAGGCCAGGCCATGGCGGCGCCGGACAGGACGATGGCGGCCAGGGCAACGAGGGTCTTTTTCACGGGCTTGTCTCCGCAGATGGTGTTACGCGAGGCGCGATGGTAGGCAAGCTGCCCGGAACCGCCGCGTGGAAACTACCTATCCCCGGCAGGAACGTGGAGAAGTCGGCGCCGCGGCTCAGCGGTAGCTGCGGGCGTCTTCGATCACCTTGCCGTCGTTGGGCAGGCTGCCGGGCTCGACGAGCTCGATGTCGGCGCGCAGCTTGGTCAGGTCGCGCACGCTCAGGGCCACGGCGTCGGCCAGGCCGGCCGGGCGCGTGGTGGCTTCCACGCGCAGCGTGAGGGTGTCGGCGGCCATCTCGCCGGCCACCACCAGGCGGCCGCGGCCGAGCTCGGGGTGGCGCTTCAGCACCTCGGCCACCTGGGCCGGGTGCACGAACATCCCGCGCACCTTGGCGGTCTGGTCGGCGCGGCCCATCCAGCCCTTGATGCGGCGGTTGCTGCGGCCGGTGGGGCAGGGCCCGGGCAGCATGGCCGAGAGATCGCCAGTGCCGAAGCGCAGCATCGGGTAGTCGGGCGTGAACACGGTGACGACGACCTCGCCCACCTCGCCGTCGGGCAGCGGATCGCCGGTGCCCGGGCGAACGATCTCCACCAGCACGCCTTCATCGACCACCAGGCCTTGTCGCGCGCTGGTTTCGTAGGCGATGACACCCACGTCGGCCGTGCCGTAGGTCTGGTAGCCCGCGACGCCACGCTCGGCCAGCCAGTCGCGCAGGCTGGGCGGGAAGGCTTCGCCGCTGACGAGCGCCTTCTTCAGGTGCGGCAGCGCCACGCCGAGCTCGGCCGCTTTCTCGAGCAGGATGCGCAGGAAGCTCGGCGTGCCGGCATAGGCGTCGGGCCGCAGATGCTGCATGGCTTGCAGCTGCTGTTCGGTCTGTCCGGTGCCGCCCGGGAACACGGTGCAGCCGAGCGCGAGCGCGCCGCTTTCCATGATCCACGCGCCGGGTGTGAGGTGGTAGCTGAAGCTGTTGTGAACCAGGTCGCCGGCCTCGAAGCCGGCGGCCTGCATGGCGCGCGCGGTGCGCCAGTAGTCGGCCGCTTCGCCTTCGGGCTCGTAGATGGGGCCGGGTGACTGGTACACGCGCCGGGCCCGGCGCAGGCCGCGTGCCAGGCCGGCAGCGCGCCAGCCGATGGCGCTGTAGCCGCCGAACGGGTCGGCCTCGCCCGCCGCCCGCGCGGCCTGCTGGCGCTCGAACAGCTGCTGCTTGTGCGTGACGGGCACGCGCGCCAGCGCCTCGCGGCTGGTGATGGACGCGGCGTCGATGCCGGCCAGCGCCGCGGCCAGCGCCGGCACGGCCTGCGCGGCGCGCACCTGCGCCGGCAGTGCGGCCATCAGTGCCGCTTCGCGCACGGCGGGGTCGCGCAGGGCCAGGGGATCGATCGCGTGGGGGGCGGGGGTGAGGGCGTTCACAGCAGTCCGAGTTCGCGTTGCAGCTTCTTCGTCAGCCCGGCCGCGACCAGCGCGTGCGAGCGGCGGACAAGCTCGTCCAGGTCAGCGGCCGCAAGGCCATGCGGGTGTCGCACCTGCACCCACTTAGCGCGGGCCAGGTAGGGTGCCGGCGTCACGCCCGGCACCGCGGTGAGTTCGAGAAAACGCTCGGCATCGACCTTGAAGTTGATGACGCGCGCCACGCCCGATGCATCGGGCTGGGTGTCGAGCAGGTAGATGGCGAACATCTTCTCGCCGACGCTGTGCACGAGGTCGGCGCCCCACTTCACGCTCTCGGTGGCGCCGGGCAACGTGGCGCTCAGCGCGCGCTGGGGTTCGAAGTCTGCCGAGGCGCGTCGGGTGGCCATCCTGCGCGATCGCTCAGTCTTCGCCGGCTTCCCAGCGGGCCAGGCGCTTCTTCAGGTCGTCGAGCCACTTGCGCTGCTCGCCGGCGTTCTTGAGCGTGCTGCGGTCCCACTCGGGCGTGAGCGCCAGCTTGCGCGCCAGCCGCGCATCGATGGCGGCACCGTTGACCACGAGCTCGGCCACGCGCTTGCCGCGCAGCTCGAAGCCGGGCCCGCGTTCGGCCAGCTTCGCATCGCGCAAGGCACGCTTCATCTGCGCGTGGGCGTGCTCGGCGTTGAACGGGGGCAGCGCGAAGCCACCGATGTCGTCATCGCTGCTCATGACAGCCAGCGCTTGCGCCGCTTGTAGCTCTTCACGTCGCGGAAGCTCTTGCGGTCACCGCCGCCCATGCCGAGGTAGAACTCCTTGACGTCCTCGTTCTCGCGCAGCGACTTGGCTTCGCCGTCCATCACGATGCGGCCGTTCTCGAGGATGTAGCCGTAGTCGGAGTAGCGCAGCGCCATGTTGGTGTTCTGCTCGGCCAGCAGGAAGGTGGTCTTCTCCTTGGTGTTGAGGTCCTTCACGATCTCGAACACCTCTTCCACGATCTGCGGCGCCAGGCCCATGCTGGGCTCGTCGAGCAGCACCATCTTCGGGTTGGCCATCAGCGCGCGGCCGATGGCGCACATCTGCTGCTCGCCGCCCGAGGTGTAGGCGGCCTGGCTGGTGCGCCGCGTCTTCAGGCGCGGGAAGTAGTTGTAGACCTTCTCCAGCGTGGCGTTGACGGCGCCCTTGCCGTCCTTGCGGGTGTAGGCGCCGGTCATCAGGTTCTCTTCGATCGTGAGGTGCGCGAAGCAGTGCCGCCCCTCCATGACCTGCACCACACCGCGCTGCACCATGTCGGCGGTGGAGAGCTTCTCGATGCGCTCGCCGCGCAGCTCGATCGAGCCCTTGGTGACCTCGCCACGCTCGCCGGCGAGCAGGTTGCTCACCGCGCGCAGCGTGGTCGTCTTGCCCGCGCCGTTGCCGCCGAGCAGTGCGACCACGCCGCCCTCGGGCACCCGCAGCGAGACGCCCTTGAGCACGAGGATCACATGGTTGTAGATGACCTCGATGCCATTGACGTTGAGCAAGATGGTGCTCATGCAGGTGCCCTCGGCTGTGGTGTCAGGACTGGCAGTCCTTGGGATCGCGCTTCGTCAGCTTCTTTTCGGCCGCATAACGCTCGGCCGAGCTGCGCACCATCGGCTTGATGATCTGCTCGTCGGCCTGCAGCCAGTCGGAGGCCCAGGTGAACTTGGCACCGTCCCAGGTGTGCACACGGGCCCAGGCCGAGCCCATGTGGTCGAAGCAGCTGGTCGACACCGGGCGCATCACGCCCTTGAAGCCGAGTGCGTCGAGCTTGGGCTGCGTGAGGTTGAGGTTCTCGTAGCCCCAGCGTGCCTGCTCGCCGGTGACGACCTTGCCCTTGCCGAAGCGCTCTTGCGCTGCACGCACGCCTTCCACGGCCAGCATCGCGCCGACCACGCCGCGCATGTACAGCACCTGGCCGACTTCGTCCTTCGGGCCCGTGCCCTGGCCCTTGGCGTGCACCTTGTCGAGGATCTCCTTCACCACCGCGGCCTGCGGCTCGGCACCGTGCTGCATCATGACCGCGCTGTAGCCTTTGGCGGCGGCACCGATGTCCTTCAGGTCGGGTTCGGCGCCGCTCCACCAGGTGCCGAACATCTTCTCGCGCGGGTAGCCCGTGGCCACGGCTTCCTTGATGGCGGTGGCCGTCATCACGCCCCAGGTCTGCATCACCACGAAGTCGGGGCGCTGCTGGCGCACCTGCAGCCACACGGCCTTCTGCTCCACGCCCGGCGCCGGCACCGGCAGCAGCTGGACCTCGAAGCCGTGCATCTTGCGGCGCTCATCGATGATGGGCAGCAGCTCCTTGCCGAAGGGGCTGTCGTGGTAGACGACGGCGATCTTCTTGCCGCGCAGCTTGTCCCAGCCGCCTTCCTGCTTGGCGATGTGCTGCAGCACCGTGTCGCCGGCCACCCAGTAGTGGCCGATCAGCGGGAAGTTCCACTTGAAGATGCTGCCGTCCTGGCTGTCGCTGCGGCCGTAGCCCGAGGTGATCATCGGGATCTTGTCGGCGGGCACCTTCTCGGTGAGCGCGAAGGTGATGCCGGTGGACAGCGGCTGGAACACCGTCGCGCCGCCGTGCTTGCCCTTGAGGCGCTCGTAGCACTCAACGCCGCGGTCGGTGGCGTAGGCCGTCTCGCACTCTTCGACCAGCGTCTTCACGCCGTTGATGCCGCCGCGCACGTTGACGAGCTTCATGTAGTCGGCGTAGCCGTTGGCAAACGGCGTGGCGTTCGGCGCCACCGGGCCGGTGCGGCCGGTGAGGCTGGGGAAGAACTGCACCTTCTCCTGCGCGTAGGCATGGGGTGCCAGGGTGCCGGCCATCGCCAGCGTGGCGGCCAGGGCCAGGGTCTTGAGCTTCATGGTGTTTGTCTCCGTTGGGCAGTGGGTGGGGCGTTCAATGAGGCGGTCAGTGAGGGAAAGGCCACAGCCGCATCTTTTCCTTGGCGGTCGACCAGAGTCGCGCCAGGCCGTGCGGTTCGACGATCAGGAAAAAAACGATCAGCGCGCCGAAGATCATCAGCTCGGTGTGCGCAATGGCCGCGGTGCTGATCGTCACGCCGACGACAGCCCCGAGCGCGGGCAGGAACTGGTTCAGGAAGATCGGCAGGATGACGATGAACGCGGCGCCGAAAAAGCTGCCCATGATGGAGCCGAGGCCGCCGATGATGATCATGAACAGCAGCTGGAACGAGCGGTCGATGCTGAAGGCCGCCGGCTCCCAAGAGCCCAGGTGCACGAAGCCCCACAGCGCGCCGGCCACGCCGACGAAGAAGCCGCTGACCGCAAACGCCGTGAGCTTGGCGTACACCGGGCGGATGCCGATGACGGAGGCGGCCACGTCCATGTCGCGGATGGCCATCCACTCGCGGCCGATGTGGCTGCGCACCAGGTTCTTGGCCATCCAGGCAAAGACGATCAGGATGCCCAGGCACAGCAGGTACTTCTCGTGCGGCTGGTCGATGGCGATGCCAAACAGGTTCAGGCCGCTCACCGACACCGAGCCCGAAGGCGAGTTGTTGGTGAACCACGAGATGCGCAGGAAGGCCCAGTCGACGAAGAACTGCGCCGCCAGCGTGGCCACCGCCAGGTACAGGCCCTTGATGCGCAGGCTGGGTATGCCGAACAGCACGCCCACCACCATGGCGCACACGCCACCCAGGAGGATGGCCACCAGCAGCGGCATGCCGTCGAGGCGCACCATGAAGTTGTAGGCCGCGTAGGCGCCGACCGCCATGAAGGCGCCGGTGCCCAGCGAGACCTGGCCGCAGTAGCCGACGAGGATGTTCAGTCCGAGCGCGGCCAGCGAGAGGATGAGAAAGGGGATGAGGATGGCGCGGAAGGCGTACTCATCGGCCAGCAGCGGCACGCCGATCACGGCAATGGCCAGCAGCAGGCTGATGCCGACCCGGTCTTGCGTGATCGGGAAGACCTGCGAGTCCTTGGTGTAGGTGGTCTTGAACTGACCGTTTTCTCTGTACAGCATGGTTCAGACCCGGTCGATGATTTTTTCGCCGAACAGGCCCTGCGGCCGCACCAGCAGCACGAAGAGCACCAGCACGTAGGCGAACCAGATCTCGATGCCGCCGCCGAGCAGGGGCCCGAGGTAGACCTCGGAGACCTTCTCGCCCACGCCGATGATCAGCCCGCCGACGATGGCGCCGGGCACGCTGGTGAGCCCGCCCAGAATGACGACCGGCAGCGCCTTCAGCGCCAGCAGGCTCAAGGAGAACTGCACGCCCAGCTTGCTGCCCCAGATCATGCCGGCCACCAGCGCCACGAAGCCGGCCACGCTCCACACGATCACCCACACGCGGTTGAGCGGGATGCCGATGCTCTGTGCGGCCTGGTGGTCGTCGGCCACGGCACGCAGCGCGCGGCCGGTGGGCGTCTTCTGGAAGAAGATGCTGAGCGCGATCACCAGCGTGGCCGCGATCGCCGCCGCGTAGAGGTCTTCCTTGTTGACGAGCACGCCCCCCTGGAAGGTGCTCTCGAACAGGAACAGCGGGTCCTTCGGCAGGCCGATGTCGATCTTGTAGATGGCGCTGCCGAAGACCGTCTGGCCGAAGCCGTCGAGGAAGTAGGTGATGCCCAGCGTGGCCATCAGCAGCGTGATGGCCTCCTGGTTGACCATCTTGCCCAGCACCAGCCGTTCGATCAGCCAGGCCACGATGATCATCACCACCAGCGCGCCGGCAAAGGCCAGCAGGTTGGCCAGCAGCTTGCTGTCGAAGCCCAGCAGCGCCGGGAACCATTCCGAGAAACGCGCCATCGCCAGTGCCGCGAACAGCACCATCGCGCCTTGAGCGAAGTTGAAGACCCCGCTGGCCTTGAAGATGAGCACGAAGCCCAGCGCGATGAGCGAATACAGCATGCCGCTCATCAGCCCGCCGATCACCGTCTCGATGAAGAAGCCCATGGTTACTGCCCCCCCCCCGTAGCGCCTGACGGCGCTCCCCCCCAGGGGGGCGCCCCCGGCGGCCCGGCAAAGCCGGTTCCGCGGCGGCCGCTGGATGTGCTGCGCGGGTTCGTCATCATGTCAGTGACTCGTTCCGAGGTAGGCGGAAATGACGTCGGGGTTGGCGCGCACCTCCTGCGGGGTGCCGTCGCCGATCTTCTTGCCGTAGTCGAGCACCACCACGCGGTCGGAGATGTCCATCACCACGCCCATGTCGTGCTCGATCAGCACGATGGTGGTGCCGAACTCGTCGTTCACGTCGAGCACGAAGCGGCTCATGTCCTGCTTCTCCTCGACGTTCATGCCGGCCATGGGTTCATCGAGCAGCAGCACGCGGGGCTCCATGGCCAGCGCACGGCCCAGGTCCACGCGCTTTTGCAGGCCGTAGGGCAGGCGGCCGACGGGCGTCTTGCGCCAGGCCTGGATCTCGAGGAAGTCGATGATCTTCTCCACCGTCTCGCGGTGCTCGGCTTCTTCCTTCTCGGCCGCGCCCCACCAGGGGTTGCGGAAGGCCTGCTGCAGCAGGTTGGTCTTCATGCGCAGGTTGCGGCCGCTCATGATGTTGTCGAGCACGCTCATGCCCTTGAACAGCGCCAGGTTCTGGAAGGTGCGCGCCACGCCCATCTCGGCCACCTGGCGGCTGTTCATGTGGTCGAAGGTCTTGCCTTGGAAGGTGATGCGGCCTTCCTGCGGCGTGTACACGCCGTTGATGCAGTTGAGCATGCTGCTCTTGCCGGCGCCGTTGGGGCCGATGATGGCGCGCACCTCATGCTCGCGCACGTCGAAGCTGATGTCGGTGAGGGCCTTCACGCCACCGAAACGCAGGCTGATGTTCTTGACCTCGAGGATGACCTCGCCGATCTTGCGCCCTGTCATCGAGCCTGCCATCACGCCGCCTTCCCTGCCACTGCCGCGAACGTCTTCGCATCCACGATCGGCAGCGTCGCGCTCACGCTGCCCGAGCGGCCGTCTTCGAACTTCACCGCCGTCTCGATGAACTGCTCGGCCCGGCCGCCATAGAGCGCGTCGACCAGCACCTGGTACTTGTCGCCGATGTAGCCGCGGCGCACCTTGCGCGTGCGCGTGAGCTCGCCGTCGTCGGCGTCGAGCTCCTTGTGCAGCACGAGGAAGCGGCTCACCTGGCTGCCGGCCAGCATGGCGTCGGCGGCGAGATCGGCGTTGACCTTCTCGACGCAGTCCTTCACCAGGGCGAGCACGTCGGTCTTGCCGGCCAGATCGGTGTAGCCGGCATACGGCAGGTTGCGCCGCTCGGCCCAGTTGCCCACGGCCTCGAAGTCGATGTTGATGAAGGCGCAGACCTTCTCGCGCCGGTCGCCGAAGGCCACCGCCTCCTTGATGAACGGGAAGAACTTCAGCTTGTTCTCCACGTACTTGGGCGCGAACATGGCACCGTCGTTGGCGCCGCCCAGCAGGCGGCCGACGTCCTTGGCGCGGTCGATGATCTTCAGGTGGCCGGTGGCGTCCAGGAAGCCGGCGTCGCCCGTGTGGTACCAGCCGTCGGCCGTGAGCACCTCTTCGGTGGCCTTGGGGTTCTTGTAGTACTCCTTCAGCAGGCCCGGGCTCTTGACCATGATCTCGCCGCTGGCCTCGACGCGGATCTGCACGCCGTCGATCGGCACGCCCACGGTGTCGGCCTTCACTTCATGGTCGGGCTGCAGGCACACGAACACGGCCGTTTCGGTGCTGCCGTAGAGCTGCTTGAGGTTGATGCCGATGGAGCGGTAGAAGGTGAAGAGGTCGGGGCCGATGGCCTCGCCGGCCGTGTAGGCCACGCGCACGCGGGAAAAGCCCAGCGTGTTGCGCAAGGGGCCGTAGACGAAGTAGTCGCCGAGGCGGTACTTCAGCTGATCGAGCGCGCCGATGGCCTTGCCGTCCATCAGCGCCGGCCCGACGCGGCGCGCCACGTCCATGCCGCGCTCGAACAGCCAGCGCTTCACGCGGCCGGCGTCTTCCATGCGGATCATCACGCTGGTGAGCAGGCCCTCGAACACCCGCGGCGGCGCGAAGTAGTACGTGGGGCCGATCTCCTTGAGGTCGATCATCACCGTGGCCGCGCTCTCGGGGCAGTTGACCACGTAGCCGCAGGCCAGCCACTGTGCGTAGCTGAAGATGTTCTGGCCGATCCAGGCCAGCGGCATGTAGGCCAGCACCTCTTCGCGATCGGTGAGCTTGTCGAAGGACTGGCCCGCCTTGGCGCGGTCCAGCAGCGTGGCGTGGGTGTGCACCACGCCTTTCGGGTTGCCGGTGGTGCCGCTGGTGAAGAACATCGCGGCCACGTCACCCGGCTGGCAGCGCGCCACCTCGTCGTCGAACAGGCGCGCGTTGCTGCCGTCGTGCGCCTGGCCGGCGGCCACCAGCGCATCGAGGCTGTCGAGGCCGATTTCGGCGTAGTTGCGCAGGCCGCGGGCGTCGTCGTACCAGATGTGCGCCAGCAGCGGGCACTGCTCGCGCAGCTCGAGCATCTTGTCGACCTGCTCCTGGTCTTCGACGACGGCGAAGCGCACCTCGGCGTTGTTGACCGGGAACACGTACTCGGTGGCCGCGGCGTCCTGGTACAGCGGCACCGGGATGCCGCCGAGGCTCTGCGCTGCCAGCATGGTGGCGTACAGGCGCGGCCGGTTGTCGCCGACGACGACGATGTGGTCGCCGCGCTTCAGGCCCGCATGCGCCAGGCCGCAGGCCAGGCGCCGCACCAGCACCGCGAGCTCGGCCCACGTCGTGGTCTGCCAGATGCCGTAGACCTTCTCGCGCAGGGCTGGCGCCGAGGGGCGCGCCTTCGCGTGGTCGAGCATCAGACGGGGGAACGTCGTCGGCACAGTCTTGTCTCCTGGGTTCTCGTTGGACCCTGAGCGCTGATTCTGGGGATCACTTTGACGTCATGTTGTCGTTCCGACGACAATTGCCGGGTTCGCACTGACAGGTGTTTCCCCCGTGACCCGACCATGGCGACGAATGCCCTCCCGTCAGCAAACCATGCCAGCGCGGTGCGCAGCTCGCAGTCGCGGGCGCCCATGCGCGACGACCTCGCCAGCGTGCCCTGGCTCGGGCTGATCGAGGCCGATCACCAGGCCCGCGTGGTGGCCGACCTGCGCGTCATCGACGTGCAGCCGGGCGAGGTGCTGTGCCGTGTCGGCCGCGCCGCCGTGTGGTGGCTGGGCGTGATCGACGGCCTCCTGAAGATGAGCAACGACAGCACCGACGGCCTGCCGATCACCTTCACCGGCATCACCAGCGGCGGCTGGTTCGGCGAGGGCACGGTGCTGAAGAACGAGGTCTACCGCTACAACATCCAGGCCCTGCGGCCCAGCGTGGTGGCGGGCATCCCGACCGACACGTTCTATTGGCTGCTCGGCCGCAGCATCGCCTTCAACCGCTTCGTCATGAACCAGCTCAACGAGCGGCTCGGGCAGTTCATCGCCGCGCGCGAGATCGACCGCCTCACGCACCCCGACGAGCGCGTGGCGCGCAACCTGGCGGCGCTGTTCCACCCGGTGCTGTACCCGGGCGTGGGTGAGCGGCTGCGCATCACGCAGCAGGAGCTCGGTTACCTCGTGGGCCTGAGCCGGCAGCGCGTGAACGAGGCGCTCACGGCGCTGGATGCCGCCGGCGTGATCCGCGTCGAATACGGCGGCGTGCGCGTGCTCGATCTCGACCGGCTGCGGCGTTACGCCGCCTGAACACCGGCCCGCGCAACGCCCGGCCGGCGCCGCCGCACCAGCCCTGCTGCCAGGCCCGCGGCGGCCAGCAGCGCCGCACTCGAAGGCAGCGGCACGCCGGCTGGTGGCGTCGGGCCGGCCAGCGCGCCCGCCAGGTGCAGTGCGGGCAGGAAGTCGGTCATGGCGGCGGTGTAGCTCACGCCGATGGGGTAGGTCCAGCCGTTCAGGCCCCAGTCCCAGACGGCGCAGACGCCGCCCACGTTGGTCTGGCAGTGCACGCGGGCCTGGCCGGCGTCGGGCACCTCGGCGCTCTTCATCCACCGCGCGCCCGACATCGAGCCGAAGGTCTGGGCGAAGTGGGCGGTGTAGGTCTCGCCGGCCACCATCTCGAGGGCGTCGGTGGCCAGCACGCCGTTCGGCACCGACTGGCCGGCGTGGAGGCTGGCGAAGAGATCGATCTCGTAGACCTGCATCGTGCCGATGGGCGCGTCGCGGCCATAGAAGCCCCCGCGGGCGACGATCTCGCCGGCGCTGTTGGTGAGCGTCAGCCCGTCGATGCGCTCGGCGCCCGGCACCGTGTAGGGGGCCAGCATCGGCAGGAAGGCCTTGGCCAGCATGCCGCTGGCCTCGGCCGTGAAGTCGAAGCTGGCCGAGTAGGCGTTGATCCAGGTGCAGCCGATGGCGCCGTTGCACGAGCCGGAGAGGTCGGCGTACTGCGTCGTGCTGTAGTCGGCCGTGGCCGCGAAGGGATCGAAGTTGCCGTACAGCGCCCCGGCGCGGGCCGAGGCGGCAAAGAGGGCGGCCGCCGCCATCGAGGCAATGACGAGGGCCGTGCGCAAGGGCAGTCGGTTCATGGGCGGTCTCCAGTGGGCTTGCTGGTTACCGCGAGAGCGCCCCGAGCCGTGGCTCACCCGACCCCCTGACCAAGGGGTCGGATGGCCGCGGCGGCCTTTCGCGCCGTGTGTGCTCGATCTCGAGCGGCCGCGGTGCCGGGCTTGAGGTGCCCAACAGTGTTCTAATGCTGGTTATGCATACAGCCGCCAAGCCAACAGTCGTTGACCTGTTCGCAGGAGCAGGCGGCATAGCCGAGGGATTCAGGCAAGCGGGGTTCCGCTCAGTGGTAGGCACAGACATTGATCCGGATGCTTGCGCTACCTTCGGTCTGAACTTCCCCGACGCGGCGGTTATCCACGGTGATCTCCGAACTCCGTCGGTGAAGGCTGCGTTGCTAGAGGCGGGAGATGGCGCTGACGTTGTCGTAGGTGGACCCCCATGCCAAGCGTTCTCTCAAGTCCGCAACCACACTCGATTGATCGACGATCCTCGAAACTCCCTCTACAAGGAGTTCGTTGACGTTGTGGGTCGCCTACTGCCTGCTGCCTTCTTGATGGAGAACGTGACAGGCATCGACCAGATGGGGTTTCGCGAGCAGATCGCGGCTGATCTTGAGTTGGATGGTGAGTACAACGTGTTGCCGCAAGTCATTGACGCGGCGGACGTGGGTGTGCCGCAGACCCGACAGCGCCTCCTGTTCATTGGCGTCAGGCGCGGTCTTGGCATCGCAGCGCCGCGCGTGCCCTACACCGGCGTCACGCGGGCATTGAAGCTCACTCGCGAGCTGCGCCGCGGAAAGTCGTTCTACCAACTGAGAGCTGATGAAGACATGTTCGCCCCCGGACTCCAGGCGGGGCTGATGGACCCGGAGGACTTAGCCTCCGTGAACGCTTGGCAAGCCTTGTCCGATTTGCGCGCCTTGGAAGCGGGCAACCGGTCCGACGTTCTGCCCTACGTGGCGTTGGGGCCAGCCGTTTCTGCCTACCAAAGACTGATGCGGGACGGCAATGGAGACGAGTTGCACAACGTCCAGACGCCGAGGGTTCGCGCGGACACGGCCATTCGGCTGCGTGCGATTCCGCCTGGCGGAAATCACCGTGACCTGCCGTGTGAGTTGATGCAACGAAACCTCACTGGAGAAAAGTGGGGGCCGGAGAATGGCAGTGGGCTGCTGTCCAGAAAGCACTTCTACGCCTACCGCCGTCTGCACCCCGATATCTGGTCTTGGACCTTGAACACGAAAGCAGACTCGGTCTATCACTTCGATTCGATTCGCTCGCTGTCGGTTCGCGAGTTCGCGCGTCTTCACTCGTTCCCTGATCGGTTTGTTTTCACCACCGACGCCCGCAGCGGCGAGTTGCTCGGGCGGCATTCCGGCGGGGCTGCGCACTCACGATACCGCCAAGTGGGCAATGCAGTGCCTCCTCTGCTGGCCAAGGCCTGTGCCGCGGCAATCCACAAGGCAGTCTTTCAGCAACCCGTGTGGCTGGCGTCAGTAGCGGTCTGATCGCACGATGACCAAAGGACCAAAGCTTCTGAAGCAGGCGAAGGTGGATGCACCGAGCGCACCATTTGGCGCAAAGAATAGGCAGCGGTTGATCGCCGAGTTTCTGGCGGACTCGACCGACCCGGCTTGGCTCCGCATCTACCGCCTTTTGCTCTGGGCCGACAAGACAACCGGATTGGCGCATTGCTACGAAAGTGACAAGTGTCAGCCCGGCAAGCCTTGGCATCCACGTTCGCTGCGGTTCCATGACTGGTTGGCCACCCAATCCACCGAACTTAAGCGAAGCACGCTAGAATTGACCGCGTAAGTTATTGAATTAATTGAAGTTTTCGCTTGACGGAGTGACCGAGATGGAAAAGCAAATACTGTGAATTCATCCAGCATCTCATGC
>JADCGQ010000045.1 GCA_020248945.1 Rubrivivax sp.
GCGTCCTCGCTGGCCTGCGCCAGCGCGGTCTTCTGCGGCTCATTGGCTTCACCCATAGGGTGAGTGTGCCAAACAGCCTCAACCCCGCGCCAGCGTTGAAGAAAACCGCCGTGGCCCAGGTTCAACTGCAGGACTTAGGATAAATTGCCGGGATTCGCTGGAAGCGACCTTTTTGGTGCGCGCCGGCGAACCGGCCCAACGACGCCCTCCTCACGGGGGGCTTATTCCACCCGCTGCGCAAGCAGCGGGTTTTTTTTCGCCGGTTCGCCGCATGAGGCTTGACAAGTCACTGGGTGGTGACTGAACATGAGTCACCTTCAAGTGACATAGGAGCCCACCCATGGACCGCCGCCACTTCATCCGCCTCGTCGGCGGTGGAACGATCGCCGCCGCCGCGCTGCCGCTGGCGGGCTGTTCGGCCGACTACCCGCCGCAGGCCGTCGAGGCCTGGGCCGGCCCGGGCGACGAACCCGACACCGGGCGCTGGGCGCTGGCGCACGCCATCCTGGCGCCGAGCTCGCACAACCTGCAGCCCTGGCTGGTGGATCTGCGCACGCCGCAGTCGCTCACCCTGTTCGTCGACCGCGAGCGCCTGCTTCCAGAAACCGACCCCTGGTTCCGCCAGATCATGGTCAGCCAGGGCGCCTTCATCGAGACGCTGCTGCTGGCGCTGGCCGAGCGGGGCGCGGTGGCCCAGGTCAGCCTGTTTCCTGATGGCGAGCCCGGCGCCCGCACGCTCGACGACCGCCCGGTGGCGCGCATCACCTGGGCCCCTGGCTCGCCGCCGCGCGACCCGCTGTTTGCGCAGATCCGCCGCCGCCACACGGCCAAGGTCGGCTACGACAGCACGCGCCCGGTGGCCGCGGCCACGCTGCAGGCGCTCGGGGCCGCGGTCGCACGCGAGCCCACGGTGCGCTTCGGCGGCACCGTGCAGCCCGAGGCCCTGCCGGCGCTGCGCACCTTGTGCTTCGAAGCGGGCCGCGTCGAAACGGCCACGCCGCGCACTGCTCTCGAAAGCCTGCGCCTGACGCGCATCGGCCCCGACGAGATCGCTCGCCACCGCGATGGCATCAGCCTGAACGGCGCTTTCCCGCGGGTGATGTCGGCGGTGGGGCTGTTCGACCGCTCGGTCGCGCCCGCCCCCGGCAGCGCCGGCTTCGACGCCATGCTGAAGTTCTACCGCGAGCAAAGCGACACCGCGATGGGCTTCGCCTGGTTGTCCACGCCCGTGGTGGCCGGCGCCACGCGCCGCGCCGAGGTGGCGGCCGGCCGCGCCTGGATGCGGCTGCAGCTCAAGGCCACCGAACTGGGCCTGCAGACGCAGCCGATGAGCCAGGCGCCGCAGGAGTTTGCCGAGATGAAGCCCTGGCACGACGAACTGCACCGCCTGACGGTGGGCCGCCCGGCCGGCGAGGAGGTGGTGCAGCTGTTCGCCCGCCTGGGCTACGCGGCAGCGCAGCCCAACACCCCGCGGCGCCCGCTGCAGGGCTTCGTGCGCGCTTGACCATGCCGGCATGACCGGCGGCCTCATCGAGCCTCACGAGCCCACCGGACCGCCGGGCACCCGGCGCCCTGCCCGCGACCGCGCGGCCACCGAGGCCCGCATCCTGGCCGCCGTGGGCGAGGTGCTGGCGCGCGACGGCTGCGCCGGCATCGGCGTCAATGCCGTGGCCAAGCAGGCGGGTGTCGACAAGGTGCTGATCTACCGCTACTTCGGCGGCCTGCCCGAGCTGCTGCGCGCCTTTGCCGCCAGCGGTGGCTTCTGGCCGACGCTGGCCGAACTGCTGGGGCCCGACCCGGCCGCCTTCCTCTCGCTGCCGGTGGCCGAGCGCTACGCCGGCTTCTTCGACCACTTCGTCGAGGCGCTGCGCGCGCGGCCGCTGACGGTGGAGATCCTGGCTGGCGAGGTGGCCGAGCGCAACGAGCTCACCGCCATCCTGGAGGCCGAGCGCGAGGCCTGGGGCCTCGAGGCCGCGCGCGTGCTGGGTGGCCCGGAGCTGGCGCGCGAGCCCTGGGCCGGCACGCTGATGAACGTGCTGGTGGCCGGCGTGCAGCACCTGCTGGTGCGCGCGCGCCAGATCCGCATCTGGAGCGGCATGGACCTGCACAGCGACGCCGCCTGGCTGCAGATCCGCGGTGCCGTCCGGGAAATGGCGGCCAAGACGTTTCCGCCCGCGTCTTAGACTGGCGGGCTCAGCCCACAACACCCAACGGAGACCGCCCATGGGAGCCCCCGAAGCCTTCACGCACAACCTCGATGTGGCGCACTGGATCGGCGGCGCACCGCACCGCGGCAGCGGCAGCCGCTCGCAGACCGTCTGGAACCCGGCCACTGGCCAGGCCGCGCGCCGTGTGCTGCTGGCCGAGAGCGCCGACGTGAACGCCGCCGTCGCCGCCGCCGTGGCCGCGCAGCCGGCCTGGGGCGAGATGCCGCCGATCCGCCGCGCCCGCGTGCTCAACAAGTTCCTCGCGCTGATGAACGAGCACAAGGACACGCTGGCGGCCATGATCACCGCCGAACACGGCAAGGTGTTCTCCGACGCGCAGGGCGAGGTCATGCGCGGCATCGACATCGTCGAGTTCGCCTGCGGCGTGCCGCAATTGCTGAAGGGCGACTACACCGACCAGGTCTCCACCGGCATCGACAACTGGACGATGCGCCAGCCCCTGGGCGTGGTGGCCGGCATCACGCCGTTCAACTTCCCGTGCATGGTGCCGTGCTGGATGTTCCCGGTGGCGCTGGCCTGCGGCAACGCCTTCATCCTGAAGCCGAGCGAGCGCGACCCGAGCCCGAGCCTGTTCATGGCCGATCTGCTGCGCCAGGCGGGCTTGCCCGACGGCGTGTTCAACGTCGTGCAGGGCGACAAGGTGGCGGTCGACACGCTGCTGGCCCACCCCGACGTGGCCGCCATCAGCTTCGTCGGCAGCACGCCGATCGCGCAGTACATCTACGAGACCGGCGCCCACCACGGCAAGCGTGTGCAGGCGCTGGGCGGCGCGAAGAACCACATGGTGGTGATGCCCGATGCCGACCTGACGCAGGCGGTCGACGCCCTCATCGGCAGCGCCTACGGCAGCGCCGGCGAGCGCTGCATGGCGATCAGCGTGGCCGTGCTGGTGGGCGACGTGGCTGACCGCATCGTGCCGCTGCTGGCCGAGCGCGCCAAGACGCTGAAGGTGAAGAACGGGCTGGAAGCCGACGCCGAGATGGGCCCCATCGTCACGAAGGAGGCGCGTGACCGCATCGAAGCGGCGATCGGCCGCGGCGCCGAGGAAGGCGCCACGCTGGTGGTCGACGGCCGCGGCCTCAAGGTGCCGGGCTTCGAAGCCGGCTTCTTCACCGGCGGCACGCTGTTCGACCACGTCACGCCCGCGATGACGCTGTGGCGCGAAGAGATCTTCGGCCCCGTGCTCGCCTGCGTGCGCGTGGAAAGCCTCGACGACGCGCTGGCGCTGATCAAGGCCCACGCCTACGGCAACGGCGTGGCCTGCTTCACGCGCGACGGCGCCGCGGCGCGCGAATTCGCCCGGCGCGTCGACGTCGGCATGGTCGGCATCAACGTGCCGATCCCGGTGCCGATGGCCTGGCACGGCTTCGGCGGCTGGAAAAAGAGCCTCTTCGGCGACCACCACGCCTACGGCGAGGAGGGCGTGCGCTTCTACACGCGGCAGAAGAGCATCATGCAGCGCTGGCCCGACCGGGTGGCCGAAGGCGCGAGTTTCGTGATGCCGACGGCGCGCTGAGGCGCCGCGGCACTCCAGAAAGTCCGTCGCGCGGCCGATACCGCTTTCATGACCGTGTCAGCCCGGTTGCCGTCTGCCGTGAATGCCACCGACGCCCACCCCTTGCTCGATGAACTCCAACGGGCACTCGCAGCCACGTCGGCACCCGACGTGCTGCCCGCGGCCGGCCTGCGCGAGGCGCGTCGCGCGGCGGCCCAGGCGCGCGAGCTGGGGCGCGACGACGACGAGGCATTGGCCGAGTCGTGGGCCTGCACGCACCTGTCGCGCATGGGCCGCCTGGCCGAGGTGCTGGAGCAGGCCGCGCCGGTGGTGGTGCGCCTGCCGCCGGCCCTGCATGAGCGCCGGCGAGAGCTGCTGCGGCACATCACGCTGGCGGCCAGCGAACTGGGCCGCTTCGACCTGGCGCTGGACGCCGCCCAGGAACTGATGGGCATGGCCCAGAGCAGTGGCCGGCCCGACGACGCACTGGCCGCCAGCTTCCTGCTCGCGGCCTGCCTCGAGCGCATGGGCGACTCCTGGCAGGCGCTGCGCCTGCTTGCCGACGCGGTGGCCGCCTACGGCGTCGACCGGCCGAGCTACCCGCTGCTGGTGGCCACCAACGCCGTCTGTGCCATCTGCCTGGGCCTGGCGCACCGGCTGCGCGACACCGGCGACGACACCGAACGCACCGCGCTGCTGGCCCAGGGCTGCAGGGAAGGTGAGCGCGCACTCTCTTTGCTCCATCAGGTGCGTGGCGACACCTATGACGCGGCCGTGCCCGGCAACCTGGGCGAGGTGCTGCTGCTGCAAGGCCATCTGGCGCAGGCCAAGCCGCTGCTCGACCACGCCCTGGGCGTGGCGCGCAGCCGTGGTCTGCAGGCGCATCAGTGGCGCGTCGGCACCTCGCTGGCCGACTGGCACCTGGCCGAAGGCGACGCCGCCGCAGCGCGCATGCGGGCGCTCGAACTCATCGACCAGATGGGCCCGGAAGGCCCGCAGCAGACCGTGATCCGCGCCCACGACAGCGCCTACCGCTCCTGCCGCGCGCTCGACTTGCTCGACGAGGCGCTGCACCATCTCGAGCAGGCCGAGCGGCTGGAGCGCAAGCGCTCGACGGGGCAGCTGCGCTCGCAGTCGCAGGTGTTCGTCACCCGATCCGAGGCCGACCGCGCCCACGCCGATGCCGCGCGGCAGCGCCAGCGGGCCGCCGAGTTTGCCGCTGCCGCCGAGCGCGACTCGCTCACCGGCCTGGGCAACCGGCGTCACCTCGAGCGCCGCTGCGCCGAGTTGCTGGCGCCGGCCGTCGGCGACGCGCCGCCGCTGGTGCTGGCCGTGCTCGACATCGACCACTTCAAGCAGGTCAACGACCGCTACGGCCACCTGATGGGCGACCAGGTGCTGGTGCAAGTGGCCCACCTGCTGCGTGAGAACACCCGCGGCAGCGACGTGCTGGCGCGCTACGGCGGCGAGGAGTTCGTGATCGTGCTGCCCGGCATGACGCTGGCCGGCGCCGCCGAGGTCTGTGAACGGCTGCGCGAACGGGTGCACGGCTTCGGCTGGCCGCTGCAGATGGCGCTTTCCGTGAGCATCGGCCTGGCCGCCGCGCCGCCGCACGATCTGACGGCCTTGCTCGGGGCGGCCGATCGCGCGCTCTACAGCGCCAAGTCAGGCGGCCGCAACCGCATCGTGGCGCTGTAGGCGGCCACCGGCCGCGGGGTCGCCCGCGCGCGCTCTCTCTCAGGTCCCGATCACGCCGCCGTCGAGCTTGCGCACCACCACGGTGGCGCTGCGCGGGCGGCCGGTGGGCTTGAAGTCGGGCCAGTTGCTCCAGCGCCGCGGCGCGGCAGGGTCGTTGCGCCCGCGCGGTGCCTCGCCGGGATGCTGGATGTTGACGAACATCGTGCGGCCGTCGGGCGTGAAGCAGCAGCTGGTGATTTCGGCGTGCACCGGGCCGACGAGGAAACGCTTCGTCTGCCGGGTGGCCACGTCGCAGGCCAGCAGCTGGTTGTTGCCCAGGCGCTGGTTGTCGGCCTTGTTGAGCACCGACGTGCTGATGTCGCTGCCCACCCACAGCACGCCGCGCGGATCGAAGGCGATGGTGTCGGGGCTGCCGAAGGCGTCGCCCACGGCGTTGCCGCGCGCCTCGGGGCGCTCGTTGGCGGGGTCGCCGGCCAGCACGAGGTGGTTCCACTCGAAGCCGGTGCCGTCGAAGTCGCCGTCTTCGCGCCAGCGGATGATGTGGCCCATGGTGTTGTTGGCGCGCGGGTTGGCCGCGTCGACGTCGGCCTTGCCACCCGGGCCGCGGGCGCTGTTGTTGGTGAGCGTGCAGTAGACCCAGCGGCTGCGCTCGTCGATGGCCAGCCACTCGGGACGATCCATCGGCGTGCCACCCAGCCGGTCGCTGGCCTGGCGCGCCTTGATCAGCACCTCGCCCTGGTCGGCAAAGCCGTGGGCCGGTGTCAACGGACCCTCGCCCTGGCGCAGCGGCAGCCAGGTGCCGCGGCCATCGGCGCCGAAACGCGCCACGTACAGCGTGCCGTGGTCGAGCAGCTCGCGGTTGGCCTGCGCGGCACTCCTCCCGCCGCCGGCCGGCTTGATGCGGTCGCGGCTGACGAACTTGTAGATGTACTCGAAGGCCGCGTCCTCGCCGCTGTAGACGACGGCGCGGCCGTCCTTCGTCACGGCCACCCAGGCGCCTTCGTGCACCGCGCGGCCCAGCGCCGTGCGCTTGACGGGCGTGCTCGTCGGATCGTAGGGGTCGACCTCGACCACCCAGCCGAAGCGGTGCGGCTCGTTCGGGTGGCGCACGGTGTCGAAGCGCGGGTCGTGCGCCGCCCAGTCGTACCAGCTGTGCTTGCCCAGGCCCCAGCGCTGCTCGTGCTGCGTGGGCTGGTCGGCGGTGGTGAAGTAGCCCTGGAAGTTCTCTTCGCCCGAGAGAAACGTGCCCCAGGGCGTGAGGCCGGCGGCGCAGTTGGCGAAGGTGCCGAGCACGCGGCGGCCGGTGGGGTCGGCGGCGGTGCGCATCAGCGGGTGGCCGGCGGCCGGGCCGCCGATGTCGAAGGGCGTGTTCGCCGTGATGCGGCGCGCCCGCGGCGACGGGCGCACCGCGTGCCAGCGGCCGTCGCGCAGCTCGATCTCGGTCACCGAGATGCCGTGCGCGGCCTGGCTCTTGGCCACCTTCTCGGCGCTCCAGTCGGCGCGGCCGGTGGTGTGCAGCAGGCCGTCGTCGACGTACTCGTGGTTCATCACCAGCAGGCCGCGCCGGCTGGCGCTGGATGTGCCGGGCTTGAGCGGGAAGTACTGCATGCCGTCGTGGTGCATGCCCATCTGCAGCGCCTGCTCGGCGGCGCTGTTGCTGGCGTCGTCTGCAAAGGCGGGCATCGGCGAGCCGGCGATGCCCACGGGCTCGCCCCAGGGCATGAAGGGCGTGGCCGTGTAGCCGTCGGCCACCACGAGGCTGTCGGTGGTGCTGGGCTTCACGCCCACGAAGCCGAGCGCGGGTGACGCCGCCGAGCGCGCCCAGGGGCCGGGCCGACCGCTGGCGCAGGCCGCGAAGGCCGGCGCCAGGGCCGCCAGCAGGCCCCCGCGCAGCATGGTGCGCCGGGCCGGATCGGACAGCTCTTGAATGCCGGGCTGGGTGGAGCGGCTGCGGTGCTCCAGCGTCGGGAAGTCCTGGGCCATGGCGGCATTCTGGGCCTCACCGCCCGTGGGGGCGTGGCCGCGCCGTCGTCACCACCTTGTCACAGTGCTGTCGCACGATCGCCGGGCGGCCTGGCCGCGCCGGCCATGAACTCCACGCAGATCCCCGTCCACTTCGACACCGAACTCCAGGCTGTCAGCGCCCAGCTGCTGGCCATGGGTGGCCTGGCGGAGTCGCAGCTGTCGCAGGCCCTGTACGCCATCACCCGCGCCAGCGGCGAGACCGTGCAGCAGGTGCTGCAGCTCGAGCAGCGGCTCAACGCCGCCGAGGTGGACCTGGAGCGCGAGCTCTGGGCCGTGGTGGCGCGGCATCAGCCCGCGGCGCGCGACCTGCGGCTGCTGATCGCCGTCTCGAAGATGGTGCACGACCTCGAACGCATCGGCGACGAGGCCGCGCGCGTGGCCCGTGCCGTACCGCGGCTGCTGTCGCACGGCACGCTCGGCGCAGGCGGGCCGATGGGGCAGGCCCTGCTCGCGGTGGGCACCACCGGCCGCCTGGCGACTGAATTGCTGCGCCTGGCCCTCGACGCCTTCGCGCGCCGCGACGTCGCCCAGGCCCGCCGCGTGCTGCGCGACGACGACGCACTCGACGCCAGCTTCGACGAGCTGATGCGCCGCCTGGTGAGCTGCATGTCCGACCACCCCCGCCTCATCTCCGCCGGCATCGACCTGGTGTTCGTGGCCAAGGCGCTGGAGCGCGTGGGCGACCACGCCAAGAACCTGGCCGAGCAAGTCATTTACTGCGTCGAGGGCGTCGACGTGCGCCACGCCAACCCGAAGAGAACTCCATGCCCCGCATCCTGATCGTCGAAGACGAACCCGCGATCGCCGAGCTGGTGGCGCTGAACCTGCGCCACAGCGGCTACGAAACCCAGTGTGTCGGCAGCAGCGCCGATGCCGACACCGTGGTGCGCACCGCGCTGCCCGACCTGGTGGTGCTCGACTGGATGCTGCCCGGCGAAAGCGGCGTCGCGCTGGCACGGCGCTGGCGCGCGCAGGCGCGCACGCGCAACCTGCCGATCGTGATGCTCACGGCGCGCAGCCAGGAGTCCGACCTCGTGCAGGGCCTCGACGCCGGTGCCGACGACTACCTCGGCAAGCCCTTCAGCAACGCCGAGCTGCTGGCGCGCATCCGCGCCGTGCTGCGCCGCAAGGCGCCCGAGAGCACCGACGTGGCGGTGCAGGTGGGCCGGCTCTCGCTCGACCCGACGACGATGCGCGTCACGGCCGAAGGCCAGCCCGTGCACGTCGGGCCCACCGAGTTCCGGCTGCTGCGCTTTCTGCTGTCGCACCCCGAGCGCGTGCACACGCGCGCGCAGCTGCTCGACCGCGTCTGGGGCGACCATGTCTTCATCGAGGAGCGCACGGTCGACGTGCACATCAAGCGCCTGCGCGAGGCGCTGGCGCCGGCGGGCTGCGCCGCGATGATCGAAACCGTGCGCGGCGCCGGCTACCGGCTGGCGCGGCCGGCTGAAGTGGGCGCCTCGCCGGCCTCGACCGCCTCGGCCTGAGCCGGCACCGGCTGCCGGCCTTCGAGCAGCCGCCCCACCCCCCACAGCGCCGCCACCAGCGTGGCGGCCGCGCCGGCCAGTTGCGCCGCCGCCAGCGTGTGCGCGACCCACAGGAAGCCCGAGGTCGCCACCAGCACGAGCCCGAACAGCGCCGCGGCCAGCGCCTGCACCCGCAGCGGCACCGCGGCTTCATGGCGCTGCACCTGGCTGATCTCGAAGGCCGGCCGCGGGAACCGCGCCGCCACGTCGGCGGGCCGCCAGCCCGGTGGCATCAGCCAGACCTTGAGCTTGTCGAGTGCGCGCCCGGCATGCCAGCTGTCGAAGGCCAGGCCGCGGTAGACATCGAGGTTGGCCACCAGAGGGCACCAGCGCTGCAGCGGCGCGCGTGTGCCGTAGACGATGGGCTCGGCGTCGTCTTCGTCGGCGTAGCTGCCGAAGAGGCGGTCCCAGACGATGAGGATGCCGCCGTAGTTGCGGTCGAGGTAGCGCTCGTTCACGGCGTGGTGCACGCGGTGGTTGCTCGGGCTCACGAACCAGCGGTCGAACCAGCCCAGGCGGCCGACCTGCTGCGTGTGCACCCAGAACTGGTAGAGCAGGTCGATCAGCGCCACGGTGGCAAACACCACGGGCGGCACGCCGGCCAGCGCCAGCGGCAGGTAGAACAGCCAGCCGAAGACGAAGCCGCTGCTGGTTTGCCGCAGCGCGGTGCCGAGGTTGTAGTCCTCGCTCTGGTGGTGCACCACGTGCGCGGCCCAGAACAGCGCCACGCGATGGCCGGCGCGGTGGTGCCAGTAGTAGCAGAAGTCGTACGCCAGCAGCGCGCCGAGCCAGACCGCGAGCGAGTCCACCGGCAACTGGAACAAGGCCACGTGCTCGAACACCAGCACGTACAGGCCGATGCGCAGGAGCCGCCCGAACACGCCCGTGACCTGGCTCATCACGCCCAGGCCGATGCTGGTGAGCGTGTCGGCCAGCCGGTAGGTGTTGCGGCCGCGGGCCCAGCCGACGGCTAATTCCAGCGCGATGAGCACCAGGAACACCGGCGTGGCGAGGACGATGATCTGGGCGCCTGTCATGCGGCCCCGAGGCTACGGCCTACGATGCGGGCATGGAATCGGCAAACACCCAAGCCCCTGGCACCCCATCCACCCCGGCGCGCCGCCGCCTGCTCGTCACCGGCGCCGGCCGCGGCATCGGCGCCGCGGTGGCCGTGATGGCGGCGCAGCGCGGCTGGGACGTGGCGCTCAACTACGCCCGCGACACCGCCGCGGCCGAACGCACGGCGGCCCGCGTGCGCGAGGTCGGCGGCCGTGCCTTGCTGCTGCCCGCCGACGTGGCCGACGACGCGGCCGTGGTGGCGATGTTCGCGAGCCTCGACCAGGCCTGGGGCGGGCTCGACGGCCTCGTCAACAACGCCGGTGTGGTGGACATGGCGCAGCGCGTGGACGAGTACACCGCGGCGCGCGTGCAGCGCATGTTCGCGATCAACGTCTTCGGCAGCTTCTCGTGCGCCCGCGAGGCGGTGCGCCGCATGAGCACGCGGCACGGCGGCACGGGTGGCGCCATCGTCAACATCGGCTCGGTGGCCAGCAAGCTGGGCTCGGCGGGGCAGTACGTGGACTACGCGGCGGCCAAGGGCGCCATCGACGTGTTCACGATCGGCCTCAGCCGCGAGCTGGCGACCGAGGGCGTGCGCGTGAACTGCGTGCGCCCGGGCATCACCGACACGGAAATCCACGCCAGCGGCGGCCAGCCTGAGCGCGCGCGGCAGCTGGCGCCGCTGATCCCGATGCAGCGGCCGGGCACGGCCGACGAGATTGCGGAGGCGGTGTTGTGGCTGCTGTCGGATGCCGCGGCCTACACGACCGGGGCGCTGCTGGATGTGACGGGCGGGCGCTGAGGCAGGGCTTCGACAAGCTCAGCCCGAACGGAGGGGGGCTCAGCCCGAAAGGAGGGGCCGCAGCCCGAACGGATCCCAGAAACCGTTCGCGCTGAGCCTGTCGAAGCGCCGGTGGAGCGCAGACCCGGCTTCAGTCAAGCGCCCACCCTACCGCCTCACTTCGCCGCATACCCCTTCAACACCCCCAGCAGCCCCTTCGCCGCCTCGACCTCGGCGCCACGCGCCCGCTCGGCGTGGGTGTTCAGCAAGAGCCCGGCCTGGTCGGCCACCGTGCCCCACATGCGCGGCGAGCGCACGCGGTCGCGCAGCGCCGCGAAGCGCGTCTCGAGGCCGGGCCGCGCCAGCGCCAGCTGCCGCGTCGCCAGGGCCTGCAGCATGTCGAGCTCGACCAGGCTGACGTGGCTCCAGAAGTCGGGCTCGCTCTGCGTAGCGGCATGCAGGCTGCGCTGCACCGCGGCCACCGACGCGTCGTCCAGCCCCGCCCAGCCGCGGCGCCCGAACGAGGCCACGTACTCCAGCCCCATGCGGTTGATCGCCGGGTAGAAGAGCTTCGGGTCCATCTGCGCCGCCGCCAGCGACTCGGCCTCGAAGTAGGCCTCGGCCGCCCGCGAGAAGGCATCGCGCGCCGCCACCGGGTGCCCGGCGCGCTGCTCCAGCAGGCCCAGACGCTTGAAGGCCGAGCCCTCGAGCGAGCAGCGCTCGATGCCCGGCTGCAGCGCGGCCAGCACCGCCAGCCGGTCGGCGGCGTCGAGCACCTCGGCCCGCGCGCGCTCGAAGGCGTCGCTGCCGGGCTCGTGGCGCTGGGCCTGTGTCCAGCCGCGCAGCGCGCGCAGGTTGTGCAGCTGCTCCTGGGTGCGCAGCGTGGCGCTGGCATCGGGTGCGGCCAGCGCGCGTTCGAACCAGGTGATCGCGGCGCCCTGGTCCTTGGCCTCGCGGTAGGCCACGCCGAAGGCCTCGGCCACCGCGCCCATGCCGCCCCACAGCGCGCCGAAGCGGGCCTCGAGGTGGCGGATCTTCTCCAGCTGCTCGGTGCGGTCGGCGCCCATCCACAGCAGGCGCACGGCCTGTTCTTCGAGTGCCAGCGTCAGGCCCAGCGGCGACGAGATGGTCTGGAACTCCTCGCGCGGCGGCGGTGCTGCGGCAGCCTCTTCATCGGCCTGCTTGCGGTAGACCCAGTTCGGGTCGCCATAGGCCTGGTAGGCGGCCCACGAGTTGCTGCTGCGGTCGGCGTTCCAGGCCGCCTCGCGCGCGGCGGCCACGGCCATCACAAAGGGCCGACGGCGCAGGATCTCGCGGTAGAAGGTCTCGGCGAACACCTTCGCCGGGATGTCGTCGACGGCCCAGCCCGCGGCGATGACGCAGCGCACGCCGATCTCGATCAGCGAGTCGGCCACCGCGGCGGCGAACTCGGCGCGGTTCAGCGGCTTCGGGTTGAGCGCCTGCGTCGCGTCGCGCTTGGCCAGATGGCAGCAGTTCACGAACACCAGCTCGGGCACCGTGCGCATGGCGCGGATCTCGTTGGGCCCGAGGAAGGTGTTGTCCGACAGCACCACGCCGCCGGTGTGGCGGATCTCGCCCGTGGTGGCGTCGCGCGCCACCGGCTCGCCGTGGCCGGCCACGTGCACGATGCGGTAGCGGCGTTCGAAGAGGGCGTTGATCACCGCCGTGGCGTCGTCGTCGGCCAGCAGCGCCGTGACCCGCGCTGCCCCAACGCCGCCGGTGCCCGAAAACGCTGCCGCCACCGCCTCGGCCTCGGCGCGTGCGCCGGGCAGCGGCAGGTACTGCGTGCGGTCGATCTTGGGCTCACCGATCACGAGCACGGCGTCGTCGGGTTGCGCGTCCTGCACGAGCTGGCGGAAGCTGTCGGTGCGCAGCTTGCGCAGCAGCGAGGTGCGGATGGCCCAGGGGCGGTCGTCTTCCCGCTTCGGCTGGCCCTGGCGGTCGCTCGGGCCGGGCGAGGTGTCGAGCAGCTCCCACGGGATGGGCGCGGTGGCTTCGTCGACCTCGAGCAGCAGCCGGTCGCTGCCGCCCAGGAAGGGCTCCACCTCCGGCGGCACCAGCAGCTGCAGCAGCGTGCGGCCCAGGCGCGGGTCGCGGTTGGCCTCGGTCGCGGCGCGGCCGACGAGCTCCTGGATGAGGCCGAACTGCGTGGTCTGCGCCCGCACCTCGGTCCGCGCGCGCCGCGTGTCCAGCGCGAAGGCGATGGTGCCCTTGGCCGGCGAGGTGGCCGAGATGAAGTCGTAGCCGGTGCCGCGGTAGCCGCTGTCGACCTGGCGGCGCAGCGGGCCCACGCCGCTGGCGATGACGGGCGCCACCTCGTACAGCCCCGGGGCCGATTCGGCCAGCACCTGCAGGCCGTTCCAGGCGTCGGCGGCGCGCTCGAGGTACAGCTCCACCAGCGTGAGCTGGCTCACGCGCGGCCAGCCGGCGCGCGGCACCGCGGCCAGCCGCGTGTTGGCCTGCTGCACGCCGGTGGCGATGGCGCGCGCCGCGGCGGCCGGCGTCATGCCGACGCCGCCGCTGCCCATCAAGGTGGCCGTCAGCTCGACCGTCACGCCGCAGCCTTCGGTGCTTTGCGCCAGCCGCTGCACCCAGGCGATGGTGCCCTGGCGCACGGCCTCGACGAGACCGGACTCGGTGAGCTTGCCCTCCTCGCCCAGGCCCACCACCACCACGCGCTGCGGTTGTGGCATCTGCCAGGGGTTCTGCGGGTCGATGCGGGTGTTGATGAAGAGCTGGTGCGAGCCGATCGCGTCGGGGTAGAGGCCCGCGTCGAGCGAGTCGCGCATGGCGTTGCCGATCAGCCGGTCGACCACCGCCTCGGTGCCGGTGAGCGACAGCGAGCGCAGGTGGCCCACCATCAGCGTCGTGCGCACGAAGCCGAGGTTGCCGTTGAGCAGCACCAGCTTCAGCGCCGTGCCGTGGACGGCGGCGTCCTGGGCCGTGCTGTCGCCGGGGGTGTTGAACACCTGCCGCTCCATGGCCGCGGGCCGGGCCTGCGGGCGCGCCCGCGAGGGGCGGCTCTTCACGCGCGGGGTGGCCGCGCCGCCGCTGCGTGTGGTGGCCGCCGCCGCCACCGCGGCATCCAGCCGCGGCAGCCGGGCGGTGTCGCCCGTCACCAGCAGCTCGGTGTAGGCGTCGAAGGCCTTCTTCACGTCGGGCAGGCTGCCGTGCTCGGCGTCGAGTGTCCAGGTGCGCACGCCGGGCAGCAGCGCGCTGGCCAGCGGCACGCGGCCGTCGCCGCCGTGGCGCGAGTTCAGGTAGACGAAGCCCTCGGGCCCCCACTCGTAGCCGTCGGGCGTGAGCTCGGCGTCGCCCACCACCAGCAGCGTGTGGTCGACGAAGCGGCCGAAGGCGCCGTCGCTGCCGGTCTGCAGCTGCGCGTCGAGCTTGCGGCGCAGCGCCACGGCCTGGTCGAGCACGTCCTGCGGCGGCACGCCCCACTCGTAGGCCGCGTCGGCGGCCTCGCCGGCGCCGCGGTGCCACCAGTTGCAGTCCTGCACGCGCTTCAGGTCTTCGGCGGCCAGCTGCTGCCAGGTGCTGCTCTTCTCGAGGCCCAGCCGGGTGTCGAGCAGGTCGGCCTGCAGCTGCATGAAGCCCGGGAAGGCCGCCATCAGCTGCCGCGCCTGGCGGTCGCGCAGCGGGCTGCCGAAGGCCGCGAGGGCGTTGCCGAAGGTGTCGTCGCCCGACAGCACCTGCATCGGCGCCCACGAGCCGCCGTTGGGCGTGCCCAGCATCAGGAAGCGCGCGCCCTCGCGCTTCATCAGGCGCTCGAAGGTGGCCGGCCGCACGATCTGCATCGTGCGCGTGAGCACGCCGCCCATGCTGTGCGCGACGATGCGCACCGGCTGGCCGCTGGCGCTGCGGCGGTCGAGCTCGGCGTCCACCGCGTCGGCCAGCCGCGCGGCCTCTTCCTCGAGCGGGCGGCGCCAGTCGAAGCTGAACTCCACCACCTCGTGCGTGGCCGCGAGGTGGTCCATCAGGTCGTCGTAGACCATGCCGATGGCGCCGTCGGGCTGCACGCGCTCGCTGCCGGGCTCTGGCCTGGGGACGTACGCCAGGCGGCTGAGGCCACCCACCAGGCGCAGGCTGAGCCAGATGCGCTTGTCGCCGTGCTTCAGGTGGCTGCCCAGGATGCCGGGGATCACGAACACCGCGGGCCGGTCGGCGGCGGCGCTGCCGGCTTCCGAGCTGCGCCGGGCGGCGCGCAGGCCGCCGCTGTCCTGCCCCGCCCACGACAGCGGGCCGATGGGGCGCCAGCCGGCGGGATCGGCCTGCAGCAGGCCGTCGACGATGGCACGCACGCTGCGCTCGTTGGCGAAGTAGCCGAAGTGCGTGCTGTTGCCGCCCTGGTCGAGGAAGAAGCTCGCGCTGCCGCGCGTGGCGTCGCGCGGGGTGCCGCCGTACATGCTGCGCGTCTGCACGACGATGTCGTTGTCGGTCCAGTAGTAGGCGTCGGCCAGCAGCGTCTTGAGCCAGCTGCCGAGGCTGTCGCCCTGCAGATCGCCGGCCAGCACGCGCAGCTCGCCGGGGATCGGCTCTTCGGCCTCGTTGAGCCAGCGCACCAGCGGGGTGTCGGGGATCATGGCCGCCAGGCCCGGGATCTCGGCCGGGTCGGCGCGGCGGCGCGCCACTTCGCCGAGAAAGTCCACCAGCGGCGGCAGCACCGGCACGCCGGCGAGATCGAGCGTCCACTTCAGCACCGAGAGGTAGGCGTCGAGCCGCTTGCTCGCCAGCAGCGTGCCACGCGCCGGGCAGGCCACGCGCACCATGCGCTGCACGACGATGCCCTTGGCCTGCACCAGCGCGGCCAGGCGCTGCAGCTCGGCGCGCTGCCCGGCGTAGGCGGCGCCGGGGAAGAAGGCCAGGTCGGCATCGCCCAGGCGGCGGCCGGCCTGCACGTCGCCGGCCACACGGGCCAGCACCTCGGCGACCAGCCCGCCGCGCGAGTGCGTGACGAGGTGCAGCCGCGCGCCAGTGGGCAGCGCCTCGGCCAGCGTCAGCGCGTTGGTGATGGGGCTCACGCCCAGCGTCGGATGGTCGAGCGCGTAGACGCGGTCGCTGTACCGATCGAAGAGCTCGGTGACGCGCTGCGGGTGCATCGTCCACAGCTTGCCGAAGGTGCTGACGGTGTCGACGAAGGTGCCGTGGATGAGCACCAGGATGGGCTCGCTGCCGGCGGCCGGCACGGCCGTGAGCTTGCGGTCGCTGCCCTTCAGCGGCTGCAGCGCGTCGCGGGTCATGCGGTAGACGCCGGCATCGACCTGACCGTCGACCTTGGCCACCACGGCTCCGGCCACGAAGTCGACGGCGCTGTCCTTGACGAGGCCGGTCACGATCTCGAAGGCCGACAGCAGGATGTCGCCCAGGAAGCCGCCGCTGCGCGTGGGCGCGGCCTGTTCCAGCCCGCGCCAGCGCAGCTGCGCCGGCACCTCCACCTCGCCCGGCGCCGCGCCACTGCCGCTGCGCTTGACCTGCCCCTGCTGGCCCAGCAGCAGGTCGCGCGCGGTCTCGGGGTGCAGCACGAGCGTCGGGCCGTCGGCCAGGCGCAGCACCACCACGTCTTCACCCGGCACGGCCTGCAGGCGCTGCAGTTCGCCACCGGCGCGGCGCGCGCTCAGGCGCACGGTGTCCTTGACGGTGCCGGCGACGACGTCTGACGCCACCGGCCCGCCGCCGCCCCCGCTGCGCGTGGCCGGCCGTGTGCCGGGCACGACGAAGGTGATCGGGGTGGCGCTGTGCGTGCTCGTCGTCGCCATTCGGCGTCTCCTCGGGATGGTGCCCGGACATGGTCTCCGGGCCCGCGAGCATCGGTGCAAAGCGGCGCCGGATCAAGGCGCGCGTGGGCCGCAACTAGGGATCGAGCAGTTCCCGGGCGCGATCGGCGCTGCTCTGCAGGGCGCGGATGTCGCTGGCGGTGAGCCGCCGCACCTGCACCGGCGCCACGTTGTTGAGCACGCCCAGGCGCAGCGCCGCCACGTAGCTGAGGTCGATGACGCGGCCATCGGCAAACGGCCCGCGGTCGTTGACGCGCACGATGATCTCGCGCCCGTTGGCCGGGTTGCGCACGCGCGCGTAGCTCGGGATCGGCATCGTCTTGTGCGCCGCCGTCATCGCGAACATGTCGTAGAGCTCGCCGCTGCTCGTCGGCCGGCCGTGGAACTTGCGGCCATACCAGCTGGCGCCGCCGTTTTCGACCAGCGGCCGGTCGTCGGTGAAGGGCACGTAGCGGCGGCCCAGCGCCTCGTAGGGCTTGTTCGGGCCGCCCACGCGGACGGGTTCGATGCGCGGCCGCGCGTCGGGCGTGCGGTGCAGGTCGGCCGGCACCTTGAGCGGCGGGCCGTCGCGCTCGTCGGGCGGCGTCGAGGCGCAGCCTGCCAACCACAGCACCCCGAAGGCCAGCAGCGTGCGCATCCTCAGTTGTTGATGGTGCGTGATTGCTGAGCGTGCGTGAGCTCGATGCGCTCGCGCTTCAGCGGGCGGCCGTTGGCGTCGTTGTCTTCGATGTCGATGGCCACCGGCACGCCGAGCTTGGGCGCGAAGTGCACGACGCGCGTGAACGTCATCTGTACCGGGGGCTTGCCTTCGGGGGTGTCGGTGCCCTGGCCCGTGACGCGGATGGGCAGCACCTCGAACTCGCCCGCCTGCACCTCCATCACCCGCGCCGAGCCCACTTGGGCCTGGCCGCGCCAGCTGATGCGGCCCTTGCTCTTGTCGGCGCGCAGGTAGGTCTCGACGAACTGCACCGCGCGCGCCTCGCCGGCACGCGGCCGCGCCCACCACCAGGCCTCGGCCGGCTCGAAGCGCGTCTCGGCGCCGTCTTCGGACTTCACGCCCACCGGCCGGCCCTCGGGGTCGAGCTGCCACAGGCCGCCGTTGGCCTGCAGCGCGCCGTTGTCGACGATCTTCTCGATGGCGATCACGTAGCTGGCCAGCACCTCGTCCTTGCGCGTGTCGACCCGCTCGTAGCTCAGCACGTCGCCCTCGGCGTGGCCGTAGCTGTTGGCCCGCGTCTGGTAGACCGGCCGCTCGCCCTGGCCCGGTGCACGCTCGGTGCGCCCGTCGACGGGCTTCAGCGCAGCCGGCGCAGCCGATGCGGCCGCAGCCGGGGCCGCGGCCACCGCGGCGGGCGCGGGGGCGCTGGCGGCGGCTGGGGCGGGCACCGGCACCGGCACGGGCACGGGCACGGGCACGGGCACCGGCAGTGCGGCAGGCAGCACTACTTGCGCGGCTGCGACCGCAGCCCCCGCCGCAGCCGCGGGGGTGGGCGTGGTCGTGGGCTTGGGCAAGGCCGCAGCCGCCGACGCCGCGCCCGCCGCCGGCGCGGCCGCCAGCGCCGGCGTGCTCGGCTTGACCGCAAAGATCACCCGCGTCGCAAGCGTGCCCGAGATCGCCGGCTGCGTGCGCCCGCCACTGGCATCGAGCACCTCCAGCCGCACCGCGCGCAAGGCCTCGGCCACGGTGATGTTGCTGAGGGTCAGCGCATCGGCCATCGCCTTGGCCAGCCGGGTGGCGGCGCGGCTCTTCGGGTCCTTGGCCTCGGCCGGCGCGGGTTCGGCGCCCGGGGCGTCCTGCACGGCGGACGGCACGTGGCCGAGCATCACCATCGTGCCCTCGGGCGTGCGCTGGCGCGTCAGGCCGGGGGGCGTCATGCGCGACAGCGGCGCGATGCGGTAGGCGCCGTCGAGCACCAGCACCCGCGGCGCCTCGGCACCGCCGGCGAGCGCGTCGAGCGCCTCCTGCACCGGCACGCCCACCACGCGCAGCAGCGCCGCCGCCGCCTGCGCCTCTGCAGCCTCGTTCAGCGCCGCGTCGGCCGGCACCAGCAGGTTGCGGCCGTCGACCTGCGCCATCGGCCCGGTGAGGTAGATCAGGCCCAGGCCATCGGGCTTGAGCTGGGCGCGGAACTGCTTGAAGGCGGCGCGCAGGTCGGCGCTGCTGGTGTTCTGGCGCAGCAGCACCTCGTAGCCGCCGGCGCTGAGCGCGGCGGCCACCGCCGGCGCATCACGCACGGCCGAGGGCAGCACCTCGCGGCCACCCACGGTGCCGATGCCCACCACCAGCGCCAGGCGCTGGCGGCCGTCGTTCGCGGAAGGCGCCTGGGCGGCAGCCGCCCCGGGCCACAGCACCGAGCACAACAGGACGAGGACGAGACGCAGGATCATGTTCAGCGGCACCCGGCAGATCATCGGCATCGGGCGCGCCGAAGTGTAGCGACGGGCCTACAACCCCGTGACTGGATGTTTCCTCGGTCCCATCCGACCGGGTGCCCTGGCCTCGCGCGCGATGCACTCGATGCAGGTGGCGTCGCAGATCACCGAGTGTGATTGCGGCACCCTGTTCGACGGCATGCTGCTGCGCGATGGCAGCGGGTTCGAGGCGGCTCGCCACACCGTGTTGCGGCTCGAGCTCGAGCTCGACTTCGTGCTGGCGCGGGCGCTGGCGGAGAGGTTCAGGCTGACCACGGCCTGAGCAGTGGTGCGACCGGCAGGGATCGAACCTGCAACGCAGCCTTCGGAGGGCTGAATGATATCCATTTCACCACGGTCGCCACGCGGTCGAGCCGGCGATTCTAGCCCGCGCGGCCCCGGTGAAAGTGCGGCCCGTGGCGGGCGTCAGCTGCCCGCAGGCCCGGCTCCTATAATCTTCGGGTTTTGTCCGCCGCACTGTCCGTGGCGGCCCTCCAGGCGGCCTCGGCCGCGCAGCACCTTCGAGCGATCCCACGATGAGCGACCACAGCCCCGCGACCGAAGAGCCCCACGAGGGTCCGATCCGCACGCCCAAGCAACTGGTCGCGACCGTGGTCGCGTCGTTCGTCGTGCCGGTGGTCGTGATCATCCTGCTCGTCAACTACGTCGACTTCGGCGCCAAGCCGGCCGCCGGCACCGATGCACTCGGTGCCGAAGCCGTGGCGCAGCGCCTGCAGCGCGTGGGCAAGATCGAGATCCGCGATGCATCGGCCCCCGCCGTGCTGCGCACCGGTGAGCAGGTCTACCAGGCCGCCTGCACGGTGTGCCACGCCGCCGGTGCCGCCGGCGCGCCGAAGACCGGCGACGCCGCGGCCTGGGCGCCGCGCCTGAAGACGGGCTACGAGGCGCTGCTGAACTCGGCGCTCAAGGGCAAGGGCGCGATGGCTGCGCAAGGGGGCGGTGAGTACAGCGATGTCGAAGTCGCCCGCGCCGTGGTTTACCTGGCCAACAAGTCGGGTGGCAGCCTGGCGGAGCCGGCCGTGCCGGCGCCGGCCGCCGCGGCCTCGAAGTAAACCGCGCGGCAGGCCGCTCAGGCCTGCGGCAGCAAGCGGTAGCCGAAGCGCGCAGGCATCTGCGCAAACGGCATCTCGACGGGCGCCCAGGCGCCCGTCGTGCTTTCTTCGACGGCCTGTGCGGCCCGTTCGATGTCCATCGTGTGCACGAGGCCGAAGCCGAGCTCGGTGTCGGCAAAGAGCCGGCCCTGCTCGTCGAGATAGCTCTGGCGCAGCGCGCCCGCCGCCTGCCCCGTGTGCGCCACCAGCACGTGGCCGGGCCCGGGCTGCACGCGCCACACGTACGGCGCCGCCTCGAGCTGCACGTACACACGCTGCGGCCCGTTCTGGAAGAACCAGGCGCCGTGCTCGTCGGCCGCGTAGTTGCGGTGGATGAACTCGCGCAGTTTGTCGTGGTCGATGCGGCTGCCCTTCACGGCCGGGAAGGGGCCCGCCTGCTGCACGCGGTCGTCGCGCATGTAGTACTGGCCGCGCGCATCGAGCGCCAGCCACCCGTGGCAGTGCGGCACGTTGGGCCACTTCTTCAGCGCGGCCTTGACGATGTCGTCCATGCCGGGTTCCTCTGCCTCAGGCGTGGTCGGCCAGCCAGCCGGCCACGGCTTCGGGCATCTGCTGCACGCGGCCCGGGAACCCGCCGTGCGGAAAGCCGACGTGGCCGCCACCCGCCGGCCGCCACAGCGTCACCTTCGGCCCCGCCTGCTGCGCGCCGGGCAGCTCGTGCGCCGGCACGAAGGGGTCGTTGCCGGCGTTGAGCACCAGCGCCGGGATGCGCAGCCGCGCCAGGTGCGGCGCGGCCGAGGCGCGCTGCCAGTAGTCGTCGGTGCCCTTGAAGCCGTGCAGCGGCGCGGTGAAGGCGTCGTCGAAGGCGTAGATGGTGCGCGCCGCGGCCACGCGCTCGCGGTCGAACA
Organism: Rubrivivax sp.; assembly: GCA_020248945.1. Taxonomy (GTDB): domain Bacteria; phylum Pseudomonadota; class Gammaproteobacteria; order Burkholderiales; family Burkholderiaceae_C; genus Rubrivivax. The sequence continues at coordinate 21,004 of JADCGQ010000045.1, forward strand.
GGCCCGGGTGCTGCTGCCACTTGGCGAAAGCCTTGGGCACCATCGTCGACAGGAACATGCGCGCGTAGACACGCCGGTTGAAGCCGCGGTCGATGGCGCGGCCGGCCGAGGCCAGGTCGATGGGCGAGCACACCGAGGCCACCGCGGTGGCCGTGGCCGCGGCGCTGTCGCCGGCCTCCTGCGCCCAGCGCAGCAGCGCGTTGCCCCCGAGCGAGATGCCCACCGCCAGCAGCGGCTGCGGGCTCGTGGCGCGCAGGCGTTGCAGGATCCAGCCGATCTCCTCGTAATCGCCCGAGTGATACGCCCGCGGCGCGTGGTTGAGCTCGCCGCTGCAGCCGCGGAAGTGCGGCACGCTGTAGGCCCAGCCCCACGCGCGCGCCACGGCGGCAAAGGCCTGCGCGTACGGGCTGGCGCTGCTGCCCTCCAGGCCGTGGAACAGCACCAGCCGGCGCGGCGCCTGCGGCGCCACCTGGCCCGAGGCATCGGCCAGGTGATCGACATCGACGAAGTCGCCGTCGGGCGCCGTCCAGCGCTCGCGCACGAAGCGCGGCGGCTCGCCGTCGAAGCGCCGCGCGTGCAGCGCGGCCCAGATCGTCTGCGCGTTGCCGCCGGGCAGCCAGGGCGGCGGCTGGTAGTCGAAGCGGTGCGGCTGCAAGGGGCTCAGTGCAGCGTGTTCGGGCCTTCCGCGCTGGCCACGGCGGGCTCCTGCGGCTCGGCGGGGCTGGCGTGGTGAGCAGCCAGGCGCCAGCCCTGGGCCGCCTTCACGTACACGTTGGTGGCCACGACCCAGCCGACCTGCCGGCCCTCGGGCGTGATCACTTCGATGCGCTCGACCAGGTGGTGCAGCGCCGCGCCCAGCTGATGCAGCCGGTGCACCTGCTGCGGCACCACCGGGATGCCGCCGTTGGCGAAGATGGCCTCGAAGCTGGCGCGGATGGCCGCCGGCCCCACGAGCCGGCCGCCGCCACCGGGGTGCACGCAGACGATCTCGTCGTCGTCGGCCCACAAGCCCATCAGCGCTTCGATGTCGCCGCGCTGCAGCGCCTCGTAGAACGCGGCCTCGACGTCGTCGGGGCTGGCAAACAACGACGCCAGGGCGGCAGCGGGCGGGCGCGGCATGGCGCGTTCAGCGGAAGACCACGCACTTGCGGCCGTTGACGAGCACGCGGTGCTCGAGGTGCCAGCGCACGGCACGCGCCAGCACCATGCACTCGATGTCGCGGCCGGCGGCGGTGAAGTCCTCGGCCGACATCGTGTGGTCCACGCGCTGCAGGTCCTGCTCGATGATCGGGCCCTCGTCGAGGTCGGCCGTCACGTAGTGCGCGGTGGCACCGATGAGCTTGACGCCGCGCGCATGGGCCTGGAAGTACGGCCGCGCGCCCTTGAAGCTGGGCAAGAAGCTGTGGTGGATGTTGATGGCGCGGCCGGCCATCGCCGTGCAGAGCTCGGGGCTCAGGATCTGCATGTAGCGCGCGAGCACCACCAGATCGATCTTCTCGCGCTCGATCAGCGCCTCGATCTCGCGCTCCTGCGCACGCTTGGCTTCGATGCCGCTGCCGGCCTTGAGCGGGAGATAGTGGAACGGGATGCCGTAGCTCTCGGCCAGCGAGCGGTAGGTCTCGTGGTTGCTCACGATGGCCGGGATGTCGGCCGCCAGCGAGCCGCTCTTCCAGCGGAACAGCAGGTCGTTGAGGCAGTGGCCGTGCTGGCTCACCATCAGCAGCACGCGCGGCCGTGTGGCCAGCGCGTGGAAGTGCGCCGTCATGCCGAACTGCTGCACCGTGTGCGTGAACAGGCCCTGCAGCGTGGCCACCTGCGCCAGCTGCGGCGGCGCCTGGAAATGCACGCGCATGAAGAACAGGCCCGTGGCGTCGTCGCCTTCGAGATCGCCGAACTGCTGCGAGTCGACGATGTTGCAGCCGGCCTGGTACAGCAAGCCGGAAATCGCATGCACGATGCCCTTGGCGTCGGGGCAGGTCATCGTCAGCACGAATTGGTGGGCCTGGGTCATGCCCGGGATTGTAGGGAGGACCCTCGGACGCACCGGGTCGGCGGGAATGGACCCCAGAAGATGTAGTTTCACTACCCCCTGAACGCACTTTCCCCTAGGAAACCGCCCGATCGCCCGGGTTTGCCCGGTGCAGACATGTAGTTTTCTTTCAATAGCATGCGGCTTGCGCGTTGGAGAACCCCACGATGAAGTTGCTGCTCCCCACCCTTGCCCGGCTGATTTCGGCTGCTGCCCTGGCCCTGCTCACGGCCTGCGGTGGCGGCGGGGGTGGCGGTGACGCGCCCCCTGCGGCGCCGCCCGCGGCGCCGGCGCCCGACACGCGGCTGGCCCTGGGCGACGGCAGCTGGCAGACCGTGCTCAGCGCGGTGCCCACGGCAACACCCGGGGGTGGCGGCGGTGGCGGCGGCACGACGCCGACCACGCTGACCATCCACTACAAGCGCCTGGCGGGCGACTACACCGGCTGGACGCTGCACACCTGGGACGCCGCCGCGGCCACCACCTGGGAGGCCGGCCTCACCGGCACGGCCTCGGCCTTCGGCCGCAGCTACGTGGTGCCGCTGGTGGCCAACAGCGGCAGCGTCGGCTACATCTTCCACCAGGGCGACACGAAAGACCACGCCGGCGCCGACCAGCGCTACACGCTGCAGCCCGGCCGCAACGAGATCTGGCGCATCGAGGGCGACAACGCCACCTACACGCGCAACCCCGACGGCGCCACCGCGCCCGACATCCGCACGCTGCGCGTGCACTACAAGCGCTTCGCGGGCGACTACGCGAACTGGGGCCTGCACCTGTGGCCCGGCAGCGGCATCGACACCGCGCGCATCCCGGCCGGCGTGGCCATCGACCAGTGGTCGAACGCCGTGCGCTTCAACCAGATGCCGGGCTACGCCGCCGGCGCCGAGGAGGTGGTGTTCGACATCCCCGTGCTCAACCCGAGCGCCGACGCCACGCGCACCGGCGTCGAGTTCATCATCCACGGCCTGGCGCCGAACCAGGACGACAAGGACGGCCGGCCCGACAACATCCGCGTCAGCTACGGCAGCCTCAACATCACGGCCCAAGTCGGCGAGATCTGGATGGTGCAGGGCGACCCCACCGTCTACACGAGCCCGCCCGACACGCGCAGCGCCAGCACGCGCGACGCGCGCGCCGTGTGGCTGAACCGCTCGCTGATCCGCTGGCCGCGCGTGGCCGCCAGCGGCACCGTCAAGCTCTACCACTCGGCCAGCGGGCAGATCAGCGCCCCCAAGGACGGCCGCGTCAACGGCGCCGACGGCTCGATCACGCTCGACGCCTTCACCGGCACGGTGCCGGCGGCGCTGGTGGAGCGCTTCAAGTGGCTCGACGCCGGCGCGGTGTTCAGCGTGCGGGCTGGCGACCAGGCGCGTGTGCCGACGCTGCTGAAGAGCCAGCTCGTCATCGTGCAGGAAAACAGCGCCGGTGACGTGCAGAACGCCACCACGCTGCAAGTGCCCGGCGCGCTCGACGACCTGTACGCTGCCGCGGCCGACGTGCGCGACCTCGGCGTCAGCCTCGGCTCCTTTGGCACGCGCTTCAAGCTGTGGGCGCCGACCGCGCAGAAGGTCTACGTCTTCACTTACGACACGCCCACCACCACCGCCGCCACCGTCGACGAGATGGTGATGGACCCGGCCACCGGCGTGTGGAGCGCCACGCGCAGTGGCGACCTCACCGGCAAGAGCTACCGCTACGGCGTGGAGGTCTTCGCACGCGGCGTGGGCGTGGTGCGCAACCTCGTCACCGACCCCTACTCGGTGAGCCTGTCCACCGACAGCCGCCGCAGCTGGATCGGCAGCCTCGCCTCGGCCGCCACCAAGCCGGCGGGCTGGGACGCCTCAGCCATCCCCACCCGCGTGGCCGCCGCCACCGACATGGTGGTGTACGAGCTGCACCTGCGCGACTTCTCGGTCGGCGACAGCAGCGTGCCAGCGGCCGAGCGCGGCAAGTACACGGCCTTTGCGCGCAGCGCCAGCACCGGCATGCGCCACCTCAAGAGCCTGGCCGATGCCGGCGTGACCGATGTGCACCTGCTGCCGGTGTTCGACATCGCCACCGTGCCCGAGACCGGCTGCACCACGCCCAGCCCGGGCGGCGCGCCCGATGGCGAGGCCCAGCAGGCCGCCATCAACGCCACCGCCGGCAGCGACTGCTTCAACTGGGGCTACGACCCGCTGCACTTCAACGCGCCCGAGGGCAGCTATGCCAGCGATCCGGCCGATGGCGCCGTGCGCGTGCGCGAGTTCCGCCAGATGGTGATGGGCCTGCACGCCGCCGGCCTGCGCGTGGGCATGGACGTGGTGTTCAACCACACCTCGGCCAGCGGCCAGAACGAGAAGAGCATCCTCGACCGCATCGTGCCCGGCTACTACCACCGGCTCACAGCCGACGGCACCGTGACCAACAGCACCTGCTGCGACAACACCGCGCCCGAGCACCTGATGATGGGCCAGCTGATGATCGACTCGGTGGCGCTGTGGGCGCGCGACTACAGAATAGCCAGCTTCCGCTTCGACATCATGGGCCACCTGCCGCGCCCGGTGATGGAGCGGCTGCGCGACGCCGTCAACACCGCCGCCGGCCGCGAGGTGCACCTGTTCGGCGAAGGCTGGAACTTCGGCGAGGTGGCCAACGACGCCCGCTTCGTGCAGGCGCGCCAGGGCGGCCTGGCCGGCAGCCGCATCGGCAGCTTCGGCGACAAGCTGCGCGATGCCGTGCGCGGCGGCGGCTGCTGCGACAACGCCGGTGCGCTGGTGTCCGAGCAGGGCTGGATCAACGGCCTGCACTACGCGCCCAACGCCGCCGCGGGCAGCCGCCCGCTGAACGACCTGCGCTGGCGCGGCGACCTCATCAAGGGCGGCCTGGCCGGCAGCATCGAGGACTTCACGCTGCTCACGCACTGGGACGCCACATTGGCGCTCAAGGACCTCGGCGGCGTCGGCTTCGCGCGCCAGCCCGACGAGGTGGTGAACTACGTCGAGAACCACGACAACCTGACGCTGTACGACGTCAACGCCATGAAGCTGCCGCTGGGCACCAGCGCCGCCGACCGGGCGCGGGTGCAGATCCTGGGCGTCTCGACCGTGGCCTTCGCCCAGGGCATTGCCTACGTGCACGCCGGGGTGGAGTTCCTGCGCAGCAAGAGCCTGGACCGCAACAGCTACGACAGCGGCGACTGGTTCAACGCCTACGACCCCACGGGCGCCACGCACAACTTCGGCGTCGGCCTGCCGCGCGCGGCCGACAACGCCAGCAGCTGGTCGGTGATGCGGCCCTTCCTGGGCGATGCCTCGCTGAAGATGGACGCCGCCACCATCGCCTGGACGAACGGCGCCTTCAAGGACCTGATGAAGATCCGCGCCAGCACGACGCTGCTGCGCCTGCGCACGGCGGCCGACATCCGCGCGCGGCTGCGCTTCCACAACCTGGGTTCGGGCCAGCTGCCCACGGTGCTGGTGGGCCATGTCGACGGTGCGGGCTACGCCGGGGCGAACTTCGGCGAGCTGGCTTACTTCATCAACACCGGGTTGAGCGACGAGACCGTGCCCGTGCCGGCGCTGGCCGGCAAGGCCTTCGAGCTGCACCCGGTGCACGCCACGGGCACCGACCGGCGCGCCGCCAGCGCCAGCTACGCGGCCGGCAGCGGGGCTTTCACGATCCCGGCGCGCACCGCGGTGGTCTTCGTCGTGCGTTGAGGCCATCTGGCCCCACCCGGGGCCACCCCGGGAGTCTTTTCCAAAGCAGGTATGAGCCTGGAGAGCCCTGAGATCGACGACGCGCAGCGAGTCGATCCGTTGTAGGTCTGGTCAGTGTATTGGGGCCCCGGATTGGGGGCTGGGGGGGGCGGGGGGTCATCAACCGTGGTCGA
>JADCGQ010000046.1 GCA_020248945.1 Rubrivivax sp.
CGTTGCCTCACCCACGCTCTACAGCGTCCAGCAGGGCGTCAAACGAGGCCCCTGTGCTCAAAACCGGCCGAGTAGCCGCGTCGGTGCCGATCTTGGCTAACTTGATGTGCTCGGCGAAGTTCTGCCGCCCACGCTCCTAGCGGTTTGCCCGCCGCGCCGTGCCCGGCACGGCCTCGACGAGGCGGCGCGTGTAGGGGTGCACCGGCGCCGTGAACAGCTGCGTCGGCGGCCCGGCCTCGACGACGCGGCCTTGCTGCAGCACCAGCACCTCGTCGCAGAGCAGGTCCACCACCGCGAGATCGTGGCTGATGAACAGGTAGGCGAGGCCGAACTGCTGCTGCAGGTCGCGCATCAGGTTCAGCACCTGCGCCTGCACGCTGACGTCGAGCGCGCTCACCGGCTCGTCGGCCACGATGAGCCGCGGCCGCGTGACGAGCGCGCGCGCGATGGCGATGCGCTGGCGCTGGCCGCCGCTGAATTCATGCGGGTACTTGGCCAGGTCGGCCGCTGGCAGGCCCACGGCCTCGAGCGCCTCGGCGGCCCGCGTGCGCTGCTCGGCGGCGCCGGCGCCGTGCAGCGCCGCCAGCGGCTCGGCCACGGTCTGCAGCACGCTGCGCCGCGGGTCCAGCGAGCCGTAGGGGTCCTGAAACACCATCTGCAAGCCCGCGCGGGCGCGGCGCAGCGCCGCGGCATCGAGCGTGTGCAGGTCGACACCGTCGAAGAGCACGCGGCCGGCCGAGGGCCGCTCCAGCGCCATCACCAGGCGCGCCAGCGTGCTCTTGCCCGAGCCCGACTCGCCGACGATACCCAGGCTGCGGCCGGCCTCGAGCCGGAAGCTCACGCCGGCGAGCGCCTCGACCTCGGGTGCCGACGCGAAAAGGCTGCGCCGCGGCAGGCGGTAGCGGCGTGCGAGGTTCTCGACCTGCAGCAGCGGGGGGGCGGCACTCGTCATGCGGACAGCGGCATCCCGTGGCCCACGCGCAGGCAGCGCGCGGCGTGGCCGGCGGTGCCGTCGTCGGCCGGCCGTTCGCCCGGCGGCGCGTCGCGGCAGTCGTCGCCCGCGAGCGGGCAGCGCTCGGCGAAGGCGCAGCCGGCGGGCATGTCGGCCAGCGCCGGCACGCGGCCGGCGATGGTGGCCAGCCGCGTGCCCCGCGGCAGCCCGACCCGCGGCCGCGCCGCCTGCAGACCGCGCGTGTAGGGATGCGCCGGCTGCGCGAACACCGCCGCCGTGGGGCCGCGCTCGACGATCTCGCCGGCGTACATCACGTGCAGTTGATCGGCATGGTCGGCGACCAGCCCGAGGTCGTGGCTGATCAGCACCAGGCCCATGCCGTCTTCGCGCACCAGCTGCGTGATCAGCGCCAGCACCTCGCGCTGCAGCGTCACGTCCAGCGCCGTGGTCGGCTCGTCGGCCACCAGCAGCGCCGGGCCGCAGGCCAGCGCGATGGCGATCACCACGCGCTGGCGCTGCCCGCCCGAGAGCTGATGCGGCCAGGCATCGAGCCGCTCGCGCGCCTGCGGCATCTGCACGCGCTCGAGCAGCCGCAGCGCCTCGGCACGCGCTGCCGCGCGGCCGAGGCCGCGGTGCAGGCGCAGTGGCTCGGCGATCTGTGCGCCCACGGTGTGCAGCGGGTTCAGCGCCGTCATCGGCTCCTGGAAGACCATGGCCACGCGGTCGCCGCGCAGCCGGCACCAGTCGCGCTCGGGCAGGCCGACGAGCTCGGTGCCTTCGAGCCGTATCGAGCCGCTCACGGTGGCGCCTTCGGGCAGCAGACCCATCAGCGCCAGCGCGGTGAGGCTCTTGCCACAGCCGCTTTCGCCGATGAGGCCCAGCGTGCGGCCGCGCTCGACGCCAAAGCTCACGCCACGCAGGGCCGCCAACGGGCCGGCGGCGGTGGCGAGGGTGACGCGCAGGTCGCGCACCTCGAGAAGCGCAGAGGGGGTGTCGGGCATGGAAGGGGCGGGGCGCCGGCACGATAGCGCAGCACCGCGCCAGCGGCTTCACAGCACCCGCCTCAGGCCCGCCGCCACATCAGGGCGATGCCCACCGCCAGCATCCAGGCCGACAGCAGGCTCACCGCCAGCGCCACCGGCATCAGCTCTGGCGCACCCACCACCGGCAGGGCCAGCAGCAGCAGCGCCAGGGCCGACACACCGCCCAGCAAGGCCAGCGGCCGCGGCAGCGTGCGCCGCTGCCAGGCGCCGGCGGCCAGCACCGCCAGCGCCACAGCCATGAAGAGGCTGACGCCGAGGATCTCGCCGATGCCGCCGCCCCAGGTGGTGGTGGCCTCGAACACGAGTTCGATCTGCGCGCGCGTGGCCGGGTCGGCACCGGCGTGCGCCTGGGCCAGCACCGGCATCACCGTCAGCCAGCGCAGGATGCCGATGCAGCGCGCCAGCGCCGACAGCGCCGCAAATGCCGCCACGGTGGCTGCGGCCGGGTGCGCCAGGCTGCCCCAGGTGCGCGCCGCCAGCACGATGAGCAGCGGCGCCACGGCCATGGAGTAGAGCAGGTACAGCACGTAGCCCAGGCGCACGGCATCGGGCGCGGCGCCGACGGCGGCCAGCTGCTGGGCCGCCGGCGCGTCGAGCGAGGCGGGCCAGCCGATGGCCGCACCGAGCACGACCACCGGCGCCAACGACAGCAGGGCCTCGGCGATGAAGAGGCCGCCGAGCAGGCGGTTGCGCGGCGGGCTCGGCTCCGCCGCATGGGAAATGGGCAGGGTGGCGCTGGTCATGGCTGGTTCCTTCAGGGTTGGGTTCAGCAGGGCGACGGGGAGTCAGCCCCGCAGCGCAGAAGCGGGCGCGGCCAGGGGATCCGGCCGATGCCCGAGGTCGATGAGGGCCTGGCGCAGCGCGTCCGCGAGCGGCCGATCCAGCGCCCGGGCGCCGGGGCCCACGCGATCCGCCAGGCGCCGGCCCTCCAGCGCATGCGGCGTGCGCCACAGGTGGCTCATCGCGGCCAGCGCTCGGCCCATGGGCCACACCAGGCCGGCGACGCGGATGAGGGGCCAAGGAAAGCCACCCACCCGCCAGCCACCAGGTGGCGTCAGCCCCAGTGAGGCGGCAGCTTCCTGCAGCGCCGCGATGAACTCCGCCCCCGTGGCCGTGTGGCCGGCAAAGTGCAGCGTCTCGAACGCGGAGCCGTCGTCGCGGCACTCGGCCACGGCCACGAAGGCTTGCGCCAGATCGGGCAGGTAAGCCCAGGCGTGGGGCCGGTCCAGCGGACCGGGATAGACGAGGCGGCCGCGGGCCAGGTCCTTGGCGATCGCCAGGTCGAGCCACGAACCACGGCCATGGCCGAAGAAGTCGCCCGCCCGGATGACGGTGCTGCGCAGCGACGAGTCGGCCTCGAGCGCGGCCTCCATCTCGGCGCGGATGCGGCCATGCGGGGTGTCGGGTGCAATCGGCGTGGCCTCGTCGAGCCGCGGCGGCATCGCCTGGCCGTACACGTAGACATTGCCCGGCAGCATGAGACGCGCACCCAGCGCACGCGCCACCGCCATGCCCTGGCGCAGCGCGGGCAGGGCCTCGGCCTCCCAGCGGGTGTAGACCGGGTTGACGGCATGCACCACCACCGCGGCCCCGGCGGCGGCACGGGCCAGCGCGGCGGTGTCGTCCAGGGCGAGGGCCAGGCGCATCACGTTCGCGGGCTCCGGCGCGGCATCGCCGGGCCGAGGTCGCACCTGGGCCGCCACACGCCAGCCGCTGCGGGCGAAGGCCTGCACGCAGGCATCGCCCAAGCGTCCGCGGGCGCCGAGTACCAAGGCCGTCTTCATCGCATGCTCCATCTGGCGCCTGGCGCCGTGTCGTCGATGAAGTCAGTGTCGGCAGTCCCGCGCCATCCGGCTACGTCTGGACCTTGATGTCTGCTATACGCTTCGGTATGGATCTACCCGACCCTGGCCGCTTCGACTGGCACCTGGTGCGCAGCTTCCTGGCCGTGCTCGACGCCGGCAGCCTGACCGCCGTCGCCCGTGCCACGCAGACCCACCAGCCGACGCTGTCGCGCCATGTGGCCGAGCTCGAGTCCCAATTGGGCGCGCCGCTATTCGAACGCACGGGCCGCGGTGTCGAGCCCACGGCACTGGCCCGCGCCATCGCCGACGCGGCGCGGCAGATGCAGGACGGCGCCGAGCAGCTGTCGCGCGCGCTGGCCCGCGGGCGTGAGGCCGCCACCGGCACCGTGCGCATCACCACCAGCCAGGTGGCGGCGAGCTACCTGCTGCCGCTGGTGCTGGCCCGGCTGCAGCAGGCCGAGCCGGGGATCCAGGTGGAGCTGGCGGCCAGCAATGCGCTGGCCAACCTGCTGCGGCGCGAGGCCGATATCGCGGTGCGCATGGTGCGGCCGGCGCAGGCCTCGCTGGTGGCGCGCAAGCTGGGCGAGATCCCGATCGTGGCCTGCGCGCACGAGAGCTACCTGCGCCGCCACGGCCTGCCGAGGCGGCCCGACGACATCGCCCAGCACCGCCTGATCGGTTACGACCGCGACGACACCATCCGCCGCCGCATGGCGGCCATGGGCCTGGCGCTGCCGCCCGAGACCTTCGTGCTGCGCACCGACGACCAACTGGCCTACGGGCGCCTGGTGGCGGCGGGCGCCGGCATCGGCTTCGTCGCGGCCTACAACCTGCGCCACTGGCCGGGCGTGGTGCCGGTGCTGCCGATGCTGAAGATTCCGCCCCTGCCCTGCTGGCTGGCGGTGCACCGCGAGATCCGCGGCAGCCGCCTCGTGCGCCGCGTCTACGACTTCCTGGCCGAGGCCATCCCGGCCGAGCTGGCGGCCGGGGCTGACCGAGCCTGAGTCAGCCCGCCACCATCTGCACGATGGCCCCGGCCGGCTGCGCGCCGCTCGTGCGCGCCACCTCGCGGCCCTGCACCACCTTCACCAGCGTCGGGATGCTGCGGATGGCGTAGCGCTGCGCCAGCTGCGGGTTGGCGTCGGTGTCCACCTTCACCAGCAGCGCGCGGTCGCCCAGTTGCTGCGCGGCCTGCGCGAAGGCCGGCGCCATCATGCGGCAGGGGCCGCACCAGGCGGCCCAGAAGTCCACCAGCATGGGCCGGTCGGTGGCCAGCGCCACGGCGTCGAAGTCGGCGTCGGTCAGCGCCAGCACCTGGCCGTCGAGCAGCGGCTTGCCGCAGCGGCCGCAGTTCGGGTGCTCGTCGATGCGCGTGGCCGGCACGCGGTTGGTGGCGCCGCAATGCGGGCAGGCGGCGTGCAGGCGGGTGTCGTCGTTCATCCTCGGCACATGAAGGCGGCGGCGCCGCCTTCAAGGCCGAAGCTTCAGGCGCGTGCCGGGCGGCGGCGCGCGGCCAGCAGCGCGCCCAGCCCGAGCCCCACCAGCGCCGTGCTCGGTGGCAACGGCACGGTGGAGTCGCGCACGATGATGCTGCCGGCGGCCAACTCGCCGTTGTCACCGACCTCGCCGATGTACAGGAACAGCCCGGCCGTGGAGACGGCGCCCGTGAGGTTGAAACTGATGACACCCCCGTCGCCCAGGCTCAGAAAGCCGTCGGGGGTGACGGTGGTGCTGTCAGCGTCGAAGGCGCCCAATGTGGCCACCGCGTTGTCGACGCCGGTGCCGGCGGCGTCGGTGCCGAACAGCTTGGGGTCGACAGGTGCGCGTTGCGCGCCAGGCGCGAAGACGATGCCGGAGAAGAAATCGAACACCGACAGGCCGGCCAGCCCCGAAGCGCAAGCAGCCGTGGCGCAGTCGGCGCTCGACAGCTTGATGGCGTCGAGGTCGAAACCCGAGAACTGGCCGCCCGCTCCACCGAGGCCAAAGCTGTTGTCGGCGATGCTGATGGACAGGATGCTGGCCAGGCCCACGGCGCTGAGGTCGGCCTTGAAGACCGCGGTACCGGCGGGCGAGTCGCCCGTCAGGCCTGTGAGCTTGGTGAAGGTCACCGGGGCGGCCTGGGCTGTGCCGGCCGCGGCCAGACAGAGGGCTGCCGCAGCGGCCAGGGTGTGCAGTGTGCGTGTCATGGTGGATGCTCCCGATGGGTGGCGTCGCCAACATGCGGCGGCTGAGCGTGCACTGTGGCGCCACGCCAAGCGGTCCACCACCCCCGGCGGCAGGATGAAACCGGGCCCAACCCCGCGGATGCGGGGCTGGCGGCCTAGGGGGTCAGTCGGCTTCTCGCAGCCGCTCGGCCACCGCGTCGCCGACGAAGCGCATGAAGGCCCGCACCCGCGCCGTGCTGCGCAGGTCGGGGTGGGTCAGCATCCACACCGGCACGCTGAGCGCCGGGATCACCTCGGACACCGGCATCAGCTCGGGCAACCGCTCCTCCATGAAGGTGGGCAGCACGGCCACGCCGATGCCGGTGCGCAGCATGGCCGCGGCGGCGTTGAAGATGTCCACGCGCACCCGCACCTGCTCGGGCACCAGGTGCTCGCGCATCCAGTGGTCGTACACGCGGCCAGCGCCGTCGCGCTCGAAGGCCACCCAGGGCGCATGCTTGAGCAGCTCGGGCAGCGGCGTCAGCGCCTGCGGCAGCCCGGCGCCGCCGCGCAGCGCGTAGACCTTGCAGTGCGAGCGCCCGAGCTGCCGCCCGACCAGGTGCTCGGCCACCTGGGCCGACAGGCGCAGCGCCACGTCGGCCTGGCGCGCGGGGCCGCCTGCGGCATCGGGTGGGCGCCGCGCGAGATCCACCAGGAAGGCGTTCTCCACCACCTCGACCTCGATGCCCGGGTAGGCGCGCGCAAAGTCGGCCAGCGGGCGCGGCAGCAGGTGCTCCATGGCGACGAAGGCGGTGGTCAGGCGCAGCACGCCGGTGAGCTCGCGGTCGCGGCCGAGCACCTGGCGCTCGATCTCGTCGGCCTGGTCGGCCATGCGCCGCGCCTGCGCCAGCACGGTGCGGCCGGCGTCGGTGGGGTGCCAGCCGGCACGGGTGCGCTCGAACAGGCGCGCGCCCAGGCTGGCCTCCAGCGCATCGAGCCGGCGCTGCACGGTGGTGGCGTTCACGCCCAGCCGGCGCGCCGCCTCGGCCACGGAACCGCCGTCGCCGATGGCCAGCGCATGCCGCAGATCGCTCCAGTCGAGTTGGGCCATGTCGGTGCTGTCCTTGGTGCGTAGTTTGCAATTCTGCAGACTGTACTTGCGGCAGCCTCCGTTGTTTGCGTCGGCGCATGTACCTAGAGTCACGCCACGGCGGTTTCTCGATGCCGCCGTGCCCTCGACCCGCTGCCATGCCCCCGCATTTGCCACCGCCACCGCTGCGCCTGCTCGAGCGCCCGCCGATCCGGCAGGGCGCGCCGGCCCGCAGCACCGTGCCGACCGCGCCGTGGTGGACGGCCGGTGGCCTGAAGCGCGTCTGGCGCTCGCTGGGCCTGCCGGCCTGAAGAGCTGACGCAGCGGCACGCCCGCGCGCGCCGGCTCAGGGCCGCAGGCGCTGCCTAGAATGGCTTGATGCCCTCGATCCCCTCGCTGCAGCGGCTGCACCGCCTGGTCGCCGTGGCGCTGCTGGGCTTTGCCAGCGGGCTGCCGCTGGCCCTCACCGGGCAGGCCATGCAGGCCTGGCTCACGCTCGACGGCATCGATCTCGCGACCATCGGCTTCCTCAGCCTCGTCGGCCTGCCCTACACCTTCAAGTTCCTGTGGGCGCCGCTGATGGACCGCTTCGAGCTGCCGGCGGCCATCGCGCAGCGCTGGGGCCGGCGCCGCGGCTGGCTGGTGGCGACGCAGCTGCTGCTGGCGCTGGCGTTGTGGGCGCTGGCCGCCACCGAGCCGAGCGCCGGCATCCGCGCCTTTGCGCTGCTGGCGGTGGTGGTGGCCTTCCTGTCGGCGTCGCAGGATGTCGTGGTCGACGCCTACCGCACCGACCTGCTGACACCGGCCGAGCGCGGCATGGGCGCGTCGCTGGGCGTCATGGGCTACCGGCTGGCGATGATCCTCTCCGGCGGCATCGCGATGATCTGGACCGACCCCGCACAGGCCGCCGGCTGGACCTGGCCCGAGGTCTACCGCTTCATGGCGATGCTGATGGCCGGCGCGGCGGTGGTGTCGGCGGTGCTGCTGCCCTCGCTGGCGCCGCTGCCGCCCGCACCCCTTCGGCGACACCACCGGCCCCCGCCGGGCGCGACCTGCGCGGCTTTGCCGCCGTGCTGCTGGCCGTGGCCGCCGGCTGGTGGCTGACCGATCGCTTCGGCACCGACATCGCGCGCACGCTGGCGGGCCCGCTGATCGAAGGCAGCTCGCTGCCGGCGCCGCTGCAGAAGCGCTGGGTCGACCTGGTGGCGCTGCTGCTGGGCATCGGCTTCACGCTGCCGCTGGCGGCCTGGGCGGCACGCCGCGCCGGCTTCACGACGCTGCTGTCGGGCCTGGACAACTACTTCAGCCACAAGGGCGCGGCGGCCTTCCTGCTGTTCATCGTGCTCTACAAGCTCGGCGACGCGTTCGCCGGCAGCCTGATGACCGCGTTTCTGCTCAAGAGCATGGCCTACACCTCGGCCGAGGTCGGCGTGGTCAACAAGGTGCTGGGCCTGTGGATGACGATCGGCGGCGCGCTGCTCGGTGGCGCGCTGATGCTGAAGCTGGGCTTGTGGCGCTCGCTGATGTTCTTCGGCGTGCTGCAGCTGCTGTCGAACCTGGGCTTCTGGTGGCTGGCCGTCTCGGGCAAGGGCGTGCTGCCCGGGCTCACCTTGCCGGCCTTCGACTGGGGCTTCGTCTCGCTGGCCACGCCCACGCCGGTGGACGGCGGCCTGCTGATGGTGGTGGCCTTCGAGAACATCAGCGGCGGCATGGGCACGGCCGCTTTCGTGGCCTTCCTGATGAGCCTGTGCAACCAGCGCTTCACGGCCACGCAGTACGCGCTGCTGAGCGCCTTTGCCAGCGTCGGCCGCGTCTGGGTGGGGCCGCTGGCGGGCGTGCTGGCCGAGAGCATCGGCTGGCCGGCGTTCTTCTTGCTCAGCACGGTGCTGGCGGCGCCGGCGCTGCTGATGCTGCAGTGGCTGCGGCGCGAGGTGAACGCGCTCGACGCGCCGGTGGCCGCGGCAGACAACCCCGAAGGCGCCGATCAGATGGGCTCGGGCACCTCGCGCCAGAGCTCGGCGTAGACGACGTTGCGCTGCGGGTCGGCGAAGGTGCTCACGTGCGCCGCGCCGGCTGCATCAGCCAGCTCGCGCATCTGGGCTTCGGTGCGCAGCACCAGCGTCCAGTCCATGAACAGCTCCATGTAGCCGCGGCCGCTGCCGCCGGGCACGAAGTTGGCGATCAGCACGCGGCCACCCGGGCGCAGCATGGCCAGCAGCCGGCGTGTCAGCCGCTTGGCCAGCGCGTCGGGCAGGTAGTCGTACAGGCCCGCGGAGTAGATGAGGTCGAAGCTGCCGAGCGCGTCGGCCAGCACGCTGCCCTGGGCGCTGCCGGCGAGCTCGCGCACGCCCTGGTTGACCACGCGCACCGCATGGCCGGCATGGGCACGCGCGATCTCCTGGCACGACAGCGGGTCCTGGTCGAGCGCCACGAACTCGCCGCCGAAGCCGGCGCTTTCGACCAGGCTGCCTTGCAGCTCGCGGCAGTGGCCGGCGGCCACCGAGAGCACACGCGCCTGCTCGTGGCGCACCACGGTGTCGTCGATCAGGCTCTGCAGCAGCTGGCGCCGGTAGCGCACCGACAGGCCCATGCCGGCGCGCGTGGTGGCCGCAAAGACCCCGGCGCCGATCTCGGTGGTGCCGCTGGGCGGGGCACCGTCGTAGATGAAGTCCATCATCACCGCGTCGCCGGCATAACCCCGTGGCTTGGTGACCGCACGGTGCGTGAACGGGTCCTGCATCAGCAGCCCGTGCAGCGGGTGCGCCTGGCACCACTGGCGCATGGCCTCGGCCTGGCCGGTGGCGCGCGCCTCGCTCCACAGTGCCGACAGCGGCGGCGTGAGCAGGCGGAACGCGGCGACGGCCTGGCCATCGGCCACCTGCGCGGCGGCGCGGTCGAGCAGCGCGAGGGTGTTCTCTTCGAGCGTCAGCCCGGTGGGGTGCGCCGGCGCGGGCGGGTGGACACGGGACGGCGCGGCTGCAGGCGTCGGGGCGGGGGCGGTGATGGGGTTCATGGGGCTCCTGGCGATGGTGAGATGGCGGGTGGGGGCGTGCCTACACGCTCGAGGGCCAGTGTGCGCAGCGGCGGCGGCGCATTCACCCCACGCCAAGGGGGCAGTCGTGCGGTCCCGGCCCATCGATTTCGTCAGGCTTGCTGATGGGCACGCGGGGCGAGGGCGTCGACACTCCCTGGCCATGTCCAGCACCCGTTCCACCCCTTCGCCGACCTCACGCGCCGCGCGTTCGCTCGTGGCGCTGCAGGCCTTGTGCGATCTCGGCCTGCACCCCGAAGTGCTGGTGCCGGCCTTCCTCGAGGCGCTGCACAGCGTGGTGCCCAGCAGCCGCAACCTCTTCGACTGGACCGACGAGCAAGGCCGCCTCGTGCGCTACTTCATCGAGGGGCCCATCGACGCGCAGATCGCGCAGCTGTACTTCGACGAGTTCCACAACCGCCGCGAGGCCGAGGTGATGCCGGCCTTCGACAGCCTGCGCCGCAGCCCGGCCGGCGTGCGCAGCGCCGACGAGCTCGACCACGAGGGCTTCTTCCGCAGCGACCTCTACAACGAGATCTGGCGCCCGCAGGGCCTGCGCACGCGCCTGGAGGCCGTGGTGCGGGCGCGCACCGGGCAGCTGCTGGGCTCGCTGGTGCTGTACCGCGGGCCCGGCGAGCGGCGCTTCACGCGCGACAACGAAGAGCGCCTGGCCGCCGTGCTGCCGGCCTTTGCGGCCGGCCTGGCCGCCGCCGGCCCGGCCGTGGCGGACGACCGCCATGTGCCCAGCCCCGAGCCACCCGAGACGCTGCTGCTCACGCTGGACGGCACGCTGTGCCACGCCAGCGCAGGCGCGCAGCGGCTGCTGCTGATGGCCGCCGGCGGCGCCTCGCGCGACCGGCTGTCGCGGCCGCTGGCGCTGCTGGCCGACCCGTTGCTGTCGATGCTGCTGCTGCGCCTGCGCGACCGCGCGGCGCAACAGGCCACGCCCGACGGCCGCGCCGCGGTGGCGCTGGCACCGCCGCCGTCCATCGTGCACGAGACGCCGGCCGGGCAGTTCGTGGCCCGCGGCGAGCTGCTGCGCCCGGCGCAGGGCGAGAGCCCGCCGCTGGCCCAGATCACGCTGCGCCGGCTGGAGCCGCACCGCGTGGCGCTGGAGCGGGCGCTGCGGGCGCTGCCCATCACGGCCGGCCAGATCGCCGTCTGCCGCGGCCTCTACGCCGGCCTGACGCAGGCCGAGATCGGCCGTCGCCTGGGCGTGGCACCGGCCACGGTGATCGACCACACGCGCAAGGTCTACCGCACGCTGGACATCGGCTCGCAGTCTGAACTGCGCGACGTGCTCGACACCCGCATCGGCGCGGCCTGAGGCGCGCGACCCGCACCGCCCGCGCCAGCACCCTGCAGGCGACCGGGGTTGAACGGCTGCGGCGTACGATGACTCCATGTTCGGATTCGCCTCCCCCTTCGGCTGCAGCTGCCACCCGACTGCCACGACCTCCGCGGCCGCCGCGCCGGGCGCGCACGGCCGGCGCCTGTTCACCGGCCTGCTGCTGGCCGGGGCCGCGGCGCCGGCGCTGGCCCAGATCCCGGAGTGCCGGCGTTCACGCGCCGCGTCGCTGGCGCCGGCCAGCTACGTCGAGAACATGGCACAGCAGCAGTACGCCCAGATGCTGAACGAGGCCCGCAAGGCGCGTGCGCTGGCCACCGGCGGCCCGCAGCTCGAACGCCTGCGCTACATCGGTGCGCGCATGGTGCCGTTCACGCCGGCCTGCAACGAGCGGGCGCGCCAGTGGCGCTGGGAGATCAACCTGCTCGGCAGCGACCAGGTCAACGCCTTCTGCATGCCCGGCGGCAAGATCGCGTTCTACACCGGCATCCTCGTCAAGCTGAAGCTCGACGACGACGAGGTGGCCATGATCATGGGCCACGAGATCGCCCACGCGCTGCTGGAGCACGCGCGCGAGCGCATGGTCAAGGCCGGCGGCACCGAGCTGCTGCTGCGCGGCGGCGCGGCACTGCTGGGGCTGGGCAGCCTGGGCGATGCGGCGGCGGCGGGCGCCAGCCAGCTGCTGGGCCTGAAGTTCAGCCGTGACGACGAGTCGCAGGCCGACGCGCTGGGCCTGATCATCGCCGCGCAGGCCGGTTACGACCCCAAGGCCGGCGTGACGCTGTGGCAGAAGATGACGCGGCTGTCGGGCGGCAAGCAGGCCCCGTGGCTGTCCACGCACCCGGCCGGCGAGCGCCGCATCGCCGACATCGAAGCGCGCCTGCCGCAGCTGACGCCGGTGTTCCAGAGGGCGCCGAAGCCTGAGCGGCGGTTTGGGGCGCCGCAGGCTGGCTGAGGCGATTCTTGAAATCGTCTCCGTGCGTCCACCAAAATGGGGACGCCGCCCATCCAGGGGCGAGCAAACCACGGAATGATGGGACAAGAGCCAGAGGGGGGAGCCGACGAAGGGATGGAACTGCCGCGCCTGTGGCGGGCGGTCCTCATCGTCGACGTCGTCGAATCGGTGCGCCTGATGCAGGCCCACGAATCGGCCTTCATCCGCTGCTGGCGGCGCTTTGTCGACGACGTGCGCCAGCTCCTGCTGCCCGCGGGTGGCGGGCGGCTGGTGAAGAGCCTGGGAGACGGCCTGTTGCTGGAATTCAACGACGCCCCCGTGGCGGCCCAGGCGGCGTTCTGGCTGCACGAGCGCATGAGCCTGGTGGCCCGGTCGATGCCCGCGGACGCCTGCCCGCGGCTGCGCGCCGGGCTGCATGTGGCCGAAGTGGTGGTCGACGGGCTCGACATCTACGGCCCCGGGGTCAATGTCGCCGCCCGCGTGGCCGCGCTGGCCGCCCCGGGCGAGACCATCGCCACCGTGCAGGCACGCGACCAGTTGCTTGACGGCGTCGACGCGCACTCCGAGGACCTTGGCGCGCTGTTCGTCAAGCATCTCGACAGCGCTTTGCACTGCTTCCGGCTGCACCCGGTGACGGCGGTGCCGCACGGCACCGCCGGCGCCGCGACAGCCCGCCCCGACATCCGCACGCCGTCGCACGACACCCAGCTGCCGCGCATGGCGGTGATGCCGCTGCACGTGCGCGGGCTCCATGGCGACGAGCTCAGCGCCGGCCACCTGGTGGCCGACAACCTGAGCCTGCGGCTGGCGCGCAACCCGCTGGTGCGCGTGATCGCACGCGGATCGGCCAACGCGCTGGCTTCACGCGGCCTCACCGCCAGCGAGCTGGCGGCACGGCTGGATGTGCGCTACCTCGTCACGGGCTCGCTGACGCGCCTGCGCGATGCGCGTTGGCGCCTGACCGTCGAACTGGTCGAGTCCCCGGGCGACACGGTCATGTGGTCGCGCACCGACACGCTCGACCCCGACCTGCTGCTCGAGCCCGACGACGACTACACCGCCGAGGTCGCGATGGCGCTGATGGCGGCCGTGGCCTCGCTGCAGGTCGAGCGCACGGGCACGCACTCGCTGCCTTCGCTGCAGTCGTACTCGCTGCACCTGGCGGGCCTGCAGCTGATGCACCGCACCGCCGTCAGCGACTTCGAACGCGCGCGCCCGGTGCTCGAGACGCTGGTCGAGCGCCACCCGCTGCAAGCCATGCCGCGCACCTGGCTGTCGCAGTGGTGGGTGCTGCGCACGACGCGACTGCTCTCGCTGACACCCCGCGAAGACGCGGCGCAGGCGCTGTCGCACACCCGCGTGGCGCTGCAGGCCGCCCCCGACAACGCGCTGGCCCTGGCAACGCAGGGCTTCGTCGAATGCCACCTGTTGCGCGACCTGGCCGCTGCCGAGACCACGCTCGAACGAGCCCTGGCCTGCGGCCCGAACGAAGCCCTGGCCTGGCTTTACCGCAGCGTGGTGCACGGCTTCCGCGGCGAAGGAGCACAGGCCTGGCGCCACGCCGAGACCGCGCTGTCGCTGTCGCCGCTCGATCCGCAACGCCACTACTTCGATGCGCTGTGCGGCGCCGCGGCCATCATCGCGGGCGAGTATCCGCGCGGCATCGCGCTCGCCGAGCGGGCTCTGATGGCCAACCGGCATCACCCACCCACGCTGCGCGCGCTGGCCCTGGGCCAGGTCGAGAGCGGCGATGTGGTGGCCGGCCGCCAGACGATCCAGCGGCTGCTGGCCCTGGAGCCGGGCTTCACGATCCGCGACTACCTGGGCAACGCGCCCGCAGGCGGTGAGGCCGCGCGCGAACGCTTCGCACGCGCGCTGGCCACCGCGGGCGCGCCCTTGGGCTGAACCACACACCATTTCCGCGGCACGCGGGCAGGAGGCAAAGATGGCAGAGAGTCTGGGTGGGCCCGTCGGCGGGCCGGTCGGTGGACCTGTGGGCGGCCCCGTGGGCGGCCCCGTGGGCGGCCCGGTCGGAGGACCGGTCAGCGACCCGCACTCGCCGCTGCAGGCCACGGCCCTGACCCGCCACCGGGCAGCGGCCATCGACCTCGATCCCGTGGCCGTGCGCTGGGCCCTGGCGCCGATGAACGCCGACCCGCAACGCCTGTTCCGCTGGGAACCCTGGGTGCGCAGCTACCTCATCACGCAAGAGCTGCTGCGGCCGCTGGACTTCGTCGAGCTGCGGGCCGACGAGGCCGTCGGCAGCCACGGCACCCGCATGGTCGTGCGCGATGCGGACGGTGCACCGCATGCGCTGGCGACGCTGATCGCCCCGCCGATGGCGGTGTTCACCGGCAGCCCGGACGCGAAGCCGCCCCAACGCGGCCAGATCGACCTCGTGCTCGGCTGGGCGCAGCTGCGCGAGGAGCGTCAGCCCGAGATCCTGACGCAGTTGCATGACCAGTTCGCCTTCTGGGGCTCGCTCGTGCCGATCCACACCGAGCGCATGCGCCGCACGCGCGAAGTGCTGGAGGCCGCCATCGAGCTGTCGGTGTTCGTGCAGATGCGCTTCAAGCACGATCTGGCTTGCTGGCGGCCGCTCGACTACTCGCCGCAGGTGCAGCCGATGATCACCACGCCGGGCCATGGCGCACTGCCCAGCGGCCACTGCACGCAGGCCTACGTGGTGTACGAGGTGCTGCGCGCGCTGCTGAACTGCACCGACTCCGACGACCACGGCCGCCGTGCGCTGAACCTGCAGTTCACGCGCCTCGTTGAACGCATCTCGATGAACCGGGTGGTCGCGGGCGTGCACTTCCCGGTCGATAACCTCGCCGGCCGGCTGCTCGGCACCGTCATCGGCCGCTACATGGCGCACCGCGCAGGCGCTGCGGCCTCGGTGCCCAGCGCCAGCTTCGACGGCCGCCAGGTGCCGGCCGACCAGGAGTTCGACCCGTCGAGCCAGATGCTCTTCAGCGGCGAGCCGACCGACCCCCAGGTGCAGCCGCCGTACTACCGCACAGGTTCGGACATCGATCTCTCCACCCTGCCGGGCAACGGGCTCATTGGCGAACTGTGGGAGCGCGCCCGCGGCGAAATCGTCGAGCTCAGCCTCGGCTTCGCCTGAGGGCGGCGGCGATGCAGGCCTTTGCATTGCGGCCAGGCGCCCTGGGGGCGCGCGCCGACCGAGCCGGCATCGATCCGATGCTGGTGTGGGCCGATGCCACCGGCCTGGCCCTGCTGCGACGGCCCGGACAGGACATGCCTCAAGCCTGGCCACTGGTGGTCGACGACCCTCATCCGAACCTGCCCAGCTGCCGGGGCACGGCGTGGACCACGGCCCGCTTGCAGCAGTGGCTGGCGCAACCCGAGGCCAGGCCGCACCGCCTGCGCCTGGCGCTGCCGGTCCTGCCACTGAGACCGCTTCCTCAGCAGCCGCGCCCCGCCTCGGCGCAGAAGCAGGCTTGGCCCGCATCGGCCGGCGAGGTGCTGCTGGGCGTCATCGACCACGGCTGCCCGTTTGCCCACGCCCTGCTGCGCCGCCACGTCACGGCGGCGACTGGCGCACCGGGAACCCGCGTGCTCGCACTGTGGGATCAGGACGACAGCACCGCCGGCCTCTCGTGGCCCGGCGCCGCCGCACCGTGCGAGCCCGGCTACGGCACGCTGCTGACGCGCGAGCAGCTGGACGACGTGATGGCACGCCACACCGTGCCCGGGCTCGGCGTCGTCGACGAAGCGCGCTGCTACGAGGCCCTGGGCTATGACGCGCTGCGCCATGGCTTCACGCACGGCGCCGCGGTGCTGGGCGCACTGGTCGACCTGCCGCCGCCGGGTGCCCGGGTGGCGCCCGGCGCAGCGGGCGCGGCGCAAGAGGCCGACGTGGTGTTCGTGCAGATCCCGCGCGACTCCGTGCAGGACTGCAGCAGCGCCGCACTGGAACGCTACGTGCTCGACGGCCTCGACGCCATCATCGCCTGCCGCGGCAAGGCCACGAGGCGCATCGTCGTCACCGTCAGCGACGGCACCAGCCGCACCACGCACGACGGCCGCTCGCTCGTCGAACGCGGCATCGCCGAGCGCGCAAAGGTCCTGCGCGAGCAAGACGTGACGCTCGACGTGGTGGTGGCCGTCGGCAACAGCCGCGACGAGTTGCGCCATGCGCAGTTCGATCCTCTTGCCGCCGGCGGCCGGGCCTCGGTGATGCTCGAGGTGCAACCCGACGACGAGGCAGCGAGCTTCGTCACGCTGCGGCTGCCAGCCGGCGGCACCGGCCTCAGCGTCTGGCTGACCGCACCCGACGGCAGCCGGGCCCTGGCGCGCATGGGGCAGGCGGTCGGGCTCGGGCCCGCGCAGCTTGAGGCTGGGCCCAGCCGCGCAGCCGCCACGCTGGTGCTGGCCGCACCCGTCACCGGCGCTGCAAGCGACGAGGCCGCGCTGGGACTGGTGTGCATCCAACCGACACGCCCGCTCGGCCCACACGCCGTGGCGCCCGCCGGCCGCTGGCAGATCGGCGTGCAGGCCGATGCGGCGACGACCGAGCCCATCCACCTGTGGATCAGCCGTTCGCAGACGAACGCGACGGCGCTGCCGCGCGGCCGCCAGGCACGCTTTGTCGACGAGGACGGCCAGTACGACCCCCCGAGGGCCTCCTTGCCACTGGAAACCGATCCGGCATCGCCCCGCTCTTGCATCCGGCGTATGGGTTCAATCAACGGCCTGGCCACCCTGCCAGCTCGCCAGGGCATGCGCGTCATTGGCGCGGCCTTCGACCGTGAGGGCGTCGTCACGCTGCACAGCGCGGCCGGCCCGAGTGCAGGCCATGGCGAGCAGGCGCGCACGGGCCCGGACGTGCTGATGCCGGTGGACTTCTCGCGCACCGACCCCGGCATGAATGTGCCGGGCACGCGCAGCGGCGCGCGGCTGCGGGTCAGTGGCTCCAGCTTCGCGGCGCCCCAGGCCGCGGCGCTGCTGGCCGATGGACTGACGGTGCCCGAGCCAGCGGCCCCCCAACGCCGCGGACGTCGGGCCCTGCCGGCCGATCCCGTGTCAGGGGCAGGTCTGCTGCGTCGGCGCTGAGGCCAGCGTCAGGCGCCGCCTCACCACTTGGCCGGCAGCTCACGCGGCAGCCACCAGCCGCCGCCGGGCTCCACGGCCAGCCAGCCGCCGCGCTCGAGGTCCTTCAGCACGCGGCTGACCATCGAGCGCGTGCAGCCGATCGAGGCCGCCAGCGTGGCGTGCGACGGCGGCTCGGCCACGCGGCGGCCGCCATCGGCAGGCACGGCCGCGTCGTCGATGCGGCGCTTGAGGCGGCCGTAGACATCGTTGAGCGCAATCTCGCGCAGGCCCACCGTGGCGGCACGCGCGCGCCGGATCACCTTGGCCAGCAGCTCGAACGCGAACTCGGGCTCGGCCGCCAGGTGAGCGTGCAACGTGGCCCGCGTCACCATCGCCAGCCGGCTGGGTGCCAGCGTGGCCACGCTGGCGGCGCGCGGGCCGCCGTCCAGGCTCATCTCGCCGACGTAGTCGCCGGGCCCGTACTCGGCGTAGCGCACCTCGCGGCCGTCGGCGTCTTCGCTGAAGGCCTTCAGCCGGCCCTCGAGCACGATGAACAAGGTGTCGCCGTGGTCGCCTTCGGTGATGAACTGCGTGCCGCGGCGGTAGCGCCGCACGATGCCGCGCGCCGCCAGACGCCGCAGCGAGGGCGTCATCGGGATGCCCGGTGGGATGTCGGCGGCAGGCACGTCCGGCAGGGCGCGATCAGACGTCAGGGGGTGGGGCATCAGGGCAGTCGCGGCGGGCGCGGCAAAGAGCGCCGGGCGCCGATGCCGCGGCGGCCGGATGTTAGCGGGCCCCCATGACGAACGCGCCACGCAGCGCGCCCACCAGCGGCGGCAGCACCGCCACCTGGCGCACGAGCTCGCTGATGCTGCCGGCGCCCGTCTTGGCGCGGATGCTGCCGATCTGCGTGCGCACGGTGCTGACGGCCACGTTCTGCTGCCGCGCGATGGCCGTGGGCCGCACGCCGCTGCACAGCAGCTCCAGCACCCGCGTTTCGGCCGGCGTGAGGTTGACGCTGCGCGCAAAGCCGTGCACCGACAGCTGCTCGCAGACCTGGCGCTTGCCCAGCACCAGCAGCGTCGCGGGGCCCTCGCCGCGGGCCTTCTCAGCCGCGCTTTCGGGCAGCGGCACCACCGAGACACTGACGCGCTGCACGCCGTTGCCGAGCGTGACGAGCCGGCGCAGGCCGCGCTGGGCCGAGTCGAGCGCGTCCTGCAGCGGCAGCACGTCCTGCGGGCGCAGCGCGCGCAGCGAACGGCCGATCAGCTGCAGCGGGTGGGCGCCGTCGAGCTCTTGCCGGGCGGCGTGGTTGCAGTACAGCAGCTGCGCGTCGGCGCCGACGAGCAGCATGCCGTAGTCGATCTCGTCGAGCATGCGCGTCAGGCAGGCGCTGAGTTGGGCCGAGCCGGGCTCGGGCATCGTCGACGCGGGGGCGGTGAGACTCTCGAACATGGGGGTTCTCCTGGCTCGGCCTTCGGGCCGTGGGCTGTGTCGGTGCTCAGGGCACCGTGGCCACGATGGTGTCGAGCGCGCACCCCAGGCAGCGGTGAATCGGGTCGGGCAAGGGGGTGAAAAGTAACCACGCTGACTATGATCCCCCGCGTGTCGACTCCCACCCTGCCCTGCCGATGATCCGCGTCGAGGACATCGCCGCCCACGCCGACTACCGCCACCTGCGCACACTGGTGGGCGTGGCGCACGAGCTTCGCTACGTGGGCACCCACAACTTCGCCGGTCGCAGCCTGTACGGCCGCCTCGACTGCGCCTGGCTGCGCCGCGAGGCCGCCGAGGGGCTGGAGGCCGCCGCCCGCTGGCTGGCCGCCGCACGCCCGGGCTGGCAGCTGCTGGTGCTCGATGCGCTGCGGCCGCAGCGCGTGCAAGAGGCGATCTGGGTCGACGTGGCCGGCACGCCGGAGCAGGAGTACTTTGCGAATCCCGAGCGCGGCAGCATCCACAGCTACGGCATGGCGGTGGACGTGACGCTGCGCTCACCCGCCGGCACCGAGGCCGACATGGGCAGCGGCTTCGACGAGATGAGCCGCCTGTCGCACCCCGCGCTGCACGCCGAACTGCTGGCCACCGGGCAACTGACGCCGGCCCAGGTGGCCGAGCGCGACTGCCTGGCCACGGCCATGCGCGCCGGCGGCTTTGCCGGCATCCCCAACGAATGGTGGCACTTCGACCACGGCGACCGCAACCGCGTGCGCCGCGAACTGCCCCGCGTGCTCTGAGCGGGGCGCTCAGCCAGGCGGCTTGAGCAAGTCGAGGGTCTCCGGGTGGCGGCGCATGTAGGCGGCCACGTAGCTGCACACCGGCCGCACCTGCAGCCGCTCGGCGCGCGCCCAGTCCAGCGCCGCCTTCACCAGCACCGCGGCGATGCCCTGACCCTGCAGCGCGGGCGGCACCTCGGTGTGGTGCAGCACCAGCGTGTCGCCCTGGCGGCGGTACGCGCAGACCGCCGTGGTGGCCGCGGCGGTGGTGACAAAGGCCTGCATCTCGGGGCGGTGCACGACAACGGGCTCCATCCACCCGGATTGTGTGGCCCGCGCCGCGTGCGGCAAGTCCCGTCTTGGGTTTACATTGCGTTGCATCAGCGCCCAAGCCGGGCGAACACGGCCCCCAGGGCCGCAGCGACCGTGGAGTGGAGGGGATGGAAGCCTGGTTCCTGGAAAGCGTGGCCACGGACAGTTCGCGTGTCACGCACCGCATCGCCAAGTTGCCGTTCCGCATCGGCCGCGACGCCGGTGCCGATCTGGCCGTCGAGGCCCGCGGCCTGTCGCGCCAGCACGCCGAGTTCCGCGAAGAAGCCGACGGCCGCCTGCTGCTGGCCGACCTCGGCAGCACCAACGGCACCTGGGTCAACCGGCAGCGCATCGACGGCCCGCGCTGGGTGGTCGAGAAGGACATCATCCACTTCGGCAACGCCGAGTTCCGCCTCGGCCTGGACAGCGCCACGCGCCTGGTCGCGCGCGACATCGAAGAAGGCGAGCGCACGATGCTCGTGCCGACGGGGGCCAAGGC
This sequence comes from Rubrivivax sp., assembly GCA_020248945.1. Taxonomy (GTDB): domain Bacteria; phylum Pseudomonadota; class Gammaproteobacteria; order Burkholderiales; family Burkholderiaceae_C; genus Rubrivivax. Next base: position 20,451 of record JADCGQ010000046.1, read on the forward strand.
GCTGTCGCAGAACTTCGTCGAGCACGAGCGCGAGTTCCGCGAGCTGCTCGCCGGCAAGGGCCTCACGGCCGCGGTGCAGCCCATCGTGCAGGCCCAGGGCGGCGCGCTGTTCGCCTACGAGCTGCTCGGCCGCTGCGAACACCCGCTGTTGAAGCAGCCCCCGGGCCGGCTGTTCGACATCGCCAGGAAGCTCAATCTGAAGGCCGAGCTCAGCGCGGCGTTCCGCCAGTTCGGCGTGCCGGCGGTGGCGCCGCACCTGCAGGGCCTGAAGCTCTTCGTCAACACCGACCCCGACGAGACCTTCACCGAGACCTTCTTCCAGAGCCTGCGCGCGCTGCGCGAGCTGGCGCCGCCACCGGCGCTGGTGATCGAGGTCCACGAAACCGCTGTGATGGACGGCGCCGGCATGCGCACGCTGGCCCAGCGCATCACCGAGATGGGGCTCGAGTTCGCCTACGACGACTTCGGCGCCGGCGACTTCGGCCGCATGAAGCAGCTCTTCGAGGTGCCGCCGCATTACGTCAAGGTCGACATGGGGCTGATCCGTGGCATCGACCGCGCGTCGGACGGCGAGCGCAAGAGCGTGGCCGACCTGGTGCGCTGGACCATCGACGTCGGCGCCGTGCCGCTGGCCGAAGGCGTGGAGACCGACGCCGAGGCCGCCGTCTGCCGCGACCTCGGCTTCGAGCTGATCCAGGGCTACCTCACCGGCAAGCCGGTGCCGGTGGCCTCGCTCGCCGGCGGCTGATCAGGCCGCAGGGGCCGAGGGCGGCTGCGCGCGCCCGCGGCGCCAGCGCAGCAGCGCGGCCTGCAGGCGGTCGGCATCGATGGGCTTGGTCAGGAAGTCGTCCATGCCCGAGGCCAGGGCCTGGTCGCGCTCACTCACCAGCGCTGCCGCCGTGAGCGCGATGATGGGCACGCCGCGGCCAGCCGGCCGCAGCCGCAGCTCGCGCGTGGCCTCGTGGCCGCTCATGCCCGGCATCTGCACGTCCATCAACACGGCATCGAAGGGCTGGGCGCGGCCTCCGCGGCCGCCAGCGCCTCGTGGCCGTCGCAGGCCTCGGTCACCCGCACGCCCCAGCGCTGGAGCGTGGCCACGGCGATGAGCATGTTGACGGCGTTGTCCTCGACCATCAGCACCCGCATGCCGGCCAGCGCGGCGGCCTCGGTGCCCGGCACCGTGCTGGCCGCGGCCGCGGGCGGCAGCGTGGCCGGCGGCAAGGGCAGCTCGGCCCAGAAGCGGCTGCCATGGCCGCGTTCGCTGGCCACGCCGACGCGCCCACCCATCAGTGCGGCGAGCTCGCGGCAGATCGACAGCCCGAGCCCGGTGCCACCGAAGCGCCGCGTCGTGCTCTGGTCGGCCTGCGTGAAGGGCTTGAAGAGCTCCGGCACCACCTCGGGCTCGATGCCCGGGCCGCTGTCCTCGCAGGCCAGCCGCAGCATCGGTGCCGCCCCGTCCACCCGCTGCGCCGTGATGCGCACGAAGCCTTGATCGGTGAACTTGATGGCGTTGGCGACGTAGTTGGTGACGATCTGCCGCACGCGCAGCGCATCGCCGCTGACCACCGGCCCGACCTCGGGATCGATCTCCAGCAGCAGCTGCAGGCCCCGGGCCTCGGCCAGCGTGCGGTAGGTGTGCGCCAGGGTCTCCAGCAGCGCCACCAGGTCGAAAGGCGCCGACTCGATGGGCAGCCGCCCGGCCTCGATCTTGGACAGATCGAGGATGTCCGAGATGATGGCCGCCAGCGACTGCGCGCTGTCCTCGATCTGCGACAGGTACTGGCCGCGCAGCGGCTCGGGCAGCTCGGGGTCGCGCGCCAGGCGGGCCAGGCCCATCAGGCCGTTCAGCGGCGTGCGCAGCTCGTGGCTGGTGTTGGCCAGGAAGGCGCTCTTGGCGCGGTTGGCGGCCTCGGCGTCGTCGCGCGCGCGGGCCAGCGCTTCCTCGAACTGGCGGCGCTCGGTGATGTCCTCGACGATCCACACCGTGCCGCCTTCGGCGGGGCGATGCGGGTCGACGACGCCGGCGCGCAGCCGCGCCAGGAAGTGGCTGCCGTCGCGCCGGCGCACCTCGCGCTCGATCTCGATCTTGCCGCCCTGCGCCAGCGCCGGGCCGACGACGCGGCCGACCTCGGCGTATTCGGCTTCGCTCTTCCAGACGATGCGGCCGGGCTGCCCGATCAGGCTGCCGTCGCGCCAGCCGATCATGCGTTCGAACTCGGCGTTGACGAGCACGAAGTGGCTGTCGCGCGTCACGGCCACGCCGATGCCGGCGTTGTCGAGGATGGCCGCGCGCTCCATGCGCTCGTGCTCGCGGGCGCTGATGTCGCGGCCGTTGATGACCAGCATGTCGCGGCCGTCGAGCCGGAAGCGCGCCGCCGAGATCATCAGCGTCACGATGCGGCCGTCGCGGCAACGGAACGGGATCGGCAGATCGACCACCTTGCCGTCGCGCTGGAACTGCTGCACGAAGCGCTCGCGGCCGGAGGCGCTGCCCCAGATGCCCAACTCAAGTGAAGTACGGCCCACGGCCTCGGCCAGCGACCAGCCGCTCATCTGCTCGAAGGCGCGGTTGACCATCTCGTAGCGGCCGGTCTCGAGGTCGGTCAGCGAGATGACGTCGGGGCTCGTGTCCACCAGGTGCGACAGCGTCGCCTCGGAGCGGCGCAGCGCCTCCTCGGCCTGGTGGCGCTCGGTGACGTCGACGAACATCGACAGCACCGCCGACTCACCCTGCAGGTCGACACGCACCCCCGTGGCGCTGACGTTGGCAACGCGTCCTTCGGTGCGCAGCTTCAGCTCGGCCAGGGGCAACCGCGTGCCCAGGGGCTGCGTGGCCAGCTGGCGCAGCCGCTGGCGTGCCAGCTGGCGGTCGGTGTCGTCGGCGTACAGATCGAAGATCGACACGCCCTTCAGCGAGTCGACCGTGGCATGGCCGAGCAGGCGCGCCGCCGCCGGGTTGGCGTCAACGATGCGGGCGTCGACATGCAGCAGCACCGGCAGCGGCGCGTTGCGGAACAGAGCCTCGTAGCGCAGGCGCGAGTCGGCCAGCGCGGCGCGCGTGGCCTCGATCGCGGTGACGTCGCGCGCCACGCCCCAGAAGCCACGGAAGCGGCCGCTGCGGTCGACCCGAGGCTCGCCGCTGAGCAGGTAAGAGCGGCGCTGGCCATCGCGGTGCAGCCAGACCACCGGCAGGTCGCGGAACGAACGCCGCGCCGCCGCGTCGGCGCGGATCTGCGCGCGCGCTTCGTCGTCCATCTGCAGCGCCGGCAGCGCGTCGAAGGGCACGCCGGCGTCGCTGGTGCTGCCCAGCGGCCGCAGGTCGTGGTTGTGGCGGCCGGCGGCCACCAGACGCATCTGTTCGTCGATCTCCCAGTAGACGTCGGAGGCCAGTGCCAGCAGCCGGCTGAAGCGGCGCTCGCGCTTGGCCGCCGCGGCCACGGCCACGCGGATCTTGGCGTGCAGCGTGCCACCGGCCAGCACGGCGATCGCCAGGCCCAACACCAGGCCGGTGGCCAGCGACACCCAGGGCACCGGCGACGGCAGGGGCGGGGTGAAGGCCTGGACGAGACCGAACGCCACATTGGCCAACAGCGCCAGGCCCAGCCCGATGCGCCAGCCCAGCAGCGCCGCGACGCAGAACACCAGCACCGGCACCACCAGGACCGAGGGCGACGCCAGGCCATAGCCGCGCACATGGGCGCCGACCGCCGCAGTGACGATGGATACGCCCACCAGCAGCACCACCGCGACCGCGTTCCATCGCCGGCGAAAGGCCGCGGGCGCCCACAAGAGCGCGCCCGCCGAAAGCCCCACCACCGCATAGGCCAGTGCCAGCGGCAGCGCCATCGGCTGACGCGGATGCTCGGCGGCGATCAGCGCAGCGCCGATCAGCATGCCCACGGCGCCGAGCAGCAGGTACAGGCGCAACAGTTCGGGCGCCACGACGGCGGCCGCATCGTCTGGGCCGGGACCCGGACGCCGCAGCGGCACCGGGATCGTGAAGTCCAGGTCCTGCGGCGGCGGCACCGCGGGCATGTCGTTCAGCTCCGGCAGGTGGGCAGCGCCTGCTGCAGGCTGGCCCGCGTGGCCTCGGCCGCGGCGCGGGCGGCCGCGGCGAAGGTCGGCATGTCGGCGGCATCACCACCGGCATAGAGGATGGCGCGCGAGGAGTTCACGATCACCGGCGCGCCCGGCCGCCAGCCGGCGTGCACGGTGGCCGCGGCATCGCCGCCCTGGGCGCCCACGCCCGGGATCAGCAGCGGCAGCGTCGGCGCCAGCGCGCGCACGCGGGCGATCTCGTCGGGGAAGGTGGCGCCGACGACGAGGCCGAGCTCGGTACCGCCAAGCTGGCGGCTCCAGTCACCGGCGGCCAGCCGGGCGACGTGCTCGAACAGGCGCTCGCCGCTGGCCAGCGCCTGGCCTTGCAGGTCGGCGCCGCCGGGGTTGCTGGTGCGGCACAGCAGGATCAGGCCCTTGCCGCGATAACGGCCGCCTTCGGCGAGTGCCGAGTACGGCTCGACGCTGTCCAGGCCCATGAAGGGCGAGAGCGTCAGCGCATCAGCTTGGTAGCGCTCGAAGGCCTCGCGGGCGTACATCGCGGCGGTGCTGCCGATGTCGCCGCGCTTGGCGTCCAGGATCACCGGCACGCCGGGGGCGTGGGTGTGGATGTGGGCGATGAGCCGTTCGAGCTGCTCCTCGGCGCGGTGCGCGGCGAAGTGCGCGATCTGCGGCTTGAAGGCGCAGGCCAGGTCGGCGGTGGCGTCCACGATGGCCGCGCAGAAATCGAAGATGCGCGCGCTGTCGCCGCGCCAGGCCAGCGGGAACCTCGCGGGCTCGGGGTCGAGGCCCACGCACAGCATCGAGGCGTGGCGCGCCGTGGCGGCGTCTAGTTGCGCACGAAAGCTCATGCGCCGATTGTGCCCGCCGCCCGGGCCGCTGGCAGCCTGGGCTACAGCGCCAGCACCTTGGTACTTTCCTCACCGAACTGGCTGATCACGCGCACCGCCACGCGCTGGCCCTTGCGCGCGGCGATGGGGTGCGAGCGGTGGCCGTACACGCGCTCGAAGGCCTCGTCGTCGAGCTCCAGCTTCAGCGTCTTCTCGACCTTGGCCTTGGCGTCGGCCAGCGCCAGCGCCGACAGGCCCTTCTTCCACTTGTCGAACTCGTCGTGGTCGCCACCGCAGAAGAACACCTGCGTGGCGACGAAGTTGCTGCCGTCGTAGTGCTCGTCCACCATCCAGTAGGCGATGTCGGCCACGTTGCGCGGCTTCACTTCGTCGGTGATGGGGTCGTAGAGGTCGAGGCCGCGGATCTCCACCGCCACGCCGGGGTTGCCATCGGGCAGCTTGGCCGGCACGGTGGCGATGTCGGGCTCGCCGATCGTCACGAAGCTGGCGGCCTTCTTGTCCTTCTTGATGAGCCCGTCCTGCATGAGGTCGTCGTGCATGCGCACCTTGGTCACCTCGAAGCTGCCGAGCTTGACCGTGACGCTGCGGTTGTCGACATCGCTCTCGAAGCCGAAGCCCAGGATCACCAGCCAGTCGGCATCGGCGCGGCGGCGGCAGGCGAGGATGGCGTCGTTGACGGCCTTCTTGCTGACGGTGCCGAACTGCGGCCCGATGTGGAAGTAGGCCTTGCGCTCGCCGGCCGGCGTTGGGTACCAGCCTTCGGCGTGCAGCGCACCGCCGTCGCCCATCTGCTCGTTGATGGCGTCGACGCGGTTGAACACCGCGGTTTCGTTCTTCAGGCCGTTCTTGATGCCGGCGTGCTTGAGGTGCTCGAACACGCGGTCGCTGAAGCGTTGGGTGTCGGCCGGGCGGGCGTGCGCGGTGGCCAGCGCCTCGGGCGGCAGCGGCTCGAAGCCTTGCAGCGTCTCCACCGTGAAGGGGCCGGCGACGCGCAGCTTCTTCTTGTCGACCAATGCTTGATCGAACATGCGCCGCTTCTCGGCAACTTCATCGCCAGCCAAGACGCCTAGCGTCACCTGTTCTGAGGCCTTATATTGAAAGCCGTGGCGAATGTCACCGCCTACGTTGTCCTCCAGAAGGTACCAAGGGTAGGTCGCAGTCATCAGCCGCGTCTTGGCGATATTGAGCGCAATGCGGCTGGTGTCTGAGGTGATCCAGCGCCGGCCCCACTGCTCGGCCACGTGCGCCGTAGTGCCGCTGCCGCAGGTGGGATCAAGCACGAGATCGCCGGGGTCAGTGGTCATTAGGATGCAACGCTTGATGACCTCTGTTTGCGTTTGCACCACATAGACGCGGCTCTCACCGAAGCCACTTGCGCCGGTGTCAGTCCAAAGATTCGAGATCGCACGGAACGGAAAGTCGTCGTGGTAATTCTTCCATCGCAAGCTTGTCCCAACTAGGTGTAGGCGACCCAACTCCTTGAGGCGGTCCAGCCCGGCCGCATTTGTCGACCAGCCGCGACCTCCTGTGGGCCGCAACTCGCTTCCTTGAAAGGAGTAGATGAACCTCGAGTTTTCTGAACCGGACTGGGAAGTAAGGTCGCGCAGTCGAAGGCCACGGCCCTCTGGCATTGGTGCAGCACCAGCCTTCTGCGCGACGCTGAGATCAATCAGCTTGCCCCCAGGGGTCTCAACACAAACGTAGCGTTCGGTCAGGCTTTCGACGAATGGCTTTTCCTCGAACATTTGCCGGTACTTGCAGGCACCCTTATCCGTCGAGTACCAAATCAAGTGATCGAACACCGAAGCGAGCATCTTCGGCGTCTGACCGCTAGTCTTGACGAAAGCAATCTGCGAAACGAAGTTCTCACTACCAAACACCTCATCCATCAGCGACCGCACCAAGTGCACGTTCTCATCGCTGATCTGTACGAAACACGACCCGCTCGCACTCAACAACTCACGCGCCACCAGCAGCCGGTCCCGCAAGTAGCTGAGGTAACTGTGGATGCCCAGCTCCCAGGTATCGCGGAACGCCTTGATGACCTCGGGCTCGCCGCTCAGGTGGTCGTCGGCGCCGTCCTTCACGTTGCGGTCGTTCTGCCGCATCTGCCAGTTGCTGCCGTACTTGATGCCATACGGCGGATCGATGTAGATGCACTGCACCTGCCCCGCCATGCCCTCGCGTTCGAGCAGGCTCGTCATCACCAGCAGGCTGTCGCCCTGGATGAGCCGGTTGCGCCAGGCGTCGTGGCGCTTGTAGTAGCTGGCGGGCTTCTCCAGCTCGTCGATGGCCAGCGGGTTGCCGTGCAGCTCGGCCGTGAACAGATCGTTCTGCGTGGCGGCCTGGGCCTTGAGCGCATACAGGCGCGCGATCAGGCGCTCGGGCTCGACGTGTTCATGCCGGTAGAGGCTGCGGATGTCGATGCGCAGCGCGCGCTCGTCGTCGCCCGGGCCGTACTTGTGCATCCAGTACAGCTCGGGGTCTTGCCCGCGTGTCGTCACCGGGTTCAGCGGCACCGTCTTCGCAGTGGGCCGGCCGGCCAGTGCCTCGGCCTCCTGGCCGGCTTCTTCGCGGCTGGGGATGAACAGGCGGCCGTCGCCCGCGTGCACCAGGGCATCAACAGGTTGCGCGGGTGGCGCGGGCGTGGCGGGCGAGGGCGCGGTCTTGCTGGCGGTCTTTCGGGTGGCCATGGTCAAGCAGTCCAGTCTTCGACGCGCAGGCCCGGCACGCGGGCGAACTCGCGGGTGTTGTGCGTCACCACCACCAGCCCGGCAGCCAGGGCGTGCGCGGCGATCCACATGTCTTGCGGGCCTATCGGCTGCCCGTTCAGCTCCAGCGCGCGACGCAGCTCGCCATAGCGCGTGGCCACGGGCGGGGTCAGGTCGAGCACGGGCACCAGGGTCTGCAGGCGATCTACCTCCGCGCGGCTGGCTGCGGGGTCGGGGCTCTTCTCGGCGCCGTAGCGCAATTCGCCCAAGGAAATGAGCGACATCGCCAGCTCCGCAGCCGGCACCGCCTGAAGGCGCTGCACCAGCCGCTGGTGTTCAGCCAGGCGAGCCGCATCTTTCGGCGGACGCGACTTCAGGTGCTGGCGAATGCCGATGCAGGCATTGGTGTCGAGCAGGTACTTGGGCATCGTTGTGGGGCTAGTGCTCTTCGTCGTCCACCAGGCCGGGGCGGTGTTCGGCCGGCGCCGGGTTCTTCAGGTTCTCGAACATCTCGTCAGGCATGGCCATCAGCACCTGGAACACGTCCCAGGCTGTCTTGCCTGCGGCTGGCGCGAGTGCATCCACTTCGGCCGCGAGGCGCTCGATCTCGGCTTCGAGCTGTTCCTTCACGCGGTCGATGTCGGTCACCTCGAAGAAGTACCAGGGCTCGGTGTGCAGGAGATCAAGGTGCGCGTTCACGGCCGGCAGCCAGCGCTCGCGCATGAAGTAGCGCTTCTCGGCCTTGTCCTTGGCAAAGCCGGTCACTTCGAGCACCAGGTTGCAGCGGCGGCCCTGCGGCGTGCGCAGGCGCACGATGAAGTCGGGCAGGTAGCGGCGCTCGGTGCCGGTGGCATCGACGTACGGCACCTCGAAGCCGAGGAAGGCGTTCTTCACATAGCTTTCGACCTGGGGGTTCTGCTCCAGGGTCTTGGCGGCAATCTGCTCCCAGCTGTCGGTGTCGGCCACCACGCGGTTGACGTGGCTCTTGGTGGTGGCGAACACCGGCTTGGTGGTGCTGCCCGACACATGGGTCGTGCTGCCGCGCGGGTTGTGGTGGTTCAGCAGCGGCAACACGCTGGGGCCGCCGGCCGCCGCGGCCGGGTGAAGCCGGGCTGCCTGCTCGATGCCCATGAAGACGCTGGCTGCCACGCGCGTGGCGTCTTCAAAACGCACCATGCGCTTGAAGCGCGGATCGCGCTCGCCGATCAAGTCGACCTGGCTCTCGTACCAGGCCTGAGCAATGCGACGCAGATCGCCGAAGTGCTCCAGCTGCACGCGGCCGTCGTCGTTGCGGTAGTAGCGCGACAGCACCTGCGACGCGGCCCAGAACACCACCTCCTGGTCGCGCAGGCGGTCGAGGTCCAGGCGGAGGGCTTCGCGCTCGCCGGAGAAGGCGGTGCCCAGTTCGGTGTGCGCGGGGTTGCTGGTGAGGTCCAGCCTGAAGAGCGGCACGCCGTCGAAACTTGCCTCGACGCGGTCGGCAGCGTGCGCGAGCTTGTAGCCCAGCAGGCGCGGGAATCGGATCTCGAGTGCCGCGCGCTCGGGCAGCGCTCGGATGGGCTTGGGCTCGACGATGGGCGGCGGATCGACTTCGCCACCGCGGAAGAACTTGAAGGGCACGCCGATGATGTGGGCGTACTCCGGCGGGAAGCGGCCGGTCTTGGGGTCGAGAAGGTATTGCCGGCGGCGCAGGGCACGACCAGCCACCTGCTCGCACAGCAGCTGCGAGCCGAAGGCGCGCACGCCGACGATGTGCGTCACGGTGTTGGCGTCCCAGCCTTCGGTGAGCATGCCTACGCTGACGACGCAGCGCACGTGCTGGCCCAGCTTGCCGGGCCGGCCGACGGTGTTGACGACCTCGCGCAACAGGTGCGCGTCGGTGAGTGAATCGACCGACTGCTCGGGGTGGGCGATGCGCCAATCGCGCTTGAAGGCCTCGATCTCGGGCGCGAACACGCGCTTGAAGTCGTCGTCGATCTGGCCGGAGTGTTCGAGCGCGTCAGAGTCGATCAGCAGCGAGGGTGGGCGCTGCCGCGCGGTGCGCGTGGTGGAGTCGAAGTTCGAGAACAGCGGCAGCACGCCCGGCACCACGAGCGGCCGGCCTTCGGCGTCAGCGCCCTCGTAGCCGGCAATCTTCTTGAACACCTCTTTGGACACCGTGGTGTTGCTGCACACGACGATGAAGACTGGCGGGCTGGTGAGCAGGTCAGCCCCGCGCTCGCCCTTCTCGCGCTGGCCTTTCTCGTAGGCCTCGTAGTGGCGGTAGAACTGTTCGAGCGCGTTTAGCAGCAGTGAAGGCAGCTGCGGCGGTTGCTCGACAGCGGCCTGGGTCTTGTTCGACTTTCCGCGCTTGCCGGGCTTGGCACCCTCTTCTGCCGCTTCGTCGACCTCAGCTTGTTCGGCTTTGTCGTCCTTGCGCTGCGTGCGCTGGCCCTTGCGCGGCAGCAAGTCCCTGCAGTGCTCGTACAGGTTGCGAAGCACGGGCTCTTCGATGTGCTGCGCGCTGTCGTCGACCGGCAGGAACGGGATCTTCACGAGCCCGGCCTCGATGGCTTCGATCAGGCCAAAGTCGGTGACGACCCACGGGAAGTGGCTGTACGCTGGCCAGCCTGAACCCGACAGGTAGTAGGGCGTGGCCGAGAGGTCGTAGACGGCCCGAACCTGCCAGCGTCTGGCCACGGCGCAAAGGCCGCTGTACCAGACGGCCGCGCGCTCGTTCTCCGTCGCGCTGTTTTCGTCGTCGCTGTCGCGGCCCTTCGCCTTGGGCAGGTAGCAGTGGTGGGCCTCGTCGTTGAGCACCAGGAGCCGCCGGCCGGCCTTGAAGCCGGGCAACAGGCGGCGCAGCACGCCGGCGTCGTCTTCACGGGCTTCGACCTTGCGGCCGTCGGGGCCGAGCTTGCCGTCGAGCGGGCTCTTCTTGTTGCCGCCGATGAGCCGCGGCTCGAAGCCGTGGAAGTTGGTGATGGCCAGCCGTGCGTTCAGGCCGGCCATCAGCGGCGCATAGGCCGGCGGCACGAGCTTGCGCTGGCGATAGTAGTCGGCCGCGTCGTGGTCGGCCAGGGTCTGGGTGTCGACGCGCAGCACGCCGAGTCGGTCGCGGATGGTCACGCCCGGGGCGACGAGCAGGAAGTAGTCGGCGTAGCGCGGGTCTTGGCCGTAGGTCTGGCGGTTGAGGTAGTGGTACAGCACCAGGCAGGCCATGACCACGGTCTTGCCGGTGCCGGTGGCCATCTTGAACGCGATGCGCGGCAGCGTGAGCTCGGGGTCGCGGCTGCTGGCCTGGGCACGTGCGAGCAGGTTCAGGACGTGGGTGCCGGGGTTGCTCTTGTCGGCCACCTCGTTGAGCCAGATGGCGGCTTCGACGGCCTCGCGCTGGGCGAAGAACAGGCGGTGGTGGTCGGCGCGTTCGGGGTTGTTGAACCAGTGGCTCAGCAACTCGCGTGTGACGCGGCTGGTGACGCCCGGGTAGCCCTCGGCGCGCCAGCGGCCGAGTTGATCGCGCAGCAGGTTGACGAGGTGATCGCGGTAGTTGGCCGCCAGCTCGTTGAGGTCGTACAGCTCGCTCTGCGGCGGGCTGGCCAGCGGCACCTGGGGCGTGTCGGGGGCGAAGACGCGGCGGCCGGGGCGGCGGTCGCGGTAGTCGAGGTGGCCGTCGGTGCCGGTGGCGAAGTGGAACTGAGGTTCGTCGTAAGGGCCGTTGAGGATGGGACCCAGATCACCCTTCGCTGGGCCTGCGGCGGCTTTGGCGGGAGGGCGGCGTTCACTCATGGTTGCATGTTAGCGAGGGTGCTGGGCCGGGTATGCCCTGCCCTCGCGGCCGCTGGGCCTTCGGGAACGGCCCTTCGACACGGGCCTTCGCCAGGCTCAGTCCCCTGCTCAGGGTGAGCGGGTGGGGGTGGGGGTGGTGCCGGCAAGGCGCGTGGCCAGCTCGGCGGCCTTGCCGGTATACGAGCCCGGCGTCATGGCCATCAGCCGCGCCTTGTCGTCGGCCGGTATCGCCAGCCCGGCGATGAAGCCCTGCATCAGCTCGCGCGTGATCGGCTTGCCCTGGGTGAAATCCTTCAGCTGCTGGTACGGGTCGGGCAGGCCGTGGCGGCGCATCACCGTCTGCACGGGCTCGGCCAGCACCTCCCAGGCGGCGTCGAGGTCCGCCGCGAGCGCGGCCTCGTTCACTTCGATCTTGTCGAGGCCGCGCGCCAGGCTGTCCAGCGCCAGCACGCCGTAGCCCAGCGCCACGCCCATGTTGCGCAGCACGGTGCTGTCGGTGAGGTCGCGCTGCCAGCGGCTGATGGGCAGCTTGCCGCTCATGTGCACGAGCAGCGCGTTGGCCAGGCCGAAGTTGCCTTCGGCGTTTTCGAAATCGATGGGGTTGACCTTGTGCGGCATCGTCGAGCTGCCGACCTCGCCCTTCTTCACGCGCTGCTTGAAGTAGCCCAGGCTGACGTAGCCCCACACGTCACGCGCCCAGTCGATGCAGATCGTGTTGGCGTGCGCCACGGCATCGAACAGCTCGGCGATGCCGTCGTGCGGCTCGATCTGGATGGTGTACGGGTTGAAGGCCAGGCCCAGCCGCTCTTCGACGATCTGCCTCGCGAAGGCCTCCCAGTCCACATCCGGGTAGGCCGCGAGGTGGGCGTTGTAGTTGCCGACGGCGCCGTTCATCTTGGCCGGCAGCGCCACGGCGGCGATGCGCAAGCGGGCACGCTGCAGCCGGTGCGCGACGTTGGCCACCTCCTTGCCCAGCGTGGTGGGGCTGGCGGTCTGGCCGTGCGTGCGGCTGAGCATGGGCAGCGCGGCAAACACGCCGGCCATGCGGCGCAGGCGCTCGAGCACGCCGTCGAGCGCTGGCAGCAGCACCTGGCTGCGCGCCGCGCCGAGCATCAGCGCGTGGCTGGTGTTGTTGATGTCCTCGCTGGTGCAGGCGAAGTGCACGAACTCGGCCGCGCGCTCGAGCTCGGGCATGCCGGCGAAGCCCTGGCGGATGAAGTACTCCACCGCCTTCACATCGTGGTTGGTGGTGCGCTCGATGGCCTTGATGGCCTCGGCGTCGGCTTCCGAGAAGGTGGCAACGTGCCCGCGCAGCATCAGCCGTGCCGAATCGGACAGGGGCGCGAACTCGGGCAGCCGCAGGTCCGACAGCGCGATGAACCACTCCACCTCCACCTGCACGCGGCAGCGCATCAGGCCGAACTCGGACATCAGCGGCCGCAGCGCCGCAAGCTTGGCCGCATAGCGGCCATCGAGGGGCGACAGCGCGGTCAGCGGTGTCGGCAGGTCGGCAGGAGCAGGCACAGTCATCGGGCAGGGATTCTAGGAGCCAGGGGCGCCCCCGAGGCAGGACTTGCGCGGCGCTTGCTAGAGTGTGTCTGCGCGGGGTGAACGGGTCGCGAGCTCACGGCGACCCGGCCAGCGCGAACAGGGAGCCCCTCTTGAACGACATGCCTCTGAACCCGGCCGATGGCCCGGCCACGCCCGCGCCCGCCGCGCACGAACTGCGCCTGCGCTTCGTGGGCTCGGGCAGCGAGTACTTCCGCATCTGGATCGTCAACCTGCTGCTGACGCTGGTGACGGTGGGGCTGTACTACCCCTTCGCCAAGGTGCGGCGGCTGCGCTACTTCCACAACGCCACCGAGGTGGGCGGCGCGCCGCTGTCGTTCCACGCCGACCCCTGGAAGATGTTCCGCGGCTACGTGCTGGTGGCGCTGATGCTGGCGGCCTACAGCGGGGCCGGGCACGTCTCGGCCACGGCGGGCCTGATCGCCTTCGTCATCGTCGCGGCGCTGTGGCCGGCGCTGTGGCATTCGTCGATGCGCTTCCGGCTGGCCAACACCGGCTGGCGCGGCCTGCGCTTCCGCTACACCGGCACTCGCAAGCAGGCCTACGCGGTGATGGCCGTGCCCATTGGCGTGGCGGCGCTGTTCGTGGTGCTGACGCTGCTCGTCGCACCCGAAGCCCCGCCCGCGCCCGACGCCCCGCCAGCCCCGAGTGAGCCGGCGTGGGGCGACATCCTGCTCGGCCTGGCACCGCTGGCGGTGATGCTGGCGGCCATGCCCTTCTTCCTGTGGCTGCTCAAGCGCCAGCAGCACCGCCACTACGCGCTGGGCGACGAGCACACGGCCTTCGACGTCGGCCTCGGCCGCTTCTACGGCTTCTGGCTGCGCAGCGTGGGCGTGGGCCTGCTGGTGCTGCTGGGTTTCATCGGGGTGGGCGGCCTCTTCCTGTGGGGCCTGGGCGCCACCGGGCGCTCGCCGGCCGGCGCGCCGGTGCTGGCGGCCATCACGCTGATCCTGGCCTACCTGGTGGTCTTCGCGCTGGTGGGCGGGCACTTCACCGCCCGGCTGCAGAACCTGGTGTGGAACGGCACCGCCAGCCGCCACCTGCGCTTCGACAGCCGGCTGCGCGCCCGCGACCTGGCCGGCCTGTGGTTCACCAACACCCTGTTCACGGTGCTGACGCTGGGCCTGTACTTCCCGTTCGCGCAGGTCAACAGCGCGCGGCTGCGGCTGGAGGCGGTGCGCGTGCACGCCGGCATCGACCCCGACGACCTGGTGGCCGCCGCTGGCCGTGCCGACGAGGCCGCCGCAGGTGACGCCGCCGGCGACCTGCTGGGCTTCGACATCGGCTTGTAGTTCAGAGCACAGGACGGCTGCCCATGCCCGCCCCGATCGCCGCCACCTGGTACGACGGCACGCACGCGCGCGGCCGCGCCGTGCAGGCCGAGGCCGACGGCGGCACGCTGTGGCTGCTGGACGAGGCCGGCGGCCGCCACGGCCTGGCGCTGCGCGACGTCCAGTGGCCCGAGCGCACACGGCACGGCCAGCGCGTGGCGCAATTGACGCATGGCGGTTCGCTGGTCTTCGCCGACGCCGCCGTCTTCGACACCTGGCGCCAGCGGCTGGGCCACCGCGAGAGCTGGGTCGTGCGCGCGCAGCAGCACTGGCGCGCCACGTTCGCGGCGCTGGCCGGCCTGGTGCTGGTGGGTGTGGTGGGCTACGTGTGGGGCGTGCCCTGGGCGGCCCGCGGCGTGGTGGCCGTGACGCCGGCCGACGTGGAGCAGGCCATCGGCGACAGCGCGCTCGCGCAGCTGAAGGACGGCCTCTTCAAGCCCACCAAGGTCCCGCCGGCCGTGCAGGCGCAGTGGCGCGATCGGCTGGGCACGGCCCTGCAGCGCGCCTACCCCGAAGGGCCGGCGCGCTGGGAGCTGCACTTCGCCGGCGGCGGCGCACTCGGCGCGAACGCGGTGGCGCTGCCCGGCGGCCACATCGTCATCACCGACGAGCTGCTCGAGCTGCTGCAAGGCGCCGACGACGCCGTGCTCGGCGTGCTGGCGCACGAGCACGGCCACGTGCGGCGCCGCCACGGGCTGAACGCGGTGGTGCGCTTCGGCCTCGTCTCGGCGGCCACCTCGGTGGCGCTGGGCGACTTCAGCGCCGTCATCGCCGGCGTGCCGGCGCTGCTGGCGCACATGGGCTACTCGCGCGATGCCGAGCGCGAGGCCGATGCCGACGCCGCCTACGTGCTGCAGGCGGCCGGCCGTGATCCGGCGGCGATGGTGCTGCTGTTCGAGCGCATGGCCGGCCGGGCAAAGAAGGCGCGCGAGGCCGACGAGCGCGGCGACGGCGCGCTGCCGATCGCCTTTGCCTCGCACCCGGCGGACGAGGAGCGGATCCGCTTCTTCAGAACCTATCGCGACACCGCGCGCCAGGGCCCGGGCACGAAGTCGCCGCCGCTGAACTGAGGGCCTACCAGCGCAGCTCGAAGCGGCAGGCGTCGTCGCCACAGGCCTCGCAGGCCGTCTCGGTGATGCCGCTGTCGCGGTGCACCAGCACCTGGAACAGGCGCTCGAAAGTGGCGGCGTAGTAGTCGCAGGCCGGCACGCCGCTGGCCAGGCCCCGGCACAGCGGGTTGTCGCGGATCTCCAGCACCCACGGGCGGCCGCCGCGCGGCGGCACCGCGGTGAATCGGCCGCTGCCGGCAAACGTCCAGGCGTGGCGCGTGATGGCCGCCACGAGTGCGCGCGCGGCCAGCGGCGCCGGCAGCAGCTTCAGCACCTGCTGCACGGCGTGCGGGATGCGGTGGGCCAGCAGGTAGTCGGCCGTGGCGCGGCCGGCGGCGCGCGACACCGCCGCGGCCTCCTCGGCCGGCATCGCCTCGCGCAGCGCGCGGTGCAGCGCGCGCACGTCGTCTTGTCGCACCATGCCTTGCGGCGGCTGGCGCCAGTGCTGCCGCAGGCCGGCGCGCTCGAACACCTGCTCGGCGAAGGCCGTGCCGCGCCAGGCCGGCAGCACCTTCGCGATGCGCGTGATGGCGTTGGGGCCGATCAGCCCGGCGGTGGCGGCGGCAGCCATCAGTCAGCCGCCGCCGAGGGGCGATGCGACAGCGCGGCATCGGCCTCGTCGTCGCTCAGCTGGCCACCGCCGCCACACGCAGACGCCGAGGCCTGCGCCGTCTCGATGGCGCCGATGGCCGCCAGCGCCGCCGCCGCGATGTCCTCGCCCTTCTTGCGCCGCATCTCGATCTTCGGGCCGTGCATCGTCACCCAGTTCTCGTCGGCCGCGGCAATGGCCTGGGCATCGGGCCGCTCGTGCACACGCGCGTCGGCAAACTGGAAGTCGACCTTCTTCTTGCTCTGCGGGCCCCAGTAGCCCACGCGCCCCAGGTCATAGAACGTGCGCTCGAAGCCGCTCTTCAGAAAAGCCTTCAAGCAGCCCATCAGGCAATCCACCGAACTTAAGCGAAGCACGCTAGAATTGACCGCGTAAGTTATTGAATTAATTGAAGTTTTCGCTTGACGGAGTGACCGAGATGGAAAAGCAAATACTGTGAATTCATCCCGCATCTCATGCTGGAGTTCTCCGATCGAATTGCCTCCGATGAGTTCGCGCAATTGGCGCGCCATCCCGACTCCC
>JADCGQ010000047.1 GCA_020248945.1 Rubrivivax sp.
CAGGGCGGCTGCGGAGCAGTTCAAGGCGACGGACCGATGGGCTCTTATGCTGCGCTACGTCAGCGACAAGATCGCGTCGACACTCGGCCCGTTCAGGCCTCCAACCAGCCTGCCAGCATCGGGGTAACTGCCGGATTTAGGATCAGTCGTGCCTCGCAGGTTTCGGAGTGCACGTCGCGGCTGTGGCGGATGGCGGCACTGTGCGCAGCCACGAGGGCAGCGTCTTCGAGCCGGCCCGCGCGCGCGGCCGCGAACGCGAAAAGGTCGAGCACGAGGAAGGCCTGTGAGGGCAGCGCGCGCAACACGGTGCGGGCGTGCTCGCGTGCCTCTTCGACTCGGCCCAAGCGCACCAGCGACAGCGCCAGGTTGTGGCACACCAGCGCGCGCCGGCGCGGCAGGTTCATGCCCCGCTCGAGCAGGGCCAGCGCCTCGGTCACGACCTCAGCGTCCCGTCCCTGCACCATCAGCACATCGGTCACGTTGACCTGGCAGATCGCTGTCACATCGTCGAAGCCGGCGCGTTCGGCCAGGGCCTGCAGTTCACGGTGGCGCTCCAGGCTGCGCGGCGTGCCGACGAGGTAGGAAGAGCTGCTCTCGAAGTTCAGCCGGGCGCGCAGCGGCATGGCCGTGGCGTCGATGCGTCGCAGGCGATCCCAGGCGCGTTGCAACTCCGCCTGCTGGCCCGGTCGCCCGTGGTGCAGCCGGATCAGGCGAGTGAGCGACACATAGGCGCCGGCGTCGTCGCCCAGCGCCTCGAAGTCCGCCAGCGCCTGCAGCGACAGCGCCGTGGCCTCTTCGCCCGAGCCGTCGAGGTGGTGAGCCCAGCCGAGCTCGAGCAGCGCCAGAGCCCGGCGCGCGGGCGAGGCCTGGCGCAGCAGCGGCATCGGCACCGGCATCGCCACCAGATCCGACGCCGTCTGCGTGAAGGTCTCGATCAGCCCGAGCGCGGCCACGAGCCGGGCCAGCAGGTCGGCGTCGTCGTGGCCGCAGGCCCAGGCCAGCGCGACCTGCACGTTGCGCCGCTCGGGCACGTGGCGTTGGCTCCAGTCGCGGTCGCGCAGCCGGTCGTGCTCGCTGCGCGCCAGGTCCATCCAGTCGGCCAGTGCGTGGGCGTGGGCGCGGCGCACGGCCTCGGCCTGGCCCGTGGCCTCGAGCTGCAGCCGGGCGAAGTCGCGCGCGCTCTCCAGCAGCCACAGCCGTGGCGCACCGGCGGCATCGGCCGGGCCGGTCTGCACGAGCGACTTGTCGACCAGCGCCTGCAGCGCATCGAGCGCCACCCAGCCGGTGTCGGCCGCCGGGGCGTCGAGGTGGCGATGCACGCGCTGCAACAGCTCGGCCGTGAAGCCGCCGGCAAAGGGCTGCAGGCTGCAGAACACCCGCTGCTCCTGCGGCGACAGCAGCGAGTAGCTCCATTCGTAGGTTTGCAGCAGCGAGTGCTGCCGGCTCGGCGCCGAGCGCAGGCCCGTGCGCATGCGCAAGCGCTGGTCGAGCTGGCGGCGCACGCCCTCCAGCCCCAGCGTGGCCACGCGCGCGGCCGCGATCTCCAGCGCCAGCGGCAGGCCGTCGAGGCGGCGACACAGGTCGGCCGCCACCGCCAGCGCATCGGGTGTCCAGGCCGGGCCGGTGCCGGCGGCGTCGATGCGCCGGCACAGCAGGACGAGTGCGGCGCTGGCGCCGGGTGCCGTGGGTGCATGGCCGGCCTCGGGCACGCTCAGCGGCCCCAGGCGGTGCACCACTTCGCCCACCAGGCGCAGGGCTTCCTGTGACGTGGCCAGCCAGCGCAGGCGCGGCGCCAGCACGAGCAGCGGCGCCAGCAGGGCCGCGACTTCATCGGCCAGGTGCTCGCAGTTGTCGAGCACCACCAGCGCGTCGCAGGCGGCCAGCGCGCGCGCGGTGTCGTCGGGCGCGGCTTCCACGGGCGACATCAGGCCGAGCGCGCGCGCCACCAGCGGCAGCAGCGCGGTGCCAGGCCGCAACGGGGCCAGGTCGAGCCAGTGCAGGCCGTCGGGCGGCGGCGCCAGACCCTGCAGCAGCGCGCGGGCCAGCGTCGTCTTGCCGACGCCGCCGGTGCCCGTGATGGTGACCAGTGCCGCCTGCGCCACCAGGCGGCGCAGCTGGCCCAGGTCGTCGTCACGGCCCACCAGCGTGGCGGGCATCGTGTGGCGGTGGCTGCCGGAGGCGGCATCGGTCCCGGCCGGCGGCCCCGGCGCCGCCACCATCGGCAGCGCGGCCAACCGGTAGCCCACGCCTGCCACGTTCTGCACCGTGTCGGCGCCCAGCACGCGGCGCAGTGCCGCGATCTGCACCGAGAGGTTGTTCTCCTCGACCACGCGCCCGGGCCAGACCCGGTCGAGCAGCTCGTTCTTGCTTACCACCTGGCCGGCCCGGGCGGCCAGCGCGCTCAGCAGGTCGAAGGCGCGGTCGCCCAGCCGGACGGGCTGGCCCTCGATGCGCAGCTCGCGTGCCAGCGCGTCCAGCTCCCAGCCCTGGAAGACCAGGCGCCTGGGCGCCAACGCAGCCTCAGGCGGCCGGGGCACCGCACTCGCCACAGCGGCCGTAGAGCGTGAGTTCGTGGTCGAGCACCGTGAACCCGGGCGGCGCCAGCCGCGACAGGTCGCCCGGGCAGGCGTGCACGTCGAACACGCGCTGGCAGCTCGTGCACTGGAAGTGGTGGTGGTGCTGGCGGCCCGCGAACTCGAAGCGCGGGTTTTCACCCGGCAGTTCGACCGTGCAGAGCTCCCCGTCCTCGACCAGCGACTTCAGGTTGCGGTACACGGTCGCCAGCCCGAGCCGGGGCGCGACGGTCTGCGCGGCCTGCAGCACCTCCTGGGGCAGCAGCGGCCGGCGCGCCTGCGCCAGGGCATTGCGAATGGCGGTGCGTTGGCGGGTGTTGCGTTCCATCGGGCGCGAGCGTAGCGGATCGCGAGCGAGCCCACCCGGGCGGCGGGTCGGGCACGCGAGCAAGGGGTGGTCACGCCCGTTGCGATCGCTAACATGCGACGTTCTTCACGCATGGCCCGGGCTGCCCGTGCAGGTACGCCTCCTCCACTGACCTCTGCAAAGAAACCTAGCCGATGAGCCTGTCCTGGATCGTCGCTTCGCTGTCGCTGCTGCTGCTGGCGGCCGCGGGCGCACTGTGGCTGCGATTTGCGCCCAAGCGCGAAGCCGCGCCATTGCCAGAGAAGTGGCCGCTCACAGCGCGTCGCGTTTTTGGCCAACAGGAGTTGCGTGTCTTCCGCCAGCTGCGCGAAGCCCTGCCCGAGCATGTGCTGTTGTCGAAGCTGCCGCTGGTGCGCTTCTGCCAGCCCGACGACCCGGCTGCTGTTCGCTACTGGTATGAACTGCTGGGCAACCAGCACGTCAGCTTTGCCATCTGCAGCGAAAGCGGCCGCGTGCTGGCGGCCATCGATCTGGAAGGCCTGCGCCCGAGTTCGCGCCGCAGCTTGCAGATCAAGGAATCCGTGCTCGCGGCCTGCAAGGTGAAGTACCTGCGCTGCACGTCCGAGCAATTGCCTTCGCTGCCCGAACTGCGCGCACTCGTGCCGGCGCCCGCCAGCAAGAGCGTGCCCGTGGCCCGCATGGCCCAGGCCAGCGAGAACCTCAGCGCCACGGTCGCCACGCGGCGGCGCGAGCGCCAGGGCTTTGCCGACAACAACGACGTTGCCGACTCGTTCTTCGATGACGTGGCGCAGGAGGGCACGGTCAGCGGCTTCGGCCGCAGCGGGCGCGGAGGGGTGAGCGTGCGCGAGATCGAGTTCGCGTCCGACGAATACACCGCGGCCGTGGTCATCGACACCCCGCCGGCCGCGTTGCGGCATTGACGACCGCCTGCGAGGTCGCATCACTGCCGGCAGGCTACGCCGGCCTGGGCCCGCAGCAGGTGCTCGACGCGCTCGATGCCGCTGGCCTGCGCGGTGACGGCCGGCTGCTGCAGCTCAACAGCTACGAGAACCGCGTCTTCCAGGTGATGCTGGAAGACGGTCGCGCGGTGGTGGCCAAGTTCTACCGGCCGGGCCGCTGGAGCGACGCGCAGATCCTCGAGGAACACGCCTTCGCGCTCGAACTGGCCGCCGCCGAGGTGCCGGTGGTGCCCCCGCTGCCGCTGCAGGCTGCCGCTGGGGCCGGTTCGGCGCTGCAACTGCAAGGCGCGGCCTGCACGCTGGCCACCTGGACCGACACCGACGGCACGCCCTACCGCTTTGCCGTGGCCGAGCGCCGCGCGGGCCGCGAGCCCGAACTCGACGACCCGGCCATCCTGGCGCAGCTGGGCCGGTTCATCGGCCGCCTGCACGCCGTGGGTCGGCAGCAGGTGTTCGAGTACCGTCATCACCTGGCGGCTGCCGACGCCCACACGGCCGTGCAGGCCCTGATCGCGGCTGACATCGTCACACCCGCCGAGATGCCCGCCTGGCGCGTCACCGCCGCGGCGGCGGCCGACGCCGTGGCCGCGGCCTTTGCCGCGTTCGAGTCGCAAGGCCCGCTGGCCACGCTGCGGCTGCACGGCGACTGCCACATCGGCAACGTGCTCTGGCGCGCCGGCAGCGCCGAGGGCGACCCCGGCCGCCCGCACATCGTCGACCTCGACGACGCCATGCAGGGCCCGGCCGTGCAGGACCTCTGGATGCTGGTCTCGGGCGATGCGCAGACGATGGCGCGCCAGCTCGACGTGCTGCTGCGGGGCTACGAAGACTTCAGCGACTTCGACGACCGCGAGCGGGCGCTGATCGAGCCACTGCGCACCTGGCGCATGCTGCGCCACAGCGCCTGGCTGGCCGCGCGCTGGAGCGACCCGACGTTTCCGATCCACTTTCCGTGGTTCGGCAGCGCCTCCTACTGGAGCCAGCAGACGACGCTGCTGCGCGAGCAGCTCGAGGTGATGGCGCCCTGAGCCGCCTCGCGCGGCGGGCCCGGGTCAGCCGACCAGCAGCGCGTTCACGCGCCGCACATACGCGGCCGGGTCTTCGAGCACACCACCCTCGGCCAGCACCGCCTGGTCGAACACGATGTGCGCCAGGTCGTCGAAGCGCTCGCTGGCTTCGGCCGAGTCGAGCTTCTTCACCAGCGCATGCTCGGTGTTGATCTCGAGGATGGGCAGGGACTTCGGCGCGTCCTGCCCTGCGGCCTTGAGCATGCGGGCCAGGTGGCCGCTCATGTCGCCCTCGTCGGCCACGATGCAGGCCGGGCTGTCGACCAGCCGCGTCGTCACGCGCACGTCCTTGGCGCGCTCGCCCAGCGTCTTCTTCAGGCGCTCGATCAGCGGCTTGGCCGCCTCGGCGGCGGCTTCGGCTTGCTTCTTCTCGTCTTCGTCCTGCAGCTGGCCCAGGTCGACCGCGCCCTTGGCCACGCTGGTGAGGGGGTGGCCGTCGAATTCGTAAAGGTGGCTGAGCATCCACTCGTCGACGCGGTCGGTGAGCAGCAGCACCTCGATGCCCTTCTTGCGGAAGATCTCGAGCTGCGGGCTGCTGCGGGCCGCGCTCAGGCTGTCGGCCGTGATCACGTAGATGGCGTCCTGGCCTTCCTTCATGCGGCCCACGTAGTCGGCGAAGCTCACGCCCTGGCCCGCATCAGCGGCATGCGTGCTGGCAAAGCGGAACAGCTTGGCCAGGCGCTCGCGGTTGTTGTGGTCTTCGCCGATGCCTTCTTTCAGCACCGTGCCGAACTGCGCCCAGAACTCGGCGTAGACCTCCTTCTGGTTCTCGGCCACGTCCTCGAGCATGCCCAGCACCTTCTTCGTGCTGCCCTCGCGGATGGCCTTCACGTCGCGGCTTTCCTGCAGCAGCTCGCGGCTCACGTTCAGCGGCAGGTCGGCGCTGTCGATCACGCCCTTCACGAAGCGCAGGTACACGGGCATCAACGCCTCGGCGTCGTCCATGATGAAGACGCGCTTCACGTAGAGCTTGACGCCGCCGCGCTTGTCGCGGTTCCACAGGTCGAAGGGCGCCTTCTTCGGCACGTACAGCAGCTGCGTGTACTCGGTGCGGCCCTCGACGCGGTTGTGCGTGTAGGCCAGCGGCGCCTCGCTGTCGTAGCTGATCTGCTTGTAGAAGGCCTGGTACTCGGCGTCGGTGAGATCGCTCTTGCTGCGTGTCCACAGCGCCTGCGCCTTGTTGGCGGGCTCCCACTCGTCGGTGTCGACCTGGGCGGACTTCTCCTCGTCCCAGGTCTGCTTCTTCATCAGCACCGGCAGGTTCAGGTGGTCGGAGTACTTGCCGATGATGGACTTCAGCTTCCAGGCCGACAGGAACTCTTCCTCGCCCTCGCGCAGGTGCAGGATGACGTCGGTGCCGCGCTCGGCGCGCTCGATCGTCTCAACCTCGAAGTCGCCGGTGCCGGTGCTGCTCCAGCGCACGCCCTCCGACGGCGCGGCGCCCGCTCGACGGGTCTCCACCGTCATGCGGTCGGCGACGATGAAGCCGCTGTAGAAGCCCACGCCGAACTGGCCGATGAGGTTGGCGTCCTTCTTCTTGTCGGCCTCGAGCTTGCCCAAGAACTCGCGCGTGCCGCTCTTGGCGATGGTGCCCAGGTGGGCGACGGCCTCCTCGGCGCTCATGCCGATGCCGTTGTCGCGGATGGTGAGGGTTTTGGCCTCGGCGTCGAAGAACACGCGCACGTTCAGCTCGGGCTGGTCTTCCCAGAGCTCGGGCTTGTCCAGTGCCTCGAAACGCAGCTTGTCGCAGGCGTCGGAGGCGTTGGAGACCAGCTCGCGCAGGAAGATCTCCTTGTTGCTGTACAGCGAGTGCGTGACGAGGTGCAGGATCTGCTGAACCTCGGCCTGGAACGACAGCGTCTTCTTGTCCATGGTGCGTCTGGGAAAGTGTGGAAACCGGGGAATGGCCCACAGTGGGGGCGCCAGGGCGGTTTTTCAAGAGCCGGCAGGGCCGCGAGCGGCCGGCATTTTCGCCGGGCTGCCTGTGCGTTCAGGTTCCGGGCAGAACCTCCACACCCACGCCGCGGTAGCCGATGAAGCGGCATTCGCGGTCGAACATCGGCTGCCCGCTCACGCGGAACTGCTGCTGCAGGCCACTGGGCAGTGTGCGATGGAACAGCTTGTCGATGAAGGGCTGCCGCTCGGCCACGCGCTTGTGCAGCGCCGCGCGTTCCACCGGGTCCCAGCCGTCGTCGTCAGGCACGGTCGCCCCGGGCACCAGCGGGCCCACGCGGATGCCCAGCATCTCGAGCGCCGGCCCCGACACCTTGGTGAATTCGCCGCCCTCGTCCTGCTCCCAGTACCAGTCGGACGACAGTTCCGTGAGCGCCCGGAAGCGCGCCTCGCTCTCGCGCAGTTCGGCGGTGCGCTCGGCCACCGTGTGCTCCAGCAGCCGGTTGTGCTCGGCCAGTGCGCGGTACAGCAGCCGCACCTCGAGCAGGTTGTGGATGCGCAGCTTGATCTCCACCAGGTCGAAGGGCTTGCTGATGAAGTCCTTGGCGCCGGCCTGCAGTGCGCGCAGCTTGTGGCCGGGCTGGGCCGTCAGCACCATCACCGACAGGTAGCCGTCGGCGGCGCTGGCCTTCAGCGCCTCGATCACGGCGAAACCGTCCATGCCCGCCATCTGCAGGTCGAGCAGGAGCAGGTCGTAGGGCTGGTGCCGGTGCATGCGGCACACCTCGGTCGGCTCCGAGGTCGAACTCACGTCGGTGTAGCCGGCCTGCTCGAGCAGGCGACGCAGCAGTTGCACGTTGGCATCCTGGTCGTCGACGATCAGGATGCGGGCGGCGAGGATGTCTTGTTCGATGTTCATGGTGTGTTGGCAGCAGCCTCGCGGCGGGACGCACGCGAACTCGCCGCGTGCAGGGCCAGATCGAGCGTGTCCATGAAGGACCCCACCTTGATCGGCTTCGTGAGGTAGCGGAAGAAGCCCGCTTCGAGCCCCTTCTCGATGTCGCGCGGCAGCGCGTTGGCGCTGATCGCAATGACCGGGATCTCGCGGGTCTCGGGCGCCGCCGCCAGCAGGCGCAGCGCGGCCGTGCCGTCGATGCCGGGCAGGTTGATGTCCATCAGGATCACGTCGGGCAGGGCCTGAAGCGCCATCTCGACACCGCGGCGGCCGTCGCGGGCGCTGAGCAGCCGGATGTCGGGGCGGCGCTCCAGCAGGCGCGCCACGAGCATCAGGTTGGCCGGGTTGTCTTCGACGCACAGCACGGTGTGCACGCGCGGGCTGCCGACGGGCCGCTGCGGCGGGCGCGGGGTGGCAAGAGCGCGCTCGGCCGCCGCCGGGTGGCCGGCCGCGGGCAGCTCGAACCAGAACACGCTGCCCACGCCCACCGTGCTCTCGACGCCGATCTCGCCGCCCATCAGCGCCACCAGGCGCTTGCACACCACGAGGCCGATGCCCGTGCCCTGCTCGACGCCGGCCTCCTGGCCGAGCCGGTTGAAGGGCTCGAACAGGTGGGCCAGCTCCTCGGCCGACAGGCCGTTGCCGGTGTCCTGCAGGCTGACGCGGATGTGGTCGCGGCCCACCGTGCGGCGGCAGCTCACGCGCACGCTGCCGCCGACCCGGTTGTACTTGATGGCGTTGTTCAGCAGGTTCAGCAGGATCTGCTTCAGGCGCGTGCGGTCGGCTCGCATGTGCAGCGCCTCGTCGGCGGCATCGAACTGCACCTCGATGCCCTTCTGGCGCGCCTGCGCGTCGATCATGGCCTCGCAGTCGGCCAGCACCTCGGCCAGGGCCACCGGCTCGATCGACAGCGACAGCTTGCCCGACTCGATGAAGCTCAGGTCCAGCACCTCGTTGATCAGCTCCAGCAGGTACCAGCCGGCCTTCAGGATCTGGTCGAGGCTGCTCGCCTGCGCCGGCGTCGGCGGGGGCGAGGCCGATTCCATCAGCTGCGCAAAGCCCAGGATGGCGTTCAGCGGCGAGCGCAGCTCGTGGCTCATGCTCGACAGGAAGTCCGACTTGGCCTGGTTGGCACGTTCGGCTTCCTGCTTGGCCGCGCGCAGCTTCAGGTTGGTGTCGCGCAGCACCTGGTCGAGCCGATCGCGCTCGGCCTCGCTCTTCTGGCGCGCGGAGTCGTCGGTGCCGATCATCAGGTAGCCGATGATCATGTCGTCGGCGTCGCGCAGCGCCGTCACCGACACCCGCAGCGGCAGCCGGCGGCCGTCCTTGCGCAGGTAGGTCAGCTCGTAGATGTCCTCGATGCCGCGCGCGGCCTTGTAGACCAGCGCCTCGAAACCGGGCGCGATGTCGACGCCGGCTTCCTTGCTCAGCTGGCAGGCCCGGCACTGCAACTCGTCGGCGTCCGACAGATCCGCCGGCGTCAGCCGGTCGACGACCTCGGCTGCGCTGTAGCCCAGCAGCCGCTCGGCGCCGACGTTGAACAGCTGCACCACGCCGTGCTCGTCGGTGGCGATGCTGGAGACGCTTTCGCTGCTGAGGATGGCGTCATGCAGCGCGCCGGCCTTCAGCAATGAGCGGCGGTGGCGGGCCTCGGACGACGACCCGAGCCGACGGCCGCTGCCGGGAGGAGGTTCGGACTCGTTGCGCTGTTCTTGGGGGGTGATGATCATGGGCGCCAGGTTCGCGGGGACGCCTGCAGCGCAAGACAACCCTGGGGCAGGGTAGAAGCCGCCCGGCATGGCGTCTGTTCGCTGCCGCACATAGGCAACCGGGCCCCACAGGGCTCCCGCGGGTGGCGTCAGAAGGTCTCGGTGTCGACCTCGCCCTGGGCCTGCGCGCCGTAGCGGTTGCCGGCGGGCGCCTCGGGCGTCATCAGCGCGCTCACGGCCTCGAGCACCGCGGCCGGCAGCTGCGGTGTGGCCAGGTTCTCGTGCAGGTGCGCCACGCTCGTGGTGCCCGGGATCACCAGCACCTGCGGCGCGCGCGACAGCACCCAGGCCAGCGACAGCTGCGCCGTCGTGCAGCCCGCCTCGCGCGCCAGCGCGGCCAGCCGCTGGTGCAGCGCCAGGTTGGCCGGCCAATGCTCGGCCGCGAAGCGCGGCATCGAGCGGCGGATGTCCTTGGCATGCAGCGCCGCCACGTCGGGCAGCGTGTCGGTCAGGAAGCCGCGGCCCACGGGGCTGAAGGCGACGAAGGCGGTGCCGAGCTCGCGGCAGGCCTGGAGCACCGCGATCTCGGGGTTGCGCGTCCAGGGGCTGTACTCCGTTTGCAGCGCGGCGATGGGGTGCTCGCGGTGCGCGCGCTTCAGCGTCGCCGCCGAGACCTCGCTCAGGCCCAAGGCGCGCACCTTGCCGGCGCGCACCAGGTCGGCCATCGCGCCGACGCTGTCTTCGATGGGCACCGCCTTGTGCCAGCGGTGCAGGTAGTACAGGTCGATGACCTCGGTGCCCAGGCGCCGCAGGCTGTCTTCGCAGTCGCGGCGGATGCTCTCGGGGCGGCCGTCGATCACGCGCTGCAGCGCGCCGCCTTCACCGACCGGTTGCCCCGTCATGCCGCCCTTGCTGGCCAGCACGAAGCGGCTGCGGTGCGGGCCGAGCACGCGGCCCACGAGCTGCTCGTTGGCGCCGAAGCCGTAGAGCGCGGCGGTGTCGAAGAAGTCGACGCCGGCGTCCAGCGCCTCCAGCAGCACGCGTTCGGCCTGCTCGGCCGAGGGCGGCGTGCCGTAGGCATGGCTGAGGTTCATGCAGCCCAGACCCAGGGGGTTCACGAGGAAGGAGGCGATGGAACGCTTGGCTATCATGGCTTCAACAGGCTCCGGCTCGGTTGTCGCATCGCCGGAGTTGCAAATTTGGGGGTGGGGTATCGACCCTAGCACGGTGCTCGAGCTCGAAGGGCTCGTCACGGCATTCGACACGCCGGGCGGTCGCGTCAGGGCGGTGGATGGGGTGTCGCTGCGCGTGGCCGCCGGCCGCACGCTGTGCATCGCCGGTGAATCCGGCTGCGGCAAGAGCGTCACGGCGCTGTCCATCATGGGCCTGCTGGCCGACAAGGCTCGCATCGAGGCCGGGCGCATCGTCTTCCGCGGCCGCGACCTCGTGCCCCTGTCGCCCACCGAGCGCCGCCGGCTGCGCGGCCGCGAGCTGGCGATGATCTTTCAAGAGCCGCTGACCGCGCTGAACCCCGTGCTGCCGGTGGGCGAGCAGGTGGCCGAGGTGTTCCGCATCCACGGCACGGCCGGCCCGAAAGAGGCCCGCGAGCGCGCGCTGGCCCTCTTCGAGCAGGTGCACATCCCCGACGCCGCGCGCCGCTTCGGCGAGTACCCGCACCAGCTCAGCGGCGGCATGAAGCAGCGTGTGACCATCGCGATGGCGCTGGCGCACCGGCCGGCGCTGCTGATCGCCGACGAGCCGACCACGGCGCTGGACGTCACCATCCAGGCCCAGGTGCTGAACCTGCTGGCCGAGCTGCAGCGCGAGATCGGCATGGCGATGGTCTTCGTCACGCACGACCTGGCCGTGGTGGCGCAGATCGCCGACGAGGTGGCGGTGATGTACGCCGGCCGCGTGGTCGAGCGCGCGCCGGTGGCCGAGCTGTTCGAGCGCCCGGCGCACCCGTACACCCGCGGCCTGCTGGCCTCGCGCCCGCGGCCCGGGCAGACGCGGCACGACGGCACGCCGCTGCCGTCGATCCGCGGCAGCCTGCCGCCGCTGGGCCAGCGCGCCGGGGGCTGCGCCTTCCGCGACCGCTGCCCGATGGCCGAGCCGCGCTGTGCGCTCGAGCAGCCCGCGCTGCGCCCGGTGGCGCCGGCGCACGAGGCGGCCTGCCTGCTGCTGGAGGCCGCGTGACCAAGCCGCTGCTCGAGGTGAACGCATGAAGGCGCCTCTGCTCGAGGCGCGGGACCTCGACATGCACTTCGCCATCACCGGCGGCCTGCTCCAGCGCGAGCTCGGGCGCGTGCGTGCCGTCACCGGCGTGAACCTGGCGCTGCACGCCGGCGAGGTGCTGGGCGTGGTCGGTGAGTCGGGCTGCGGCAAGACGACGCTGGCGCGCGTGCTCACCGGCCTGTACCCGCCCACCCGCGGCCAGGTGCTGTTCGACGGCAAGGATCTGCAGGCGCTGTCGGCGGCCGAGCGCCACGGCATGTCGCGCCGCGTGCAGATGGTGTTCCAGGACCCGTTTGCCTCGCTGAACCCGCGCCACCGCGTCGGCCGCATCCTCGAGATGCCGTTCGAGCTGCACGGCCAGCCGGCGGGCGAGCCGCGACGCCGCCGCATCGAAGAGCTGCTCGCGCTGGTGGGCCTCGATCCGCAGCACCTGCAGCGCTGGCCGCACGAGTTTTCGGGCGGCCAGCGCCAGCGCATCGGCATCGCGCGGGCGCTGGCGCTGCAGCCCGAGGTGCTGGTGCTCGACGAGCCGCTGTCGGCGCTGGACATGTCGATCCAGTCGCAGGTGCTCAACCTGCTGGTGGAGCTGCAGCAGCGGCTCAAGCTGGCCTACCTCTTTGTCTCGCACGATCTCTCGGTGGTGCAGTACCTGTGCGACCGCGTGGCCGTGATGTACCTGGGCCGTGTCGTCGAGCAGGCGAGCACGAAGCAGCTGTTCGCGATGCCGCGCCACCCGTACACGCAAAGCCTGCTGGCCGCCGCCCCGTCGATCGACCCGCGCCAGCGCCGCACGCAGCCGCCGCTGCAGGGCGATGTGCCCAGCCCCAGCCGCCCGCCGCCGGGCTGCGCCTTCCACACCCGCTGCCCACGCGCCCAGGCGCGCTGCAGCCAGGAGGTGCCGGCCCTGCGATCTGTCGCCGCCGGCCACCTGGCCGCCTGCCATTTTGCCGAGGAGACCCTGCCATGAGTTTCGATTCCCAAGTCCACCTGCAGCGCCTGATGCCCGGGCTCACGCGCCGCGAGGCGCTGGCCGCAGCGGGTTCGTTTTCGCTGCTGTCGCTGCCGGGCATGGCTCTGGCGCAGGAGCCCAAGGTGCTGCATTACGGGCGCCTGAGCCCTTTCGACTCGCTCGACCCGATCCGCCAGTTCGACCTCGACAGCTCCGAGCTCGTGCAGCTGTGCTACGGCACGCTGCTGGCCTATGCGTACCTCGACCGGCCGTACAAGCTGGAACCTGATCTGCTCGAGCGCCTGCCCGAGGTGGCCGCCGACAAGGTGACGCTGACACTGCGGCTGCGCAAGGGCATCCGCTTTCACGACAACGCCTGCTTCCCCGGCGGCAAGGGCCGCGAGCTGGTGGCCGACGACGTGCTGTACTCGATCAAGCGCTACGCCGACGCCAAGCTCAACAGCAAGAGCTGGTTCGCGATGGAGGGCGCGGTGGTGGGGCTCGACGCGTTCCGCGCCGCCAGTGCCAAGGCCCCGGTCGATCACCGCACGGCGCCGGTCGAGGGCCTGAAGCGCATCGACAGCCACACGCTCAGCATCAAGCTCACGCGCGAGAACCCGCTGTTCCTGTTCTCGCTGGCCATCAGCTCCACCACGGCGGTGGCGCACGAGGCCGTGGCGATGTATGGCGACCAGTTCGGCGTCAACCCGGTGGGCACGGGGCCCTACATGATCTCGAAAGCCGAGCGCAAGGGCGTGCTGCGCTTCCTGAAGAACCCGAACTACCACCAGAGCTACCCGAGCACCGGTGCCCCGGGCGATGCCGAGAAAGGCCTGCTCAAGTCCGCCGGCCGCAAGCTGCCGCTGATCGACGTGCTGGAGATGCCGCTGATCGAGGAGCCGCAGCCCGGCATGCTGAAGTTCCTGAAGGGCGAGCTCGACTGGCGCGGTGTCGACCGCGCCAACTTCACCAAGATGGTCCGCCGCAAGCCCGACGGCGGCTTCGAGCTGACGCCCGAGTTCGCGGCCAAGTTCGAGATCTACAACGTGCTGGGCGTGGCCGTCACGTACATCAACCTGAACATGAAGGATCCGCTGATCGGCGGCAACAAGGCGCTGCGCCAGGCCCTGTTGCATCTGACCGACACGCAGGGCGAGATCGACGTGCTGCTGAACGGCCGCGGCCAGAAGCTCAAGAGCATCGTGCCGCTGGAGTTCCCGGGCAGCGAGCGCGACACCGGCGCCACCTATCCCGGCTACGACGTGGCGCGCGCGAAGGCGCTGCTGGCGCAGGCTGGCTTTCCCGACGGCAAGGGCCTGCCGCCGCTGCTGTACCGCGTCGCCGGCACCAGCTCCACGGAACGCACGGCCTTCGACTTCGCGAAAGCCCGCTACGCCGCCGCCGGCGTGCAGCTGCGCGCCGAGTTCTCCGACTACCCGACCGCGATCAAGGCTGCCGAGGCCGGCAACTTCCAGATCGCCAATCTCGGAGGCTGGGTGGCCGACTACCCCGACGCCGAGAACTTCTACCAGTTGCTGTACGGCAAGAACGTGTCGCCCGGCCCCAACCACTCGGCCTTTGCCAACGCCGCCTACGACCGCGCCTACGAGGCCGCACGGCTGATGAGCAACGGCCCGCAGCGCTTTGCCCATTTCCGCACCATGAACGACATCATCAAGGACGAGGTGCCGATGATCCTGCGCGTCAACAACGTGCGCTTCGGCGTCCGCCAGAAGTGGCTCGGCAACTTCAAGCGCAACGAGCTGGCGCCGGAGTTCAAGTACCTCGACATCGACATGGCGGCCAAGAAGAAGGGCATCTGAGGCACGGGCCTCGCTGACGACGCCATGCTCGCCTACATCCTGCGCCGCCTGCTGCTGGCCGTGCCCACGGTGCTGGGCGTGGCGCTGCTCACCTTCCTGCTGTTCAACGCCTTCGGGCCCGACCCGGTGCGCGCGGCGCTGGGCAACCACGCCACGCCCGAGGCGATTGCCAACCTGCGCGCGCAGTGGGGGCTGGACCAGAGCCTGCCGATGCAGTTCGTGGAGTTCCTGCGCCAGATCGTCACCTTCGACTACGGCAAGAGCTACGTCACGCAGGAAGACCTGGGTCAGCAGCTCAAGGCCGGCGCCTGGGTGAGCCTGTCGGTGACGGCGCCGCCCTTCATCGTGGGCGGCATCGTCAACGTGCTGCTGGCGCTCGTCATCGCGCGCTGGCGCGACGGCCTGGCCGACAAGGCCAGCCGCGCGCTCTTCATCGCCGGCATGAGCATCTCGGCGCTGGTGTACGTGCTCGTGTTGCAGTACCTGCTGGCCTACAAGCTGGGCTGGTTTCCGATCTCGGGCTACGTCAGCGGGCCGGGGGCGGTGGTGTACCTGGCGCTGCCCTGGCTCATCTTGCTGATCGTGGCGATGGGGCCCGACATTCGCCTGTACCGCACGCTGTTCCTCGACGAGGCCAACGCCGACTACGTGCGCACGGCGCGCAGCAAGGGTGCCAGCGAAGGGCGTGTGCTGCTGCGCCATGTGCTGCCCAACGCCTGGATACCCATCATCACCAACAACGTCACCACGCTGCCCTTCCTGATACTGGGCTCGTTCCTGATGGAGCGCTTTTTCAGCATCCCCGGCATCGGCAGCCTCACCATCGACGCGCTGGCCCGCGGCGACCTGCCCATCCTGAAGGCCGTCACGGTGCTCGGCGCCATCGCGCTGGTGCTGTTCAACCTGCTGTCGGATCTGCTCTACGCCTGGGCTGATCCGCGGGTGCGGCTGTCGTGAGCGCTGTCATGAACCCCACCGCGAAGCCCGAGTCGATGGGCCTGATGGTGTGGCGCGCGCTGTGGCGGCGCCCCCAGGCGCGCGTGTGCCTGCTGCTCGTGTTGATGTACCTCGGCATCGCACTGGCCGGCTACACCGGCCTGCTGCCCGACCATGACACCGCGGTGGGCGGCTCGATGGACGGCCCGGCCTGGAGCTGGCCGCTGCTGCTGGGCACCGACGTGCTCGGCCGCTCGGTCTTCTACCGCGTGCTGGCCGGCGCGCAGACGGCGGTGACGATCGGCTTCGTCACCACCGCGCTCGTCATCCCCATCGGTACGGCGCTGGGCCTGGCGGCGGCCTGGTTCGGCGGCTGGGTCGACGCCTTCATCACCTGGCTGTACACGGTGGTGGTGTCCATTCCCGACATCCTGCTGATCACGGCCATCGCCTACAGCCTGGGGCGCGGCATCGAGTCGATGTGCATCGCGCTGGCGGCCACCGGCTGGGTGGGCATCATGCGGCTGGTGCGCGGCGAGGTGCTCAAGCACAAGGACAAGGACTACGTCATGGCCG
This sequence comes from Rubrivivax sp., assembly GCA_020248945.1. Lineage (GTDB taxonomy): Bacteria > Pseudomonadota > Gammaproteobacteria > Burkholderiales > Burkholderiaceae_C > Rubrivivax. Next base: position 16,004 of record JADCGQ010000047.1, read on the forward strand.
CGCGCATGCTGGGCGCCGGGCCGATGCGCATCATGTTCGGCGAGATCCTGCCCAACGTGATGCACGTCAGCATCGTCACCAGCTCGCTGGTGCTGCTGGCGGCCGTGAAGAGCGAGGTCATCCTCACCTACCTGGGCCTGGGTGTGCAGGACGGCGCCAGCTGGGGCCTTTTGATCAGCGGCGCGGCGCAGGACCTGGCCAACGACGTGTGGTGGCCGCTGGCCGGCACGGTGACGGCGATGTTCCTGCTGATCTACGCGCTCAGCGTGCTGGGCGATGCGCTGCGGGATGCGCTGGATCCGCGGGTAGGCTGAGCCAGGACCTGAGGGCTGAGTCGGGACAAGAGGGTCCGGCAGGACCCGATCGCCTGGCCAAGGACCGCTGGCGACTGCACGCCGGCGGGCTGGGGCCAGCCCGGAAGGCGGCGTCAGAGCCGCTTGGCCTCGGCCATCGAACGGGCGCGGGCCCGGGGCTCCTCGGGCCGGGCCAAGGCCCCGGCCACGGCGCCCGGGCCGCTGGGCCTCTCGCGGCGCTCGATCGTGGTGACCGCCTGCGCCACCCCGCAGTGGGTGCACACGGGCTTCGTCGGGGCCTTGGGGGTCGGGCTCAGCGTCGAGACGATGGTTTCGTGCGGCTCGGCCGGTGCGCTGCCGGCTTGCGGGCTGCTGTCGGGGCCCCGCAGCAGCAGAGCGGCGACCAGCGATGCCACGGCCATCATCGCCAGGCTGCCGCCCACGACCCAGGCCTTGCCCCGGCTCAACGCGGCCGCGGAGGCGATCGGGGCGGGGGTGTCCATGGTGGCGCTCCTGTCGGTGTGGGGCAGGCCCGCATTGCACCGCGCCGCCCGGTTGCAACTGCAAGCAGGCGGTGTCGGGATGCGAGCGTTTGTAGCCGGCGCCGGGCCGCGCCTGCGACACTGGGCGGCCATGAAGCCGTCCACCGCCCTCGACATCGCCCAGGCCGCGCCTGGCGCGGCCGCCGTGTCACCCGAGCACAAACGCTTTCGCAGCCTGCTGGCGCGCATCGAACAGGCGCGAAAGCGCCTGCAGGCCTGGCGCGAAGAGCTGCCGCGCTTTGCGCAGCTGCATGCCCAGCACGTGCAGCCCATCGAGCGCCGCGTCGATGCCGCGCGCCGCGCCTGGGCCTTCGAGCTGGAGCAGCTGCTGCTGCGTGAGCGCTTCAGCCGCGCCGAGCAGGCGACGCTGGCGCGCATGATCACGTCGATCTGCGCCTCGTTCCTGACGACCGATGGCGCCGACTCCGACGCCGAGCTGAAGGCCCTGCACGACCGCCACGCCGACCAGGGCTTCGACGAGCTCCAGGCGCGGGCCCTGCAGGCCCTGCGTGAGCGCATCGAAGCCGCAACCGACCTCGATCTCGGTGACGGCCCCGTGGAAAGCCTCGACGAACTGATGGCCCGCGCTCGCGAGCAGCAGCGCGCCCAGGCGGACCAGGCCGCGCAGCAGCCTTCACCCCCAGGCCAGCCGCGGCGGCGCAAACAGACGGCCGCCGAGCGGCGCGAGCAGGCCGAGGCCGCCCAGGCCACGCAGTCGGTGCGCGAGGTCTACCGCAAGCTGGCCGCGGTGCTGCACCCCGACCGCATCGCCGCCGACGTGCCGGCTTCCGAGCGCGCCGCACGCACCGCGCAGATGGCGCAGGCCAACGCCGCCTATGCGGCCGGCGATCTGCTGGCGCTGTTGACGTTGCAGCTGCAGGTCGAGCAGATCGACGTGGCCCGCGCCGGGCAGCTGGCGGCCACGCAGGTGCGGCAGTTCAACCGCGTACTGAACGAGCAGCTGAGCGAGATCGAGATGGACATCGCCGAGCGCGAGCACGCCTTCAGCAGCACCTACGGCGTGGAGCTGCGCCAGCGGCCCGACCCGATGAAGCTGGCGCCCCACCTGAAGGACGCCGCCGCCCGGCTCATCAGCCTGGAGCTCGACCTGCGCGACCAGCGCCGCGCGCTGCTGGGCGAGCCGCGCTCGGCCAAGCGCTGGCTCAAGCAGATGGAGGCCGAGTTCCGGCTGATGGACCGATACGACGACATCGAGTTCTGAGCAGGGCGGCCAGCGATCCTGGGTGAGCGAGGGCGCGGTTCGCCCGAGCGGCGGGCCTGCACAATCCGCACACAGCAGAGCCAATCAGAGGCAAGCACAGCCATGCCAGAGATCGTCTTCAAGGGTAAGGAATACGTCTACAACCATCACCTCACGGTGCCGTACCGCCCGTTGGTGGCGCATGCCGACAAAGGCGTGGGCGCGCCCAATCTGGCAGGTAACCTGGTGATCCATGGCGACAACCTTGCTGCGCTGAAGAGCCTTCTGCCGCGCTACGCCGGCAAAGTGGATTTGATCTTCATCGACCCGCCCTACAACACCGGCAATGAAGGCTGGTGCTACAGCGACAACGTCAACTCACCGATCATGAAGGAGTGGCTTTCCACCAACCCGGTGGACGGCGACGATCTGCTGCGGCACGACAAGTGGCTGTGCATGATGTGGCCGCGCTTGACGTTGTTGCGCGAGTTGCTCAGCGAGCGCGGTTCGATCTGGATGACGCTGGATGACAACGAGGTACATCGCGCTCGGATGCTAATGGACGAACTGTTTGGCGACTCCAACTATCTGGCCACAGTGATTTGGGAGAAGGCCGACAGCCCGAAGATGGACGCGGAGCGCTTTTCGACTCGGCACGACACGATGCTCGTTTACGCTCGTGACGGGTTACAGGTCAGCCTCAACCGATTGGCGACTGGTGACGACGAAGTAGCCCCCCACTATGACCAAACCGACGCAGACGGAAGGCGCTTCTATCTGAAGCCGCTGCGCGCCATGGGCGGGCAGGGCGAAACAAGAGCTGCTCGGCCGAATCTGTACTTTGGACTCGAAGCGCCAGATGGCACGCTTGTCTACCCAGCACTTAAGGACGGAACTGACGGGGCGTGGCCCTGGAGCCGCAAAAAGGGGCTCTATGCCGTTCCGTGTGGAAATTGAAATCACACCCGATGCGTGGTGACGCCCACAGACAAGGCCACAGCCGGCAGGAACGGTGAGGCCGGCAAGTGAGTCAGCTTGCCTAGGCGCAGGTAGGCAATGGCGATGAA
>JADCGQ010000048.1 GCA_020248945.1 Rubrivivax sp.
CACCCTCCGCGGCTTGCCGCGCGCGAAGGACTTACACCACTTCCTGGGACACGAGCCGGGCGGGGGCTGTGGCGTGATCTTGAAGCGCCGAGCAGCGCGCTTCGTGAGCTGACTCACGGCAACTGTTCGAGCGGAGCGGGCAAAGCCCGCGTAGCGAGTTTTGCCGTGCGCCCTCAAGTCGAGCAGCGCAGGGCAGTCGGCCCGCAGGGCCGACCGCTTCAACTCACGCCACAGCCCCCGCCCGCACAGCCCTTTGCCGCTGCGATGCGCCGAGTAGGAGCGGCGGTACTCCACCAGGCTTCGACAAGCTCAGCCCGAACGGAGGAGGGATCAACGGGCTTGACTTGAACGGCCGCCAAGGACCGACAACGTGAGTCCCGCCAACAGTGAACCCGACATCAGCCTGCGCCAACAGCCCAAGGGACTGCAAGCGCAGCTCACTGCGCAAGCGGGCTTCTCAGACCGTGCGCCCGCCGTCCACCGGAAACTCCACGCCGGTGATGAACTCGGCATCGTCGCTGGCAAGAAACAGCGCGGCCTTCGCGATGTCCAGCGGCGTCGACAGCCGGCCCAGCGGAATGGTGGCGAGGAACTTCTTGCGGTTCTCGGGCGTGTCGGGCATGCCCATGAACTGCTCGAGCAGCCCGGTCACGCCCATCACCGGGCAGATGGCGTTGACGCGGATGTTGTCCGGACCCAGTTCGACTGCGAGCGACTTGCTCATCAGGTTCACGGCACCCTTCGAACTGTTGTACCAGGTCAGGCCCGGCCTCGGCCGCATGCCGGCCGTGCTGCCGACGTTGAGGATGACGCCGCTCTTTTGCTGGCGCATCAACGGCACCACCGCATGCACCATGTGGAAGATGCTCTTCACGTTGATGGCATACACCTTGTCGAAGGTGTCCTCGTCGACATCGAGAAGCGGGCCGTTCCGGTGCGTCCAACCGGCGTTGTTGACGACGATGTCGATGCGGCCGCCGTAGGCCTCGCGCGTGGCCGCCACGAGGGCTTCGATGTCGCTGCGTTGCGTGACGTCGCAGGTGAAGGCCATCGCCGGCGCGCCGATGCTCGTGGCCACGGCCTGCGCGCCGACGCCGTTGATGTCGGCCACCACCACCTTGGCACCCTCGGCCGCGAAGAGGCGCGCGATGCCTTCGCCAAAGCCGCTGGCGGCGCCGGTGACGATGGCGATCTTGTTCTGCAGTCTCATGGGTCGTCTCCTGGAGGGCGCTTAGGGTTCACTGCCCGTGATACTGCACGATGGTCTTCACGGTGCAGAACTCCTGCAAGGCGAGAAACCCCTTCTCGCGGCCGTGGCCGCTGCGCTTGACGCCGCCAAACGGCAGCTCCACGCCGCCGCCCGCACCATAGGCGTTGATGTAGACCTGCCCGCAATGCATGGCGCGCGCCACACGCGTCTGGCGGCCGCCGTCGCGTGTCCACACAGCAGCGATCAGGCCGTAGTCGGTGGCATTGGCCAGGGCGATGGCATCGGCCTCGTCCTCGAAGGGCATGGCGCTGAGCACCGGGCCGAAGACCTCGTCGCAGGCCAGCTCGTGTTGGCGCGGCACGGGCCCGAACAGCGTGGGCGCCACGTAGTAGCCGCCGGGGTGCACGCCCTCGGCGACGCGGCCCTGCGCCAGCACGGGCAGGCCGCTGGCGCGGGCGCGGTCGATGAAGCCCTGCACCCGTTGCTGCTGGGCGCGGTTGATCAGCGGGCCGCAGTCGCGGTCTTGCTCGGGCGTGCCGGCGCGGGTATGGGCGAAGCGCTCGGCCACCATCGCCACGAAGCGCTCGTAGATGCTCGTCTGCACCAGCAGCCGGCTGCCGGCACTGCAGGTCTGGCCGGCGTTCTGCGTGATGGCCTTGATGACGAAGGTGGCGGCACGCTCGAGGTCGGCGTCGTCGAACACCAGGTGCGGGCTCTTGCCGCCGAGTTCGAGCACGCACTTCAGCGTGCGCTCGGCGGCGGCCTTCTGCACGATCGTGCCGACCTCGGGGCTGCCGGTGAAGGTGACGAAGTCGATGTCGCCGTGGTGGGTGAGCGCGTGGCCGGCTTCTTCGCCCAGGCCGCAGACGACGTTGAGCGCGCCGTCCGGCAGCCCGGCTTCCTTGGCGATGCCGCACAAGGCCAGCGGCGTCATGCAGGCGTCTTCGCTGGGCTTGAGCACGGCGGCGTTGCCGGTGGCCAGCGCCGGCACGACCGAGCGGCCGAACATCTGCGCCGGGTAGTTCCAGGGCAGGATGTGCGCCGTCACACCATAGGGCTCGTGCACGACGACGACCTGGAAGTCGTTCAGGTAGGGCAGGTGCTCGCCATGCAGCTTGTCGGCGGCGCCGCCGTAGAACTCGCAGTAGCGCGCGGCCACGACGATGTCGTTGCGCGCCTGGCTCATCGGCTTGCCGGTGTCGCGCGCTTCCAGCTGCGCCAGCGATTCCTGGCGCTCGAGGATGAGCGCGCTCATGCGCAGCAGGATGCGGCCACGCTCGGTGGCCGTCATGCGGCCCCAGGCGCCGTTGCGCGCGGCGCGGGCGGCCGATACGGCGGCGTCGATATCGGCGGCGGTGCCGCGTGGAATCTGATCGAAGGGCTGGCCGGTGGCGGGGTCGATCACCGGCAGCGTCTCGCCGCTGGTGGATGCGACCCACTGCCCGGCGATGAAGTGTTGGGCCATGGTGGGTGTCTCTGGTTTGCTTGTTCGGATCGTGTCGCAGCGGGGAGCGGGTCAGAGAAACGCGCAGGCAAGAAAAAAGCCACCGCATGATGCATGCGATGGCTTTTCTTGAGAGCTTGGCGGAGTGGACGGGGCTCGAACCCGCGACCCCCGGCGTGACAGGCCGGTATTCTAACCAACTGAACTACCACTCCAGCGGCTTTGGCCCGTGATTCAAGCCTTGCGGGCTTTGAGTCATGGCCCAAGTGCCATCTGCTGCGTTGCCGCTGGCAGACCAACTTGGCGTCCCCTAGGGGATTCGAACCCCTGTAATCACCGTGAAAGGGTGGTGTCCTAGGCCTCTAGACGAAGGGGACTGATCCTTCTTTGGAAACTTTCGCCACTTCGAACAGCCCTTGCTCCGGAATGTTGGTGGAGGTAAGCGGGATCGAACCGCTGACCTCTTGCATGCCATGCAAGCGCTCTCCCAGCTGAGCTATACCCCCATGAACCTTTCGGTCCTGTCGAGAGCAAGTGCTGTTCAAAGCAGAGCCCAAGAGTATAGCCCAGCATTCAGACGTGCTGCAACGCTGCCAGCACCTTGTCGCGTGCAAACAGCGCGAGCAGGGCGTCGACGCTGGGCGTTTGCGAGCGGCCGCACACCAGCACCCGCACGGCCGGGGCCAGCTGCGGCATCTTCAGGCCGCACTCGGCGAGCACCGCCTTCATCGCGGCGGCGATGCCAGGCTTGTCCCAGGGCGTGACGGCCGCGTCGGCCAGGCGCTCGCGCAGCGCACGCAGGCCGGGCTTGACGGCGTCGGTGACGTGGGCCGCGAGCTCGGCCTCGGGCGGCGCCACCGGCACAAACAGCATCTCGCACCAGTCGGCCAGTTCCACGGTGGTGCTGCAGCGCTCCTTGAAGAGGGCCGCAGCGCGCGCCAGCAGGGCCGTGTCGTCGGTGAGCACGCCGCGCGTGGCCAGCTGCTCGCGCACGAGGCCGGCCAGGCGCTCGTCGGACGCCTGCTTCAGGTGGTGCGCATTCACCCACGCCAGCTTGGCCGGATCCCACTGCGCGGGGCTCCTGGCGAGGTGGCTGCCGTCGAACCAGGCCACCATCTGCTCGAGCGAAAACAGCTCGTCGTCGCCGTGGCTCCAGCCCAGCCGCGCCAGGTAGTTCAGCATGGCCTCGGGCAGGTAGCCGGCGTCCTTGTAGGCCGTCACGCTGACGGCGCCGCGGCGCTTGCTGAGCTTGGCGCCGTCGTCGCCCAGGATCACCGGGCAGTGGCCGAAGCGCGGCAGCTGCACCCCAGTCCCCGAAGCAGCGCCGATGGCGTGCCACATGTTGATCTGCCAGGGCGTGTTGTTGATGTGCTCGTCGCCGCGGAACACGTGCGTGATGCCCATGTCCATGTCGTCCACCACGACGGCGAAGTTGTAGGTCGGCACACCATCGGTTCGCAGAATGATGAGATCGTCGATCTCCGCGTTGCGGATGGTGATCGGGCCCTTCACGAGATCGTCCCAGGTGACGGCGCCGTCCACCGGGTTGGCGAAGCGCACCACCGGCTGCACGCCGGCCGGCGGCTCGGGCAGGCGCTTGTGGGGGTGCTCGGCATCGGCCGGGCGCCAGCGGCGGTCGTAGAGCGTCTTCTCGCCGCGCGCGCGCTGCGCCTCGCGCATGGCGTCCAGCTCTTCCGGCGTGGCGTAGCAGCGGTAGGCCAGCCCCTGCGCGATGAGCTGCTCCACCACCGCGTGGTAGCGCGCCAGGCGCTGCATCTGGTAGATCGGGCCCTCGTCGTGGGCCAGGCCCAGCCACTGCATGCTCTCGAGGATCTGCTCCACCGACTCCTGCGTGGACCGCGCCACGTCGGTGTCTTCGATGCGCAGCACGAAGCTGCCGCCGTGGTGGCGCGCGTAGGCCCAGGAGTACAGCGCGGTGCGTGCCGTGCCGAGGTGCAGAAAGCCGGTGGGCGAAGGCGCGATGCGGGTGCGCACCGCTGAAGCGGGGGTACTCGGGACAGTCATGGGTTCAAGCAGCGAGGGCTGACAGGCCGCGGTCGAGATCGGCCCAGATGTCGTCGATATGCTCCAGCCCCACGCCGAGGCGGATCATGCCCTGGCCGATGCCGGCAGCCTGGCGCTGCGCCTCGGTGAGCCGGCCGTGTGTGGTGCTGGAGGGGTGGGTGATGATGGAACGCACATCGCCGAAGTTGGCGGCGATGCTGCACAGGCGTGTGGCGTCGATCACCGCAAAGGCGTTCTGGCGGCCGCCCTTCACATCGAAGGACAGCACCGCGCCGCCGACGCCGTTCTGCTGCCGCATCGCCAGCGCGTGCTGCGGGTGCGAGGCCAGGCCCGGGTGGTACACGCGCTCGACGGCCGGGTGGGCCTCGAGCCACTGCGCCAGCGCCAGCGCGTTCGCGCTCTGCGCCATCACACGCACGCCCAGCGTCTCCAGGCCCTTGGCCACGATCCAGGCGTTGAACGGGCTCAGGCTCATGCCGGCGCTGCGCATCACGGGCACGAACTTCTCGTTGATCAGGGCCTCGTCGGCGCACAGTGCGCCGGCGTTGACGCGGCCCTGGCCGTCGAGGAACTTGGTGCCCGAGTGCATGACGATGTCGGCGCCGAAGGTCACCGGCTGCTGCAGCGCGGGCGAGCACAGGCAGTTGTCCACCGCCAGCAGCGCACCGGCCTCGTGGGCGATGTCGGCGAGGGCCTGGATGTCACACACTTCACAGGTTGGGTTGGTGGGCGTCTCGGCGAACAGCAGCTGGGTGTTCGGGCGCACCGCGGCCTTCCACTCGGCCACGTCGGTCTGGCTCACGAACGTGCTCTCGACGCCGAACTTGCCGAACTCGCCCTGCAGCAGCTTGATCGTGGCGCCGAACACGCTGCGCGAGCAGACCACGTGGTCGCCGGCCTTGAGCAAGCCCATGAACATCAGCAGGATCGCACCCATGCCGCTGCTGGTGCCGATGCAGCCGCTGGTGCCCTCCAGTGCCGCCAGCCGCCGCTCCATGATGGTGACGTTGGGGTTGGAGAAGCGGCTGTAGACGAAGGCGTCTTCCTCGTTGGCGAAGCGCCGCGCGGCGGTGGCCGCGTCGGGGTGCACGAAGCAGCTGGTGAGAAAGAGTGCCTCGCTGTTTTCGCCCCAGGGCGAAGGCGGCAGGCCCTCGCGCACGGCCAGCGTGTCGAGGTGGGTGCCGGCCGGAAACTGCTTCTTCGGGATCACCGCCGTTCGCCCTCGCCTTGTTGCAGCGCCAGGCGCGAGTGGCCTTCGCCGTCACCTTCGGTGTCTTCGAACTGGAGCTGCCGCTGCGCGCGCATCGCCGCAAAGTCGTCGGCGCTCACGTCGCCGGTGACGTAGTGGCCATCAAAGCAGCTGGCCTCGAAGCCGCGTACCTTGGGGTTGAGCGCCCCCACCACGCGCTTCATCGCGTCCACGTCCTGATAGATCAGCTGGTCGGCGCCGATGAAGTCGCGGATCTCGTCCAGCGTTCGGCCATGCGCGATGAGCTCTTCCTTCGTCGGCATGTCGATGCCGTAGACGTTGGGGTAGCGCACCGGCGGCGCCGCACTCGCCATGTAGACCTTGTTGGCACCGGCCTCGCGCGCCATCTGCACGATCTCCTTGCTGGTGGTGCCGCGCACGATGCTGTCGTCGACCAGCAGCACGTTGCGGCCGCGGAACTCCACGCCGATGGCGTTGAGCTTCTGGCGCACGCTCTTCTTGCGCACGCCCTGACCCGGCATGATGAAGGTGCGGCCGACGTAGCGGTTCTTCACGAAGCCCTCGCGGTAGGGCTTGCCCAGCCGGTGCGCGAGCTGCATCGCGCTCGGGCGGCTGCTCTCGGGGATGGGGATGACGACGTCGATGTCCGTCGGCGGCATGGTGTTGATGACACGCTGCGCCAGCGTCTCGCCCAGGTTCAGCCGCGCCTGGTAGACGCTGATGCCGTCCATCACGCTGTCGGGCCGCGCCAGATACACGTACTCGAAGATGCACGGGTTCAGCGTCGGCGCCTCGGCGCACTGGCGCGTGTGGACCTTGCCGTTCAGATCGATGTAGAGCGCCTCGCCGGGCGCCACGTCGCGGATCAGCCGGTGGCCCGTGCCCTCGAGCGCCACCGACTCGCTGGCGATCATGAACTCGCGCCCGCTGTCGGTGACGGCATCGCCAAAGCACAAGGGGCGGATGCCGTGCGGATCGCGGAACGCGAGCAGCCCGTGCCCGGCGATCAGCGCGATGACGGCGTAGCTGCCCTTCACGCGGCGGTGCACGCCGCCCACGGCCTTGAACACGTGCTCGGGCATCAGCGGCAGGTCGCGCGCCACCAGCTCGAGCTCGTGCGCCAGCACGTTGATCAACACCTCGGTGTCGCTCTCGGTGTTGATGTGGCGGCGGTCGATGTCGAAAAGCTCCTCCTTCAGCGCCTGCGCGTTGGTGAGGTTGCCGTTGTGCACGAGCACGATGCCGTAGGGCGCGTTCACGTAGAAGGGCTGCGCCTCTTCTTCGCTGTAGGCGTTGCCGGCGGTGGGGTAGCGCACCTGGCCCAGGCCCACCTGGCCCGGCAGCGCGCGCATGTTGCGGGTGCGGAACACGTCGCGCACCATGCCACGCGCCTTGTGCATGAAGCACTTGGTGCCCTGCATCGTGACGATGCCGGCGGCGTCTTGCCCGCGGTGCTGCAGCAGCAGCAGCGCGTCGTAGATCAACTGGTTCACGGGTGCGACGGAGATCGCACCGACGATGCCGCACATGGCGTAGGCCTCAGGTTCGGAATCAGGGGCGGAGATGGCGAGACACGGCCTCGGGCAGCAGCGGCTTCAGCACCGCCAGACCCTGCTCGAGCCAGCGCGCGCCCTGCGAGCCGCGCCAGGTGGCCGATTGTGAGGCCGGCGTCAGCGCCACCACGGTGGCCAGCGCCAGCAGCAGCACGCCACCGCGCAGCGCGCCGAAGCCGGCACCGAGCAGCCGGTCGGGTATCGACAAGGGCGTGGCGTGGATCAGCAGGCGCACCAGCCGCGCCAGCAGCGCCCAGGCCAGCAGCGCGCCGGCAAAGGCCAGGCCGAAGCTCACGCCGGCGTTCAGGCCCGAGCCCGGCACGCCCACCGGCACGTGCGGCGCCAGCAGCGGCGAACCCCACTGCGCGGCAAACCAGGCCACGACCCAGCCCAGCAGCGAGAGCAGCTCGAAGACGAAGCCGCGCACCACGCCCACGGCCACCGACACCGCCATCAGCGCCAGCAGCACCCAATCGACGAGGCCGAGGGCCGGCAGCGTCATCGCGGCAGCGGTCTTGGCGCCGCGGCCGTCACAGCGACAGCACGGCCGTCTGCAGGCCCACGGTCTTGACACGCGCCGCCACCGCGTCGGCCTCGGCGCGAGTGTTGAACGGGCCCACGCGCACGCGCGTGCGGCGGCCGGTGGCGGAATCGACGTCCTGCGTGTAGCTGGCGTAGCCCAGCTTCTGCAGCTTGGCGCGCGCGGCCTTCAGGCGCTCGGCGTCGTTGTAGGCGCCGACCTGCACCACCCAGCGGCCGGTGGCCGGCGTGGCCGCAGCCGGCGGCGGGCGTGGCGCGGATGCGGCGGGCTTGGGCGACGCAGCCACGGCCACCGGGGGCTTGGTGACAGTGGGCGGGGCCGAAACGGGTGCGGGCGTGGCCGCCGCCACCACGGGCGCCGAGGCGGGCGCCACCGGTTCCACACCGGCGTCGGCCGGCAGGGCCGGCGTCACCGGCAGGGGCCGAGCCGGCGCAGGCGTGGTGGCCGCAGGTGCCGCCCGCAAGGCGTCGGCCGACACGACGATGGGCGTGTCCTGCGGCAGGGGGCGCGGCTGGGTCTCGAAGAGCAGCGGGAAGCCGATCACGCCCAGCGCCAGCAGCACCAGCGCACCCACCAGCCGGCGGCGCGCCTGGGTGCGCGCGGCGGCAATGGCGGCGTCATCGGGCGGCACGGCGGGCGCCGCGCTGCGCGGCCGCTTGCGCGCCGGGCCTGTCTCGGCGGCCTCGTCCTTGGGGCGGAAGAACGGCAGTCGCATGCGGTCAGGGGTGGCGCGGCAGAGGCTGCTTCAGAAGGACGACGGAGCCGCCTTCAGGCCGGCGGCGAGGCCGCGTGCGGTGCGCCCAGCCGGGGCAAACCGGCCTTCAGCACCCCACCCACGGTGTAGAACGAACCAAACACCACGATTCTATCGGCGGGGTCTGCCGCGGCCACGGCCGCCGCCAGCGCTGCCGCCGGGTCGGCATGGCGGTGCACGGCCGGCGCGCCGCCGATGCGCCCCTGGGCTGCCGTGGCGACCATCGCCTCCAGATCAGCCACCGCCGCCGAACGCGGGTTCGGCAGCGGGCACAGGTGCCACACGTCGACCAGCGGCACGATGTGCGCCAGCAGGCCCGGGATGTCCTTGTCGGCCATCGCCCCGAACACGGCGTGCGTGGTCGGAAAGAAGCCCATCGCGTCCATGTTGGCGGCCAGCGCGGCCACCGACTGCGCGTTGTGCGCCACGTCGAGCACCAGCGCCGGCTGGCCGGGCACGATCTGGAAGCGGCCCGGCAGATCGACCAGCGCCAGGCCGGTGCGCACCGACTGCGCGTTGATCGGCAGCCGGTCCTTCAGCGCGATCAGCGCCGCGATGGCACCGGCCGCGTTGATCAGCTGGTTGGCGCCGCGCAAGGCGGGGTAGCTCATGCCGCTGTAGCGGCGGCCGCGGCCCGACCAGCTCCATTGCTGGCGGTCGCCCTGGTGGTTGAAGTCGCGGCCGACGAGCCACAGGTCGGCGCCGATCGATTCACCGTGTTTCACCACGCTGGCCGGCGGCACCGGGTCGCTCACCACGCAGGGCCGGCCGGGCCGCATGATCTGCGCCTTCTCCAGGCCGATGCTCTCCCGGTCGGGGCCGAGCCACTGCATGTGGTCGAGGTCGATGCTGGTGATGACGGCCACGTCGGAGTCGAAGGCGTTGACGCTGTCGTAGCGCCCGCCCAGGCCGACTTCGAGGATGACCACGTCCACCGCCGCCATCGACAGCGCGCGCGCGATGGCCAGCGTGGTGAACTCGAACTGCGTCAGCGTGGTGTCGCCGCGCGCCCGCTCCACGGCCTCGAAGTGCGGCACCAGCAGGGCCTCTTCGACGGGGTGGCCGTTGATCTTGCAGCGCTCGGTGAAGTGCACGAGCTCGGGCTTCTGGTACAGGCCCGTGCGGTAGCCGGCGTGCCGCGCGATGCTCTCCAGCATGGCGCAGGTGCTGCCCTTGCCGTTGGTGCCGGCGACGATGATGACGGGCACCTCGAACTGGATGCCGAGCGTGCGCGCGACCTGGACCGTGCGCTCCAGCGACAGGTCCATGGTCTTGGGGTGCATGGCGGCGCAGTGCGCGAGCCAGTCCTGGAGCCCCCAGGCTCGCTCGCGCTCGCCACCCCCCGAGGGGGCCGTCCGCCAGCGGCCCGGCGGAGCCGGATCCGCGGCGGGAAGCTTGGTCATGCCTGCGTCAGGCGACTGCGTCTGCGCTTTGGCGCTGCAGCAGCGCCAAGAGCCGGGCGATCGTCGGGCGCAGCTGGCGCCGGTCGCAGATGGTGTCGAGCGCGCCGGTGCCGACGAGGAACTCGCTGCGCTGGAAGCCCTCGGGCAGCTTCTCGCGCACGGTGTTCTCGATCACGCGCGGGCCGGCAAAACCGATCAGCGCCTTGGGCTCGGCAATCACCACGTCGCCCATGAAGGCGAAGCTGGCCGAGACGCCGCCCATCGTGGGGTCGGTGAGCACGCTGATGTAGGGCAACTTGGCCTTGGCGAGCCGCGTGAGCGCCGCGTTGGTCTTGGCCATCTGCAAGAGGCTCAGCAAGCCCTCCTGCATGCGCGCGCCGCCGGTGGCCGTGAAGCTGACGAAGGGCACCTTCTGCTCCACCGCCGCCTCCACACCGCGCGTGAAGCGCTCGCCGACCACGCTGCCCATGCTGCCGCCCATGAACTCGAACTCGAAGCAGGCCGCCACCACCGGCACGCTCATCACCGCGCCGCCCAGCACCACGAGCGCGTCGGTTTCGCCGGTGAGCTCGAGCGCGGCTTTCAGGCGTTGCGGGTACTTCTTGCTGTCCTTGAACTTCAGCGCGTCGACCGGCATCACCTCCTGCCCGATCTCCCAGCGGCCCTCGGGATCGAGAAACGCGTCGAGCCGCTTGCGCGCGCCGATGCGGTGGTGGTGGTCGCACTTGGGGCAGACGTTGAGGTTGCCTTCGAGATCGGTCTTGTAGAGCACCGTCTCGCACGAGGGGCACTTGATCCACAGCCCCTCGGGCACCGCGCGGCGCTCGGCCGGGTCGGTGGGCTGGATCTTCGGCGGCAGCAGTTTTTCGAGCCAGCTCATGGGGGACAACTCCTGTTCAGGCCTGGATCAGGCGTCCAGGGCAGCGCGGATCTCGGCCATGAAGGCCTTCGCCACGAGGGGCGCATTCTCGCGGGTTTCGGATTCGATCAGCTGGATCAGCCGCGAGCCGATCACCACGGCGTCGGACACCGCCGCCACCGTGCGCGCCGTGGCCGCGTCGCGGATGCCGAAACCCACACCCACCGGCACGCTCACGTGGGCGCGGATGCGCGGCACCATCTCTGCCACCGCGGCGGTGTCCAGGTGGCCGGCGCCGGTCACGCCCTTCAGCGACACGTAGTACACGTAGCCGCTGGCCACGCGGCCGACCTGCGCCATGCGCGCGTCGGTGCTGGTGGGGGCGAGCAGGAAGATCAGGTCGAGGCCGGCTTCCTTCAGGCGCGCCGAGAAGGCCTCGCACTCCTCGGGCGGGTAGTCGACGATTAGCAGGCCGTCGACCCCGGCCTCGGCCGCCGCGCGCACGAAGGCGTCGGCCCCGTGCTTCTGGTCGTAGCGCTCCACCGGGTTGGCGTAGCCCATCAGCACCACCGGCGTGGCCTGGTTGCCGCGGCGGAACTCACGCACCATCGCCAGCACCTGCGGCACGCCGATGCCACGCGCCAGCGCGCGCTCGCTCGCCTTCTGGATCACGGGGCCGTCGGCCATCGGGTCGGAGAACGGCACGCCCAACTCGATGATGTCGGCGCCGCCCTCGGCCAGCGCCTGCATGATCTGCGGCGTGGCGTCGGCAAACGGGTCGCCGGCCGTCACGTACGGAATCAGCGCCTTGCGGCCCTGGGCCTTGAGCGCGGCCAGCGTGCTTTGGATGCGGCTCATTGCTTCACCGTCTGGCCACGGCACGAGGGCCGGCAGTAGAACTCGGCGCCGGTGAGGTCGGCGACGGTGCCGATGTCCTTGTCGCCACGGCCGCTGAGGTTGACCAGCAGGTGCTGGTCGGGCCGCATCGTGGGCGCCATCTTCATCGCGTGGGCCACCGCGTGCGCGCTTTCGAGCGCCGGGATGATGCCCTCGGTGCGGCACAGGCGGTGGAAGGCCTCCAGCGCCTCGGCATCGGTGACGCCGACGTATTCAGCGCGGCCGATGTCCTTGAGGTACGCATGCTCGGGGCCGACGCCGGGGTAGTCGAGGCCGGCGGAGATGCTGTGGGTTTCGGTGATCTGGCCGTTGTCGTCTTGCAGCAGGTAGGTGCGGTTGCCGTGCAGCACGCCCGGCGTGCCGGCCGAGAGGCTGGCCGCATGCTTGCCGCTGGCGATGCCCTGCCCCGCCGCCTCCACGCCGATGAGGCGCGTGCCCTCGAACGGGATGTAGGGGTAGAAGATGCCCATGGCGTTGCTGCCGCCGCCCACGCAGGCCAGCACGGCGTCGGGCTGGCGGCCGGCGAGGCCGCCGAGGGATTCGATCTGGCGCGGCATCTGCACCAGGCACTCGTCGCCGATGACACGCTGGAAGTCGCGCACCATCATCGGGTACGGGTGCGGGCCGGCCACGGTGCCGATGATGTAGAACGTGTCTTCGACGTTGGTCACCCAGTCGCGCAGGGCTTCGTTGAGCGCGTCCTTCAGCGTCTTGCTGCCGCTTTCCACCGGCACCACGCGGGCGCCGAGCAGGTGCATGCGGTAGACGTTGGGGCTCTGGCGCTTCACATCCTCGCTGCCCATGTAGACCACGCACTCCATGCCGTAGCGCGCACAGATGGTGGCCGTGGCCACGCCGTGCTGGCCGGCGCCGGTTTCGGCAATGACGCGCGGCTTGCCCATGCGGCGGGCCAGCAGGGCCTGGCCGATGGTGTTGTTCACCTTGTGCGCGCCGGTGTGGTTGAGGTCTTCGCGCTTGAGGTGGATCTGCGCGCCGCCGAGCTCGCGGCTCAGGCGCGCGGCGTGGTAGATCGGGCTCGGCCGGCCGACGAAGTGCGCGAGCTCGTGCTTGAACTCGGCCACGAACTCGGGGTCGTGGCGGTACTGGGCGTAGGCCGCCTCGAGCTCGGCCAGGGCGTGGATCAGGGTTTCGGCGACGAAGGTGCCGCCATAGAAACTGCGCCCTTGCGGGCCCTCGACGGGGCCGAAGTGCCCGCGGGCATCGGGCTGGTGGTACTCGAACATGGTGCGATCAATCCTTCAGGAAGCGGCTTCGGCGACGCGCTGGTCTGCATCGCGCACCGCCTGGCAGAACCGGCGCATCAGGCCGGCATCCTTGATGCCCTTGGCCTGCTCCACGCCGGAGCTCACGTCAACGGCCCAGGGCCGGACGGTGAGCACGCCATCGGTCACATTGGCAGGATTCAACCCACCAGACAAAACGACCGGAACGCGCACGCTGCGTGGAATGAGTGACCAATCGAAGACCTTCCCACCACCGCCGAAACCCTCGACGAAGGCGTCGAGCAGCAGGGCCTGGGCGCTGCCATAGCGCGCGGCGCAGTCTAGCAAATCGACCCCCGGTGCCCCCATGCGCACGGCGCGCAGGTAAGGCCTTGCAGCGGCTTCGCAGTCGGCCGGGCTCTCGTCGCCATGGAACTGCAGCACCGCGTGCGGCACGGCCGCGAGGCCGGCGGCCACCTCGGCCGGCGTGGCGTTGACGAACAGGAGCACCGGCGTCACGAAGGGCGGCATGCGGGCGGCCAGTTCGCGGGCGCGGGCCGGCGTCACCGCGCGCGGGCTCTTGGGGTAGAGGTTGAGGCCGATCGCGTCGGCGCCCGCCGCGCAGGCGGCGTCGACATCGGCCTCGCGCGTGAAGCCGCAGATCTTGATTCGGGTGCGGTGCATGGGTGATGGGGTCAGATCGGCAGCCAGGGCGCGCCGGCCACCGGCTCGGGCAGGCCGATCTCGGCATCGTAGTACGGGCCCAGGAAGGTCAGCCCGTCGGGGCTGAAGGTGGGTGCGGCGGCGTCGCGGCTGCGGGCCGCCAGCACCTCGGCCATCCAGGCCGGCGGCTGGCGTCCGCTGCCCACGGCCACCAGGCAGCCCATCAGGTTGCGCACCATGTGGTGCAAGAAGGCGTTGGCGTCGAAGTCGAAGGCCCAGTAGCCGGCCATCGGCGCGCCGCTGAAGCCAATCTGGATGGCGCGCAGCGTCTTCACCGGCGTCGGCGACTGGCAATCGGCCGAGCGGAACGAGCTGAAGTCGTGGGTGCCGATGAGCTGGGCCGCCGCAGCGCGCATCGCCTCGCCGTCCAGCGGCCGGAAGCTCCAGCCCACCAGGCCCTGGTCGAGCGCCGGGCGCGCGGCCGACTCGCGCAGCAGGTAGCGGTAGCGCCGGCCCCGCGCGCTCTTGCGCGCATGGAAGTGCTCACTCACGGGCCGGCACCACTGCACGGCCACATCCAGCGGCAGATAGCGGTTGGTGCCCCGCACCCACGAGAAGGGCTCACGCTCGACTGGCGCGTCCAGGTGCACGACCTGGTTCACCGCGTGCACGCCGGTGTCGGTGCGGCCGGCGCACACCGTGCGCACCGGGGTGGCCGCGAACGAGGTGAGTGCCTGCTCCAGTGCGTCTTGCACCGTGCGGCCGCCCGGCTGGCTCTGCCAGCCGAGGTAGGCGCCGCCGCGGTAGCTGACGCCCAGCGCCAATCGGGCCAGGCGCGGCGGCATCTGCCGGGCTAGCCGAGCTTCTCAAGCATGCCCTGGGCCTTGGCCTTCAGCGCGCCTTCGGCCCTGGACACGACCTCTTCGAGCAGGTCGCGCGCGCCTTCCATGTCGCCGATCTGGCGGAACTCCTCGGCCAGTTCGAGCTTGCGCGCGAGCGGGCCTTCGGCCGAACTGTCGGCCGGGGCAGCCGGCGCCTCGAGGCCGAAGTCGCCGAAGTCCAGCAGGCTGGTGTTGCCAGACGACTCCGCCGGCGCCGGGGCCGCGGGCGGCAGCACCTCGGGCAGCGCGCCGAGGTCGAAGTCGAGCCCGTCGTCGGCCGGAGCCGGTGCGGGCGCGGGGCTGCGCCTGCCCAGCGACACGGTCTGCGGCACTTCCTCGATGTCGGCGGACGAAGGCCGCTTCACCGGCACCGTCTTGGGCTCGGGCTCGAGCGAGAGCGTCTGGTCGCCGCCGAACGGGTCGTCGAACGAGGCCTGCGGGGCGATCGGCTGCGTGGCCTCGGGCGCGCGCACCGGGTCGTCGCCGCCCAGGCCGATATCAAGGTCGAGGTCGATGCCGTCCAGCGTGGCGTCGGCCGCGGGCTCGAAGGCCGGCGGCTGCGCCGGGGCCGTGTGCGGCTGCGTGGGCGCGCCCAGCGGCTCGACGAACTGGCTGGCGTTGCCCCGTGCGTCGTCGGGCATGCCGCCCGGCTGATACAGCACGTTGTCGGGGTCGATCGAGCGGCCAAGCTCCTGCGCCTTGGCCCAATCTTCGCCCTCGCCGCGCGTCAGGTTGAACATCTGCGTGGCCAGCAACTCGAAGCCCTTGGCATCGCGCCGCTTGGCGTACACCTCGAGCAGCTTGGTGCGGATGGCCATGCGCTCGGGCGTGGAGCGCATCGCCTCCTTCAGGATCTCCTCGGCCTGCAGGTCGCGGCCGTAGGCCAGGTAGACATCGGCCTCGGCCACCGGGTCGACATCGCCAATGGCGTCGAGCTGGCTGAGCGAATAGCTCATCGACGACGACTGCCCCGTGGTGCTGTTGGCGGCTTCGCGCGTGTCGATGCGCTGGCCGCCGCTGGCGCCGAAGAAGCTGTCGGGCTGCAGGCGGCTCTCGAGGAACGAGGTCTCGCCGGCCGGCTTGCGGAACTTGCCGCGCAGGCGGTACACGCCCAGGCCGCCGAGCAGCAGCACCAGCACGCCGGTGGCCGGGAGCAGCAGCGCGTTGTCGGTGAGCGAGTCGAGGAAGCCTCCGCTTTCGGCCTGCGGGGTCGGAGCAGCGGCGGGGGTGGGTGCCGGCGCGGGCGCCGGGGTGGCCGCGGGCACCGGCGCTGGCGTCGGCCTGGCCACGGGCGGCGGCGGGGGCGGTGCGGCGGCCACGATCGTGGGCGCCGGCAAGGCTGCGGCCGGTGCCGGAGCCGGTGCAGGCGCAGCAGCCGGTGCAGGCGCCGGGGCGGCGGG
Source organism: Rubrivivax sp. (assembly GCA_020248945.1). Lineage (GTDB taxonomy): Bacteria > Pseudomonadota > Gammaproteobacteria > Burkholderiales > Burkholderiaceae_C > Rubrivivax. Next base: position 16,064 of record JADCGQ010000048.1, read on the forward strand.
CGCTGCCGGCGCGGTGGCACCTTGCTGCAGCTTCTTCAGGTCATCGACGTTGCGCGACAGCTCGGCGATGCGGGTGCCCGCGTCCTTGCGCTCGGCATCTTTCGAAATCTTGGCTTCGGGCGCTCCGGGCTTCACGCCGCCCTGCGACAGGATCAGTCGCTCGGGGGTCGCAGCCGCACCTTGCTTGCGGTCCTCGACCTGGGCCTGCACCTTGCCGGCGGCCTGCCGGGCCGGCGGCTCGGCGGGCGCGGCACCGACGCCCTGCGCCAGACGCTGGCGGTAGGCGCCGAAGTCGGCGCTCTGGGCCACGATCACCTCGCGGGCTTCCTGCGGCGTGACCTTGCCAGCCTCGTCGGCCGAGGGCACCGTCAGCACCGAACCGGCCTTCAGCCGGTTCATGTTGTCGCCGACGAAGGCATCGGGGTTGGTGCGGAACAGCGAGACCAGCATCTGGTCGAGGGACACGCCCGAGGGCGCCGTGCGGCCGGCGATGCGCGACAGCGAATCGCCACGGGCCACGCGCACGGTGTCGCCGCCGGCCGATGCCGGTGCGGCACTGGCGGCCGGCCGGGCCGGCTGCGGTGCCGGGGCGGCTGCAGCCCGTGTCGACGGGGCCCGCGGGGCGGCTGCGATGGGCGCCGGCACGGCAGCCGGCGCGGCCGGCGGCGGCGCCAGCGGCACGGTGCTGCCCGGGGCCGGCGTGAGCACCGGCGCCGTTTCGGCGGGCGGCGTGGCCGCGGGCCGCGACTGCGGCGGGTCGAACAGCATCGTGTACTCGCGCACCAGACGGCCGCTGGCCCAGGTGGCTTCGACGATCAGGTCCACGAAGGGCTCGAGCACCGCACGCTCGGTCGTCACGCGCAGCACCTGGCGGCCATTGCGCTGCACCAGCTGCACGCTCGCCGACGGCAGCGCGGCGTTGTACTCGACACCCGAGGCGCGGTAGACGTCGGGTGGCGCCACGCGCAGGCGCAGCGAAGCCGCTTCCTCGGGCGTGATGCTCGTCACCTCGATCTCGGCACGCAGCGTCTCGCCGAGCGAGGACTGCACCGACAGGCGTCCCAGTCCCAGTGCCCACGCCTGGCTGCCCCACAGGCACGCCACAGCGAGTGCCACTCCCCGAAGCGCAAACTGCGCCGCCGTATTCGAGCGTTGACTCTTCGAGCGTTGATTCAAAGCGGATCCCCCAGGCCAACGGGCCGCTCATCCCTGCTCGGGCAGCCCTGCGTCGTGATGCGTCGACTCATGCGCCACGCCGCCAGCGGCTCTGCACCGGGCGGCTCAAATGGCGAAAACGCAACAGTATCAAGCATATAGGAGCCGAAGCTCACACAGTGCCTGACATTCACGGGGCTGCAAGCCTTTGTTTCAAGGGATCGGTCACACGTTGCCGGGGGGCAACGTGTGACGACCTCGCGGCCACTCAGGCCTGCAGCAGGATGCGCAGCATGCGGCGCAGCGGCTCGGCCGCACCCCAGAGCAGCTGGTCGCCGATGGTGAAGGCGCCCAGGTAGTGATCGCCCAGTGCCAGCTTGCGCACGCGGCCCACGGCGATGTTCATCGTGCCCGTCACCGCCACCGGCGTGAGGCCGCGCACGGTGGCTTCGCGGGTGTTGGGCACGTAGCTGACCCACTCGTTGTCGGCGCGGATCATGTGCTCGACGTCGGCCAGCGGCACGTTCTGCCTCAGCTTGATCGTCAGGCTCTGGCTGTGGCAGCGCATGGCGCCCACGCGCACGCAGGTGCTGTCAATGGGGATGGCGGTGGTGCCGGCGAAGCCCGGGCCACGGCCGAGGATCTTGTTCGTCTCGGCGCCGCCCTTCCACTCCTCCAGGCTGGTGCCGTCGCCGCGGTCGGTGTCGATCCACGGGATCAGGCTGCCACCCAGCGGCACCATGAAGTTCTTCGTCTCCTCGGCGCTCAGGCCACGCTGCGTGGCCGCCACCTGGCGGTCGATCTCGAGGATGGCGCTGGCCGGGTCGTCGAGCAGCGGCTTCACGGCCGCGTTCAGCGTGCCGTACTGGGTGAGCAGCTCGCGCATGTGCTGCGCGCCACCGCCGCTGGCGGCCTGGTAGGTGGTGGCCGCCATCCACTCCACCAGGTCGGCCTTGAAGAGCGCGCCCAGGCCCATGAGCATGCAGCTCACGGTGCAGTTGCCGCCGACGTAGTCCTTCACGCCCTTGGCCAGGGCGTTCTGGATCACCAGCATGTTGACGGGGTCGAGAATGATCACCGCGTCGTCGTTCATGCGCAGCGTCTTGGCGGCGTCGATCCAGTAGCCCTTCCAGCCGGCGGCGCGCAGCTGCGGGTAGACAGCCTTGGTGTATTCGCCGCCCTGCGCGGTGATGACCACGTCGCAGCGCTTCAGCGCCGCGATGTCGTTGGCGTCGAAGAGCCTGGTCTCGTTCTTCGCCTGCCTGGGCGCGGCGCCGCCGGCGTTGCTGGTGCTGAAGAACAGCGGCTCGATGAGCGCGAAGTCGCCTTCGGCCTGCATGCGGTCCATCAGGACCGAGCCGACCATGCCGCGCCAGCCGACGAGGCCGACGACAGGGTTCGAAGAGAGAGCCATCTTGATTGCCTTTTCCGAAGATCCGGACCCCTGGGAGTTCCCGGCTCGTGTCGCCGGGGTCCTGGGGTGGAGGCGAAACGATCCGAGACCTAGGTGGTCTTGGTAATGGTTTTGCCAGCGCTCTGGCCCAGGACGGCGGCAACCACCGCATCACCCATCTCGCGCGTGCCCACCTGGGTGGTGCCTTCACTCCAGATGTCACGCGTGCGCAACCCGGCCGCGAGCACGGCCTTGACGGCGGTGTCGATGCGGTCGGCGGCAGCCGGCTGGTTGAGCGTGAAGCGGAGCATCATGGCAGCGGACAAGATTGTAGCCAGCGGGTTTGCAACACCCTTACCGGCGATGTCGGGCGCGCTGCCGTGGCTGGGCTCGTACAGGCCCTTGCCGTTCTTGTCGAGGCTGGCGCTGGGCAGCATGCCGATCGAGCCCGTCAGCATCGCGGCCTCATCCGACAGGATGTCGCCGAACATGTTGCCGGTGACGACCACGTCGAAGGCCTTCGGCGCCTTCACCAGCTGCATGGCGGCGTTGTCGACGTACATGTGCTGCAGCTCGACATCGGGGTACTGCGCGTGCACCTCGGTGACGACGTCCTTCCAAAACTGGAAGGTCTCAAGCACGTTGGCCTTGTCGACGCTCGTGACCTTCTTGCTGCGCTTGCGGGCCGCCTGAAAGGCCACGTGCGCGATGCGCTCGATCTCCGGGCGGCTGTAGCGCATGGTGTCGAAGGCTTCTTCGGCGCCGGGGAAGTGCCCGTCCACCGCCGTGCGGCGGCCGCGCGGCTGGCCGAAGTAGATGTCGCCGGTGAGCTCGCGGATGATCAGGATGTCCAGGCCCGCCACCAGCTCGGGCTTCAGCGACGAGGCATGCGTCAACTGCTCGTAGCACAGCGCCGGGCGGAAGTTGGCGAAGAGGCCCAGGTGCTTGCGCAGGCCCAGGATGGCCTGCTCGGGGCGGTACTGGCGCTCGAGCTTGTCGTACTTCCAGTCGCCCACGGCGCCGAACAGCACGGCGTCGGCGTCCTTGGCCAGCTGCAGCGTGCGGTCGGGCAGCGGGTGGCCGTGGGCCTCATACGCAGCGCCGCCCACCAGCGCGGTTTCGCTCTCATAGTTCAGGTCGAGCACGTCGAGCACGCGCACGGCCTGCTCGACGATCTCGGTGCCGATGCCGTCGCCCGGCAGGATGGCGATCTTCATGGTGTCTTGTCTCCTCAACCCAGTTGTGTCTTGGCGAGCCACGGCATCTTGGCCAGGCGCTCGGCCTCGAAGGCGCGGATCTTCTCGGCGTGCCGCAGCGTCAGGCCGATGTCGTCGAAGCCGTTGACGAGGCAGTACTTGCGGAAGGCCTGCACCTCGAACGGAATCTCCTCGCCGTCGGGCTTGATCACCACCTGGCGCGGCAGGTCGATGGTGAGCCGGTAGCCGGGGAAGGCCGCGACCTCGTCGAACAGCCGGCCCACCACGGCCTCGGGCAGCTGAATCGGCAGCAAGCCGTTCTTGAAGCAGTTGTTGAAGAAGATGTCGGCGTAGCTCGGCGCGATCAGCGCGCGGAAGCCGTATTGCTCCAGCGCCCAGGGCGCGTGCTCGCGGCTGGAGCCGCAGCCGAAGTTCTGGCGGCACAGCAGCACGCTGGCGCCGCTGTAGCGCGGCTGGTTGAGCACGAAGTCGGGGTTGGGCTTGCGCAGCGCGGCATCCTGGCCGGGCTCGCCCTTGTCGAGGTAGCGCCACTCGTCGAACAGGTTGGGGCCGAAGCCGCTGCGCGCGATCGACTTCAGGAACTGCTTGGGGATGATGGCGTCGGTGTCGACGTTGGCGCGGTCCATCGGGGCCACGAGACCGGTGTGCAGGGTGAAGGCTTGCATGCTCGGGGCTCCTGTCAGCTGAAGCGGCGCACGTCGACGAAGTGCCCGTGCACCGCGGCGGCGGCGGCCATGGCCGGGCTCACCAGATGCGTGCGGCCACCGGCGCCCTGGCGGCCTTCGAAGTTGCGGTTGCTGGTGCTGGCGCAGCGCTCGCCGGGCTCCAGGCGGTCGGCGTTCATGGCCAGGCACATGCTGCAGCCGGGCTCGCGCCACTGGAAGCCTGCCGCCTTGAACACCTCGTGCAGGCCTTCGGCCTCGGCCTGTGCCTTCACCTGGCCGGAGCCGGGCACCACCATCGCCACCTTCACGTTGGCCGCCACCTTCTGGCCCAGGCGCTTGACGACCGAGGCCGCCTCGCGCAAATCCTCGATGCGGCTGTTGGTGCAGCTGCCGATGAACACCTTGTCCACCGTGATGTCGGTGATGGCCTTGTTCGGCTGCAGGCCCATGTAGACCAGCGCGCGCTCGATGGCGCCGCGCTTCACGGCATCGGCTTCCTTGTCGGGGTCGGGCACGCGCCCGTCCACCGGCAGCACCATCTCCGGGCTCGTGCCCCAGGTCACCTGCGGCTGAATCTGCGCGGCATCGAGCTCGACCACCGCGTCGAAGTGCGCGCCGGGGTCGGACTGCAGCGTGCGCCAGTAGCGGGCCGCCATCTCGAAGGCGGCGCCGCTGGGCGCAAACGGCCGGCCGCGCACGTAGTCGATCGTCTTCTCGTCCACCGCCACCAGCCCGGCGCGCGCGCCGGCCTCGATGGCCATGTTGCACACCGTCATGCGGCCTTCCATGCTGAGCGCGCGGATGGTGCTGCCGCCGAACTCGATGGTGTAGCCGGTGCCGCCGGCGGTGCCGATGCGGCCGATGATGGCCAGCACCACGTCCTTGGCCGTGACGCCCAGGCCGAGCGTGCCCTCGACGCGAACCAGCAGGTTCTTCGCCTTCTTGGCCAGCAGCGTCTGCGTGGCCATGACGTGCTCGACCTCGCTGGTGCCGATGCCGTGCGCCAGCGCGCCAAAGGCGCCGTGCGTGCTGGTGTGGCTGTCGCCGCAGACCACCGTCATGCCGGGCAAGGTGGCGCCGTTCTCGGGGCCGATGACGTGCACGATGCCTTGCCGCTTGTCGAGGAACGGAAAGTACGCGGCCGCGCCGAAGGCCCGGATGTTGGCGTCCAGCGCCTGCACCTGCGCCTTGCTGGTGGGGTCTTCGATGCCGTCGTAGCCGCGCTCCCAGCCCTGCGTGGGCGTGTTGTGGTCGGCGGTGGCGACGATGGAGCTCGTGCGCCAGACCTTGCGGCCCGCCAGGCGCAGCCCCTCGAAGGCCTGCGGGCTGGTGACCTCGTGCACGAGGTGGCGGTCGATGTAGAGCACCGTGGTGCCATCGTCTTCGGTGTGCACGACGTGCTCGTCCCAGAGCTTGTCGTACAGGGTGCGGGCGGGGGCGTTCATGGGGCGTCTCCGGGGGTCGTGTTCGGGGGGATGGCCGTGAGGGCCTCGACGAAGCGCTGCACCACCGTGGGCAGCACCTCCTGGCGGCGCACGGCCAGACGGTACTCGCGCTGCGCCCAGGGCTCGGCCAGCGTCAGCACCTTCACGGCGTGCAGCCGCGCCAGGCGCTCGGCCGTGGTGGCGGGCATCACGGCCACGCCCAGGCCCGCTTCGACGAGCTGCGCGATGGCGTCGAAGCCGCGCACCGACAGGCGCGCCTTCAGCGTGCGGCCGGCGCCTTCGGCCTCGGCGCGCATCAGCTCCTGCGCGGCGGCACCGTGGTGAAGGCCGACGATGTCGTGGTCGAGCAGCTGCTCGAAGCGGACGCTGCGGCGCCGCGCCAGCACGTGGCGCGCCGGCACCATCACGGCCAGTTCGCCCGAGCGCCAGGCGTGGGTGACCAGGCGCGTGTCCAGCAAGGGCGGCACGAACACGCCCACGTCGGCGCGGCCCTCGGCCACCGCCGCCTGCACCTCGGCGCTGGACTCTTCTTCCAGGCTGATGCGGATCTGCGGGTGGGCGTTCGAAAACGCCGCCAGTGCCGGCGGCAGACATTCGCTGATGGCGCTGGCATTGGCCACGATGCGCAGGTGGCCCTTGATGCCGCGGCTGAACTCCACCACCTCGCTCTCGAGCGCGTGCAGGTTGGCGTGCAGCGAACGCACATGCCGCACCAGCGCGCGGCCGGCCTCGGTGGGCTCCACGCCGCGGGCGCGGCGCTCGAACAGCTGCACACCGAAGCGCGCCTCCAGATCCGAGACACGCTTGCTCGCGGCCGCCAGCGCCAGGTGCTCGCGCTCGGCGCCGCGGGTGATGCTGCGGGTGTCGGCAATGGCGAGCACGAGGTTCAGGGTGGTGAGGTCCAGACGCAAGGGGCGCACCTTAGCCTTCGCCGAGGGCGGCGGGTTGCTTGGATTGTCAATCAAGCCTTCGCTTCGCGCGAAGCCTGGCGGCAGAAACCGACCGTCACAGCAGGCGGCGAGCGAAGCCAGCAACATCGCGGGTCATGAAAGCCACCCTGCTGCGCCACCTGCCGCTGTTGTTGCTCGCCGCCCTTGCCGCCTGCGGCGGTGGCGGCGGCGACAGCGCACCAGCGCCCGACCTCACCCCCACCGCCATCACCGCCCATGCCGGCGCCACCCAGGCCGGCACCGTGAACGCCGCGGTGGCGGCCGCGCCCGCCGTGCGCGTGAGCACGCGCGACGGCACGCCGGTGCCCGGCATCGCCATCACCTTTGCCGTCGTCAGCGGCGGCGGCAGCGTCAGTGGCGCCAGCACCACCACCAACGCCGCGGGCGTGGCCACGGTGGGCGGCTGGACACTGGGCAACACGGTGGGCGAGCAGCGCCTGTCGGCACGCTCAGCCGGTCTGCCCGAGGTGAGCTTCAGCGCGATGGCCGCGCCGGCACCCGGCAGCGGCGTGCTCGAGCGCAGCGCCGGCAGCGACGGGCAAAGCGCCACCATCAGCAGCGCCGTGGCCGTGGTGCCGGCCGTGCGCGTGCGCGATGCCAGCGGCGCGCCGCTGGCCGGCGTGAGCGTGAGCTTTGCCGTCACCGCCGGCAGCGGCAGCGTGCAGAACGCCAGTGCCGTGAGCGACGCCACCGGCCTGGCCAACGCCGGCCGCTGGACGCTGGGCAGCACCGCCGGCACGCACACGCTGCAGGCCAGCGCCAGCGGCTTCGCACCCGCCGTCTTCAGCGCTACCGCCCTGGCCACCGGCGCGCCCACCTTCACGCGCAGCGTCTGGCTCGGCGGCCTGGCGGCACCCTGGGACATCGCCTTCGCACCCGATGGCGCGGTGCTGTTCACCGAGCGCAGTCGGGGCTTGAGCGTGCGCACCGGCGGCACGACGAGGTCGCTGTTCAGGCCGACGGACTTTGTCGCGCAAGACCAGAGCGGCATGCTCGGCCTCGCACTCGACCCCGAGTTCGCGAGCAACCGCACGCTCTACGTCTTCATGGGCAGCAATGCCGGCGGGGCGACCGACAACCGCATCGTGCGCCTCGTCGTCAACGCCGACTACACGGCCATCAGCGGCCGGCTCGACATCGTCACCGGCATCGCCTACGCCGGCGGCGCGTACAGCGGCGGGCGCATCCGCTTCGGGCCCGACGGGCTGCTCTACATCACCACCGGCGACAACCGCACCGGCACCGTGCCGCAGGCGCCCACCGTGCTGGGCGGCAAGGTGCTGCGCGTCACGCGCGACGGCCTGGCGGCCAGCGGCAACAACGCACCCACGGGCGTCGACGCGCGCGTCTTCACGCTCGGCCACCGCAACCCGCAGGGCCTGGCCTTCCGGCCCGCGGGCACGGCCACGCCCGGCAGGCCCTACCTGTGCGAACACGGCCCGGGCAACAACGACGAAGTGACACCGCTCACCGCCGGCGGCAACGGCGGCTGGGACCCGCGCCCCACCGGCACGCCCGCGCGCTGCCCCGATGGATCGGCCAACGGCTACTGCGGCTACAACGGCTCGAACATGACGGACACGGCGCGCTTCCCGAGCGCGCTGCGGCCGGCGTGGAGCACCGGCAATGCCAGCCAGGGCATGGCCGGCTGCGGCTTCGTGCAGGGCCCGGCCTGGCGCGACTGGAACGGCGCGCTGGCGGTGGCGCTGCTCTCGGGCCGGCGGGTCGAGATCCTGCGCCTGGCGGCCGATGGCAACAGCGCCACCAACACGCGCATCCTCGACACCCTGAACGAGCGCATCCGCCTCGTCACCCCCGGCCCCGACGGCGCGCTGTGGGTGCTGACCGACGGCAAGACCGGCGGCGACGAGATCTGGCGGCTGGTGCCCGGCAGCTAAGGCCCGGCACCAGCCGTCACGCCACGGCTCACTCCAGCGTGAGCTTCTGCTCGCGCACCACGCGGCGGAACACCTCGAGCTCGGCGCGGATCTGCGCCGCAAACTCGACCGGCGTGTTGCCCAGGATGACCGAGCCGGTGTCTTCGATGCGCTTGCGCACGGCCGTCTCCTGCACGATGGTGCGGGTGGCGCCGTGGATGCGGTCGACCACCTCTTTCGGCAGGTTCTTGGGGCCGACAAAGCCGTAGAACGCCATGCGGTTGACCGGCTCCATGCCCATCTCGGCGAAGGTGGGCACGTTCGGCAGCACCGCCAGGCGCGTGGGCGCGGCCACGACGATGGGCACCAGCCGGCCATCGCGGATGAACGGCAGCGACGAAGGCAGGTTGTCGAACAGGATGGGCACCACGCCCGCCACGGTGTCGTTGATGGCCGGGCCGGAGCCACGGTAGGGGATGTGCAGCACGAAGGTCTTGCTCAAGACCTTGAACAGCTCCATCAGCAGGTGGTTGTTGCCGCCCGTGCCCGAGCTGGCGTAGCTGTGCTTGCCGGGGCTCTTGCGCAGCTCGGCGACGAAGGCGCGGAAGTCGCGGCCCGGGAACGACGGGTGCACCGCAATGACGTTGGGCGTGGCCGCGATGTTGCTGATGGGCGTGAGGTCCACCAGCGGGTCGTACGGGTTGCGCGGGTTGATCGCCGGGTTGGCAGCGGTGCTCGAGACGGTGCCCATGCCGAGCATGTAGCCATCGGGCGCGGCGCGCACGACTTCCAGCGTGCCCACCGTGCCGCCGCCGCCGGCGCGGTTCTCGACGATCATGTTCTGGCCGATGGTGGCCGTCATGCGCTCGGCCACGATGCGGGCGATGATGTCCGTGGTGCCACCGGGCGCAAACGGCACGATCAGGCGCACCGGCTTGTTCGGATAGGCCTGCGCCCGGGCTGCCAGAGGAAGTGAGGCACCCGCCGCAGCGGCCAGGAGTGCACCGAGGTGCTGTCGACGATCCATGGGTTGAGAGTCCTTCGAGTGGGCGTGGGCGAAACGAGGGCGCTGCAGGGCTTCGCCGGGTTGGCGCGGCCTGGTGCGAGCGCGCCGGATTGTGTTCGGCCGGCCTTCTCTCTGACAGTCAATGTCCCCACTCGTTGGGCGTGTTGAACCCGGTGCCCTTTGCTCGCGCGGCAAGGGTCTGATGCCCTCCGTGAGCCGCGTCGAGTGCATCTCGCGCCAGCCCTGCGACGGGGTGCAGATGGGCGAGCAGCTGCCCGTGAGGGACGGCCTCGAAGCCCGTTGCGAAACGGTGCCGCGCGGGCCGGTGGGCATGCACCCGCGCTCCATGGCCATGGCGGCCAACGCCATGCAGGGCGACCGCGATGCCTGCCTGGGCGCGGGTGTGAACACCGCACGCCCGGCGCGTGCGTCAGCTCACATCGTTGGCGGGCCCTGCACGGCACAGTGCAGGCACGGTGAAGCGATTCACCCTAAATGCTGCAGTTACCCAGGTGCCGAGAGCCTCGGCGGCGGGGTTGGCAGGCCGATCTGACCGACGATGCGCTGGCAGATGTAGGCCAGAAGCGTGCGCCAGCGGTCAAGCTTGGGCAACTGCTCCGCAGCGGC
>JADCGQ010000049.1 GCA_020248945.1 Rubrivivax sp.
CCGAGCCGAAACCGTTCATATGGACAGCCAGTGCCTCGGACATCCTGGCTAAGGTGACCAGAGCCAAGGCAGCGCTGGCAGCTGTCTCAAGATAAGTGCACAACAGGACCGCGCACTACACTAGGGCACACGGAAATTCTGGGATGGGGTGGGACGCTGTTCAACCTCCCGAAACGCTAAGCCCGTGTAAACGCTGGACTTTCCGGCCGCTTGGGGGTGTCAAGAGACCCCGTGGAACCTCACTCGATGTTCTGCACCTGCTCGCGCATCTGCTCGATCAGGACCTTCATGTCCACCGAGATGCCGGTCAGCTCGAGCGCAGCCGACTTGCTGCCGAGCGTGTTGGCCTCGCGGTGCAGTTCCTGGATCAGGAAGTCGAGCCGCTTGCCGACCTCGCCGCCGGCGTCCAGCAGGCGGTCGATCTCGTCGAGGTGGGCCTGCAGGCGCGACAACTCCTCGGCCACGTCGATCCGGATCGCGTAGGCGGCGGCCTCGGCGAGCGCCCGCTCCTGCACGGCGGCCGCGGCCACGCCGGCGGCCCCCTGCACCGCATGCAGCGCCTCGTTCCAGCGCTCGACGAAGCGCTGCTGCTGGCGCTGCACGACCGAAGGCACCAGCGGGCCGGCGCGTCCGGCCAGTTGGCGCAGCTGCGCGATCCTCTCGCGCAGCGTCGCGGCCAGGCGATCGCCCTCCCGGGCACGCGCCTCGGCGAGCCCGGCCAGGCAGGCGCGGGCGGCCGCCAGCACCGCCTCGTCGGCGCGCGGCGCTGCCGCGGCGCTGCGGCACCAGGCGAGCGCCTCGTTCACGGACAGCGGCCGCGCGTCCGGCAGCCGGGCGGTCACCTCGGCCTGCAGCGCGGCCAGCCGGGCGAGCTGGTCCGCGCCGGGCTGCGGCCAGGGGTCGGCAGCCTCGCGGCCGGCGGCGATGCGAAGCTCGACCTTGCCGCGCCGCAGCCGGGCGCCGGCCAGATCGCGCAGGGCCGGCTCCAGGCCCCGCAGTTCGTCGGGCAGGCGCAGCGAGAGGTCGAGGAAGCGGCCGTTCACCGAGCGGGCCTCGACAGTCAAATTGGCCGCGCCATCGTTGCCATCGGCGCCCTCTGTGCCGGCGACGGCGTAACCCGTCATGCTATAAACAGTCATCGTCCCGCGCCGCCTCCGGACCCGACGCGCATTATGTCCAAGCCCAAGCCCGCACCGCTGCCCTCGGGCACCGTGGTCGGGGGCTACACGATCGTCAAGAAGATCGCCGCCGGCGGGTTCGGCGTCGTCTACCTCGCCGAGGGCGAGAACAGGCAGTTCGTCGCGGTCAAGGAGTACCTGCCGGCGTCGTTGGCCGAGCGCAGCCCCGGCGAGCTGACACCGCGCGTCAAGCCGGACAAGCAGCCGCTGTACCGGCTCGGCCTGAAGAGCTTCTTCGAGGAAGGCCGCAGCCTCGCGCAGATCAGCCACCCGAGCGTGGTCTCGGTGCTGAACTTCTTCCGCGAGAACGAGACGGTGTACATGGTGATGAACTACCTGCAGGGCGACACGCTGCAGGACTTCATCGTCACGGCCCGCGACCTAAAGCGGGACAAGGTGTTCCGCGAGAGCACGATCCGCTCCCTGTTCGACGAGATCCTGCGCGGGCTGCGCATCGTCCACCAGCACAAGATGCTGCACCTGGACATCAAGCCGGCCAACATCTTCGTCACCAACGACAACCGGGCCGTGATGCTCGACTTCGGCGCAGCCCGCGAGGTGCTGTCCAAGGAAGGCAACTTCATCCGCCCGATGTACACGCCGGGCTTCGCCGCGCCCGAGATGTACCGGCGCGACGGCACGCTCGGGCCCTGGACCGACATCTACGCGATCGGCGCCTGCATCTACGCCTGCATGCAGGGCTACCCGCCCAACGACGCCCCGCAGCGCCTCGAGAAGGACCGCCTCGCGCTGAGCCTCTCGCGGCTGCGCAACGTCTACAGCGACAACCTGATCGAGGTCACGGAGTGGTGCATGGCGCTCGACCCGCTGTCGCGGCCGCAGAGCGTGTTCGCGCTGCAGAAGGAGCTGGCGCGCGAGACCGAGCGCCGCTACACCAAGCTGAGCTTCGGCGAGCGGCTCAAGCTGCAGCTCGAGACCCTGAAGACCGGCACCAGGACCTGACCCACCGTGGCCGCGTCCGACCTGACCGCCGCCGCGCCGGTGCCGCCCGCGGCGGCTCGCGCCCCGGCCGTCGCCCGCACCTGACCGCCCGATGCGCTTTGCCGTCTACCAGGTCAGCCGCAAGGGCGGCCGCGCCAAGAACGAAGACCGCATGGGCTACTGCTACACGCGGGAGTCCGGCCTGTTCGCGCTGGCCGACGGCATGGGCGGCCACCCCGAGGGCGAGGTCGCCTCGCAGCTGGCGCTGCAGACGCTGGCAGCCAGTTTCCAGCGCGAGGCCCGGCCGCGGCTGGCCGACCCGCTGCGATTCCTGCACGACGCGATCGTCGCCGGCCACCACCAGCTGCTGCGCTATGCCACCGAGCGCGGCCTGCTGGACACGCCGCGCACCACCATCGTCGCCTGCCTGCTGCAGGGCAACGCCGCCTACTGGGCGCACTGCGGCGACTCGAGGCTGTACCTGGTGCGCGGGGACAAGCTCGTGGCGCGCACCCGCGACCACTCCTACAGCGAGCTGCAGGAGACGCTGGCACATGTGATGCCTACAGGCGACCGGCTCAACCGCAACGTGCTGTTCACCTGCCTGGGTAGTCCGGGCAAGCCGGTGGTCGACGCCGCCGGACCGCTGCGCATGCACCCGCGCGACCGGGTGCTGCTCTGCTCCGACGGGCTGTGGAGCAGCGTGTCCGACGCCGAAATCACCGACGTCGTGGCTGCCCACCCCATCTCCGAGGCGGTGCCCGAGCTCGTCGAGCGCGCGCTTCGGGTCGCCGGCGAGCGCAGCGACAACGTGACGGCGCTCGCGGTCGAGTGGGAAGGCGCCGAAGGCACCGACAGCGGCGTCTCCACCCACTCGCTGGGTCAGGAGGTCTTCGCTTCGACGATCCAGGCCTCCATCGGCAGCGAGAGCCCGCCGGGCAGCGTCGACGAACTCGACGACGCCGAGATCGAGCGCTCGATCCGCGAGATCAACGAGGCGATCCGCCGCAGCTCGGACCGGCGGCGCTGACTCTCCGGGCCGACCGCGCGCCGGACGCGCCGCCTGCCGGTTGACCCGGCGCCTGGCGGCGGCCGCGCGTGCCGCGACAATGCGGCCCATGACATACGAACGATCGGGCGGTCGCGCCCACGACGCCCTGCGCCCGGTGACCCTGGAGCGCGGCTACACCCGGCACGCCGAGGGCTCGGTGCTGGTGGCCTTCGGCGGCACCCGCGTGCTGTGCACGGCCTCGGTGGAGGAGAGGGTACCGCCGCACAAGCGCGGCAGCGGTGAGGGCTGGGTCACCGCCGAGTACGGCATGCTGCCGCGCAGCACCCACACCCGCAGCGACCGCGAGGCGGCCAAGGGCAAGCAGAGCGGGCGCACCCAGGAGATCCAGCGCCTGATCGGGCGCAGCCTGCGCAGCGTGTTCGACCTCGCGGCGCTGGGCGAGCGCACCATCCACCTCGACTGCGACGTGCTGCAGGCCGACGGCGGCACCCGCACCGCGGCCGTCACCGGCGCCTTCGTCGCCGCCCACGACGCGGTCGGCTGGCTGCTGTCCCAGGGCCGGATCGCCGACAGCCCGATCCGCGACTTCGTCGCCGCGGTGTCGGTCGGCGTCGTCGACGGCGTGCCTCTGCTCGACCTCGAGTACGTGGAGGACTCGGCCTGCGACACCGACATGAACGTCGTCATGACCGGCGGCGGCGGCTTCGTCGAGGTGCAGGGCACGGCCGAGGGGGCGCCGTTCTCGCGCGCGCAGATGGACGCGCTGCTCGCGCTGGCCGGCCGCGGCATCGGCGAGCTGGTTCGCGCGCAGCGCCGCTCGCTCGGCCTGGACGCATGACGGCGCGCGCCACGGGCGCCGCACCGCTGCGGCTGGTGCTGGCGTCGAACAACGCGCGCAAGCTGGCCGAGATGCGCGCGCTGCTGGACGGGCTGGCGCTGGAGCTCGTGCCGCAGGGTGAGCTCGGCATCCCCGAGGCCGACGAGCCGCACGGCACCTTCGTCGAGAACGCGCTGGCCAAGGCGCGCGCGGCGGCGCGCGCGTCCGGCGGCGCCGCGCTGGCCGACGATTCCGGGCTCGTGGTGCCGGCGCTCGGCGGCGAGCCGGGCGTCGTCTCGGCCGAGTACGCCGGGCCCGTCCCCGCCGCCGGGGTGCCGGATCGCGAGGCGCGACGCCGGCAGCAGGACGAGGCGAACAACGCGCTGCTGCTGCAGCGCCTGCATGGCGTGCCCGACCGCCGCGCCGCCTTCGTCTGCACGCTGGTCGCCGTTCGCCACGCCGGCGATCCGCTGCCGCTGGTGGCGACGGCACGCTGGGAAGGTGTGGTGCTGGAGGCAGCGCGCGGCAGCGGCGGCTTCGGCTACGACCCGCTGCTGTGGATTCCCGCGCTCGGCGCAAGCGTGGCCGAGCTGGACCCGGCGCGGAAGAACCGCCACAGCCACCGCGCGCAGGCCGCGGCGCAGATGCGTGAGCTGCTGCGCGTGCAGTGGGACCTGTGACCGCGACGTGGACGAGCCGCTGACCGAGGCGCAACTGCCGGCCGCGGCCGCGCTGCAGCATCACTTGCGGCCCGGGACACTGCAGCTGGCCGCGCCGCCGCCGCTGGCGCTGTACGTGCACCTGCCGTGGTGCCTGCGCAAGTGCCCGTACTGCGACTTCAACTCCCACGCGTGGGATGGCGGGCGCGGCGCGCTGCCCGAGGCGCGTTACCTCGACGCCCTGGTGGCCGACCTCGATGCCGCGCTGCCGCTGGTCTGGGGCCGGCGGGTGGCGAGCGTGTTCATCGGCGGTGGCACGCCGAGCCTGTTCTCGCCCGAGGCCATCGACCGTCTGCTGGCCGACGTGCGTGCGCGGCTGCCGCTGGAGCCGGGTGCCGAGGTCACGCTCGAGGCCAACCCGGGCACGTTCGAGCGCGAGCGCTTCCGTGCCTTCCGCGCGGCGGGGGTCACGCGCCTGTCGGTGGGCGTGCAGAGCTTCGACGACGCGATGCTCGCGAGGCTGGGCCGCGCGCACGACGCGGCCCAGGCGCGCGCCGCCGTGGCCGAGGCCGCGACCGCCTTCGACACCTTCAACCTCGACCTGATGTACGCGCTGCCGGGTCAGACCCCCGGGCACCTCGCACGCGAGCTCGACATGGCGCTCGGGTTCGAGCCGCCACACCTGTCGATCTACCACCTGACCGTCGAGCCCAACACCGCCTTCGCGCGCCAGCCGCCGGGGGATCTTCCGGACGACGACACGGCCGGGGCGATGCTCGACCTGGTGGTCGAGCGCACCGCCGCCGCGGGCCTGCAGCGCTACGAGGTCTCGGCCTTCGCGCAGCCGGGACACCGCTGCCGGCACAACCTGAACTACTGGCAGTTCGGCGACTACCTGGGCATCGGTGCCGGAGCGCACGGCAAGCTGAGCTTCGCTCACCGCGTGCTGCGCCAGGTACGCTGGCGCGACCCGGCCACCTACGTCGAGCGCGCCCTGGCCGGCGCGGCGGTGAGCAACGAGCACGAGGTCGCCCGGCGCGACCTGCCGTTCGAGTTCATGATGAACGCGCTGCGCCTGCGCGAGGGCTTCGCACTGGCCACCTTCGGCGAGCGCACCGGCCTGCCGCCGTCGACCGTCGAGGCCGCGCTGGCCGAGGCCGAGCGGCGCGGGCTGGTCGTTCGCGGCGGCAACCCGGAGACGGTGTCGCCCACCGCCCGCGGCCTGGACTTCCTGTCCGACCTGCAGGCGCTGTTCCTGCCTCCCGGGCCGCGCCGCCCCTGAGGCGGGCCGCGCTCAGATGCGCGACGTGGCCAGGCCGGCGGTGCTGCGCAGCCGCTCGATCAGGCGCGGTGCGATCTGCGCCAGCGGCAGCACCTCGTCTGCGGCGCCGTGCTGGATGGCCTCGCGCGGCATGCCGAACACGACGCAGGTGGCCTCGTCCTGGCAGATGTTGAAGCTGCCGGCATCGCGCATCGTGCGCATCGACCGCGCCCCGTCGCCGCCCATGCCCGTGAGCATCACGCCGAGCGCGTTGCGGCCGGCCACGCGCGCGGCCGACTCGAACAGCACCTCGACGCTCGGCTTGTGGCGGTTGACCGGCTCGCCGTCGCGCACGCGGGCCACGTAGTTGGCGCCCGAGCGCTCCACCGACAGGTGCATGCCGCCCGGGGCGACGTAGGCGTGGCCGGGCAGCACGCGCTCGCCGTCCACCGCCTCGGCCACGCGGATGCGGCACAGGTCGTTCAGCCGCGCGGCATAGCTCTTCGTGAATCCCGGGGGCATGTGCTGCGCGATCAGCACCGCCGGCGCGTCGGCCGGCAGCTTCATCAGCACCTCGCGCGTGGCCTCGGTGCCGCCGGTGGATGCGCCGATGAAGATCAGCTTCTCGGTCGACAGGCGTCCGAGTGGCAGCGGGGCGGCCGCGGCGGCCGGAGCGCCGGTGCCGCCCGCTGCGCCCGGCGCCGCGGCCTGGGCCGACGCCGAGGCCAGGCGGTGGACGCGCGCCCGCGCCGCGGTGCGGACCTTCTCGGTGATCTCGGCCCCGAGCAGCTTGAGCCCGTCGGCCACGCCGATCTTCGGCTTGGCGACGAAGTCCACCGCGCCGAGCTCGAGCGCCTTCAGCGTGACGTCGGCGCCGCGCTCGGTCAGCGTCGAGACCATCACCACCGGCATCGGCCGCAGCCGCATCAGGCGCGACAGGAAGTCGAGCCCGTCCATCCGTGGCATCTCGACGTCGAGCGTGATGACGTCCGGGTTCAGGCTGCGGATCATCTCGCGCGCCACCAGCGGATCGCTGGCCGCGCCGATGCACACCATGTCCGGCTGCCGGTTGATGATCTCGGTGAGCAGGCTGCGCACCAGGGCGGAGTCGTCGACGACGATGACGCGGATCTTGTTCATGGTGGCTGGGCCCCGACGGGTCAGAAGAGGTCGATCGAGCCGCCCGCACGAGGCGCCGCGCGCGCCGCAGCGGCGCGCTCCTGCGCCGCCAGTGCATCGGCATTCGCACTGGCAAGGCGCTTGACCAGCGCCTTGCCGCTGGCCGGCAGGAAGCAGACCTTGCGTGGATAGATGTCCATCACGTCCTTGCTGACCACCGTGATGCGCTCGGTGCGCAGGTAGTCCATCACGAAGGCCGTGTTGCGCTCGCCGACGTTGATGCTGTTCATGCCGCCCAGCACCGCGCCGCCGCCGAAGACCTTGGCCTCCATCG
Organism: Rubrivivax sp.; assembly: GCA_020248945.1. Taxonomy (GTDB): domain Bacteria; phylum Pseudomonadota; class Gammaproteobacteria; order Burkholderiales; family Burkholderiaceae_C; genus Rubrivivax. Next base: position 7,323 of record JADCGQ010000049.1, read on the forward strand.
TGCTGCGCGTCGCGCCGCGCTTGACCATCTCGCCGATCAGCAGCTCCATCGCGTAGCTGCCGTAGCGGCCGCTGACGTCGCCGTTGCCGCCGCCGTCGGGTAGCAGGAAGTGGTTCATGCCGCCGACGCGCTTCTCGCGGTCCCACAGGCAGGCGGCGATGCACGAGCCGAGCGTGGTCGTGATCAGGATGTCCTCGTCGTGGACGAAGAACTCCCCTGGCAGGACCTTGCATGCATCGTTGCGGAAATGCGAGTCCCAGAAGAAGAACGAGGCCTCGCCGGGCTTGCGCGCGGCGGCCTTCAGCCGCTCGAGCCGCGACGGCGCGGCGCGCGCCGCGGCCGGGGCGGGCGCGGTCATCGACGACAGGACACTCATGGGGGAATATCGGGTACGGTGGCGGGGTCTTGAGCCGGGGCCTCCAGACGGGTCCGGCTAGACGCGCTCGTAGATGGTCTTGCCGCGCAGCCGGAACAGGTCGCGCGAGTCGGTGAAGTTCTCGGAGTGCCCGACATACAGCAGCCCGCCGGGGCGCAGCACGCCGTGGATGCGCTCGAGCACACGGCGCTGCGTCGCGTGGTCGAAGTAGATCATCACGTTGCGGCAGAACACCATGTCGAAGGGGTCGCCGAGGCTGGCGTAGCTGCCGCTCATCAGGTTGAAGGTGCGGAACTCGACCATCCGCGCCAGTTCAGGCCGCACGCGGATCGAGCCGGCGTTGGCGCCGGTGCCGCGCAGGAAGTGGCGGCGCAGCCGCTCCGGGTCGAGGCCGCGGGAGTCGGCCGGGTAGACGCCGCGCTGCGCGCTGGCGAGCACGCGGGTGTCGATGTCGCTGCAAACCACGCGCACCGGCGCGGAGGCGCCCAGCGCCTCGACGACCGTCATCGCGATCGAGTACGGTTCCTCGCCGGTGCTGGCGGCGCTGCACCAGATGCGGATCGGCCGCGCGGCGCGTGCCCGCAGGTCCTGCACCAGTGCCTGGAAGTGATGCTCCTCGCGGAAGAAGGCGGTCAGGTTGGTCGTCAGGCAGTTGACGAACTCCTGCCACTCGGCGTCGCTGCCGCTGCGCTCGAGCCAGGCCAGGTAGTCGGCGAACGAGCGCTGGCCGTTCTCGCGCAGGCGACGCGTCAGGCGGCTGTAGACCATGGCCTGCTTGCCGGCGTTCAGGCTGATCCCGGCGCGCTGGTAGATCAGTTCCCGCACCCGCTCGAAGTCGGCGGGCGACATCGTGAATTCGGGCTCGGCCGCGAGCGTGAGCGCGGAGGGGCTCAGGGCGGCAGACAGGGTGGCAGGCATCTTCGGCGGATCTCGGCAGGACGGACGGCAGGGTCGGGTTCACGCGGCGGCTTGCGCCGTCGGCGCGCACCACCGGGCCGCGGGTGGGCGCCCGCGTCCGCATGTGTCGAATGTGAGGGAAGGGCCAGCCCTGCGTTGGGCCGAAACGCGCCGCCTCCCGCTGCCACTTCGGCTCCGGCGGCCCGCTGGCGCAGGCTAGACTCGCCCGCGCTGGGGCTGACCGTGAAATCCTGCACCTACCTGCCTGGCGGCGCGCCGGCATTGCCGGCGTCGCGCGCTGCCCGCGGCTGCGTCCGCCGCCCGGACCGATGAGCGACACCGGCGGGGACGCGCCCGTCCCGTTCGAGCTTCTCGGGGGCGAGCCGGGCGTTCGCATGCTGGTCGACCGCTTCTACGATCTGATGGACCTCGAGCCGCAGTTCGCCGGGCTGCGTGCGCTGCACCCGGGTGCGCTCGACGGCTCGCGGGACAAGCTGTTCTGGTTCCTCTGTGGCTGGCTCGGCGGGCCCGACCACTACGTCGAGCGCTTCGGCCACCCGAGGCTGCGGGCGCGCCACCTGCCTTACCCGATCGGCATCGCCGAGCGCGACCAGTGGATGGCGTGCATGGGCCTGGCCTTGCAGGATCTGGCCGTCGACGAGGCGCTCGCCACACGGCTGCTGCAGGCCTTCTTCGGCACTGCCGATTGGATGCGCAACCGCGGCGTGTGAGGCCGGCCGCGTTTGGGTGGGCCGCGGGTCGCGGGCCGCGAGCCTGGCGGGCGGCGGGCTCCTCGGGCTCAGCCCCGAAGCAGCACGATCAGCGCGCCGGCTCCGCCCTGCGGCCCGCTGGCCTGGGCGAACGCGAGCACCGCCTGTGCCTGCGCCAGCCAGCGTTGCGCCTTGCCCTTGAGCACCGGCTCGCGCCCGGGCGAGCCCAGGCCCTTGCCGTGCACCACGCGCACGCAGCGCCAGCCGCGACGCGAGGCGAGCGCCAGGAAGTCGGCGAGCGCATCGCGCGCCTCTTCGCGGCGCAGGCCGTGCAGGTCGACCTCGCCCTGGATCGCCCAGTGGCCGCGCCGCAGCCGGGCCAGCACGTCCGGGCCGATGCCCGGACGGCCGAACGACAGGCCGTCGTCGGTGTGCAGCAGCGACTCGATGTCGACCGCGTCGGACCAGGCCTCGCGCAGCGCGGCGCGTTCGTCGAGCTCGCGCTGGCGCGGCACCGGCTCGGGACGCAGCGGCGCGTGCAGCACCCGCCGCTGCCGCTGCGGCTCGGGCAGCGGCGTCACCGGGCCCACCGCATCGACGAACTCGCGCGCGGCGCGCTCGCGTCGCGCGCGCTCGGCCGCCTCGTGCGCGCGGCGTGCCGCCGCGACGCGCTCGTGCTCGCGCAGCGCCTCGCGCAGCGCGCCCAGCTCCGACATCGTGCGGGCCTTCATCGCGCTACAGCAACCCGCGCTCGGCCATCGAGCAGCACTGGCCGCACCCGACGACGACGTGGTCCAGCACCCGCACGTCCACCAGCGCCAGCGCGCCTTTCAGCGCCAGCGTCAGGTGCTCGTCGGCGCGCGAGGGCTCGGCCACGCCGGACGGGTGGTTGTGCGCCAGCACCACCGCGGCGGCGTTGTGCGCCAGCGCGCGCTTGACCACCTCGCGCGGGTGCACGCTGGTCTGCGCCAGCGTGCCGGCGAACAGCCGCTCGAAGGCGAGCATGCGGTGCTGCGCATCGAGGAACAGCACCGCGAAGACCTCGTGGCCGAGGCCGCCGAGCTGCAGCGCGAGATAGTCCTTCACGCGCGCCGGCGACTCGAACACCGGCGCCTCGCGCAGCCCCTGGGCGAGCGCCCGGCGGGCCAGCTCCATCACCGCCATCAGCTCGGCGCGGCGCGCCGGGCCGATGCCGCGCACGGCCGCCAGCTGGGAAGCGTCGGCCTGCAGCAGCCCGCGCAGCCCGCGGCACTGCGCCAGCAGCTGCGCCGCCAGCGCCAGCACGCCCTGGCCGCGCGTGCCGGTGCGCAGCAGCAGCGCCAGCAGTTCGGCGTCGGCCAGCGCGGCCGGGCCGAGCGCCAGCAGCCGCTCGCGCGGGCGCTGTTCTGCAGGCAGGCTCTTGATCATGTGCGGCGCGGCGCCAGGCGAGGCGGTCGGTACAATCGGTGGCAGTCTATGCGGCGCCGAGCGGCCCCGCACCACCTTCGGGAACGGGTGCCGGCGGGCCCTCCGCCCCCGCCCTCCGGCAGGCACCCGGACGAGGGTGCGCGCCGGCCCGTCCCGCACGCCAAACCCTGCCACCACCCCCCGTGACCGCCACCGTCCGCCCCGGCTCGTTCCTGACGCTGCACTACCGCCTGGCCGCTGGCGACGGCACGCCGGTGGTGGACACCTTCGCCGACAAGCCGGCGACGCTGTCGCTCGGCGCCGGGCAGCTGGCGCCGGCCATCGAGGAGCGGCTGGTCGGGCTCGCCGAGGGGGCCGAGGCCACCTTCGAGCTGCCGCCCGGGGCCGCCTTCGGCGAGCGCAACCCCGAGCTGCTGCAGCGCGTGCGGCGCACGCTGCTCGACGAACTGGGCGACCCCGATGCCGATTACGCCGTCGGCGACGTGGTCCAGTTCCCCACGCCCGACGGCCAGGCCAGCTACGCCGGCGTCGTGCGCGAGTGCGGCCCCGACTGGCTGCTGTTCGACTTCAACCATCCGCTGGCGGGCCGCGCGGTGCGCTTCGACGTCAAGCTGCTGGGGGTCATGTGAGCGCAGGCACGGCCGACGGGGTGCGCGTCGACGAGGTGCTGCTGGCCGAGCCGCGCGGCTTCTGCGCCGGCGTGGACCGGGCCATCGAGATCGTCGAGCGGGCGCTGGTGCGCTTCGGCGCGCCGATCTACGTGCGCCACGAGATCGTGCACAACACCTTCGTCGTCAACGACCTCAAGGCCAAGGGTGCCATCTTCATCGAGGACCTGGCCGAGGTACCGCCGGGGGCTACGCTGGTGTTCAGCGCCCACGGCGTCAGCAAGGCCGTGCGCAGCGAGGCCGCGCGGCGCGGCTTCCAGGTCTTCGACGCCACCTGCCCGCTGGTCACCAAGGTGCACGTCGAGGTGGCCAAGCTCTCCAAGGAGGGCTACGAGTTCATCATGATCGGCCACAAGGGCCACCCCGAGGTCGAGGGCACGATGGGCCAGCTGCACGAGGGCATCTACCTCGTGGAGGACGTGGCCGACGTGGCGCGCGTGCAGCCGCGCGGCGGGCGGCTGGCGGTGGTGACGCAGACCACGCTGTCGGTGGACGACGCGGCCGAGATCCTGGCGGCGGTCAAGCAGCGCTTCCCGCACGTGCGCGAGCCGAAGAAGCAGGACATCTGCTACGCCACGCAGAACCGGCAGGACGCGGTCAAGGTGCTCGCGCCCGCGGTCGACGTCGTCGTCGTCGTGGGCAGCCCCACCAGCAGCAACAGCAACCGCCTGCGCGAGCTGGCCGAGCGGCTGGGCACGCCGGCCTACATGGTCGACAGCGCCGAAGACCTCGACCCGGCGTGGCTCGACGGCCGGCGCCGTGTCGGCCTGACCGCCGGCGCCTCGGCGCCGGACATCCTGGTGCAGCAGGTGATCGCGCGGCTGCGCGAGCTGGGCGCGCTGTCGCTGCGCAAGATGGACGGTGTCGAGGAGTCGGTGCACTTCCCGCTGCCGCGCGGGCTGGGCGACCGCAGCATGGCCGAGCTGGCCGCGGCGCGTGCGGCGGGCCACGCGGCGGAGCTCGACGAGCAGGACGAGGGCGATGCCGCCGCCAGCGCGGGCGCCACCGCAGCCGGCGACAGCGCCGCCCCGGCCGGCAGCGCCCGGACCGTCGACCGATCTTGACGCCCGCCGCCGCGCCCCTGCTGCGCGGCGCGGGCCCCGTCGGGACGTCCCGACACCCGACCCCGCCGCAGCCCCGTCGACCCCGGACCGATCCAGGAGCTCCTCATGCTCGACATCAACCTGCTGCGCCGCGACCTCGATGCCGTGGTCGCGCAGCTGCAGCGACGCAAGAACCCGCAGCCCTTCCTCGACGTCGCGCGCTTCCAGGCGCTTGAGGCCGAGCGCAAGCAGATCCAGACCGCCACCGAGCAGCAGCAGGCACGGCGCAACGCGCTGAGCCGGCAGATCGGCCAGGCCAAGGCCAAGGGCGAGGACGCGAGCGCGCTGCTGGCCGAGGTGGGCGGCCTGGGCGACGCGCAGAAGGCCGGCGCCGCCCGGCTCGAGCAGATCCAGGCCGAGCTGCAGTCGATGCTGATGTCGATCCCGAACCTGCCGCACGCCAGCGTGCCCGACGGCGCGGACGAGACCGCCAACGTCGAGGTGCGCCGCTGGGGCAGCCCGCGGGCGTTCGACTTCCCGCCGCGCGACCATGTCGACCTTGGCGCCGGGCTCGGCCTGGACTTCGAGACCGGCGCGCTGCTGTCGGGCTCGCGCTTCACCTTCATGCGCGGGCCGGCGGCGCGGCTGCACCGGGCGCTGGCGCAGTTCATGCTCGACCTGCACACGCGCGAGCACGGCTACACCGAGTGCCACACGCCCTACATCGTCAACCGCGAGATCCTCGAGGGCACCGGCCAGCTGCCCAAGTTCCGGCAGGACATGTTCTGGGTCTACCGCGGCAGCGACGGCTCGGGCGAGGAGGCCGCGCCCGAGCAGTACCTGATCAGCACCTCGGAGATATCGCTCACCAACAGCGTGCGCGAGCGCATCCTCGAGCCGGGCCAGCTGCCGATGCGCCTGACGGCGCACAGCCCCTGCTTCCGCAGCGAGGCCGGCAGCGCCGGGCGCGACACCCGCGGCATGATCCGCCAGCACCAGTTCGACAAGGTCGAGATGGTGCAGGTCACCTCGGCCGAGGCGAGCTACGAGGCGCTCGAGCAGATGGCCGGGCACGCCGAGGCGGTGCTGCAGCGGCTGGAGCTGCCGTACCGCGTGGTGGCCCTCAGCACCGGCGACATGGGCTTCGGCAGCGCCAAGACCTACGACCTCGAGGTGTGGCTGCCGGGGCAGGGCGCCTACCGCGAGATCAGCTCGGTCAGCAACTGCGAAGCCTTCCAGGCCCGGCGGATGCAGGCGCGTGCGCGCAACGCGGCCGGCAAGGTCGAGCTCGTGCACACGCTCAACGGCTCGGGCGTGGCGGTGGGCCGTGCGCTGGTGGCCGTGATCGAGAACCACCAGCAGGCCGACGGCAGCGTGCGCGTGCCCGCGGCGCTCAGGCCCTACCTGGGCGGGCTCGAGGTGCTGCAGCCATGAACGCCGCCGCCATCGACGCGCTGGCGCGCGAACTGCTCGCCGCCTGGGGTGCCACCGCCTGCGTGCCCCTGCCCTCTGCCCGCCCGGGCGGGCTCGCCACCGCCGAGGCCTACGCCGTGGGCGAGCGGCTGCGCGCGCTGCGCATCGCGCGCGGCGAGCGCCCGGTGGGCTGGAAGATCGGCTTCACCAACCGCGGCATCTGGGAGCGCTACGGCGTCTACCAGCCGATGTGGGCGCCGGTGTGGGACACCACCACCGAGCTGCTGGAGGGCGCGACGTGCACGCTGTCGCTGGCGGGGCTGAGCCAGCCGCGCCTGGAGCCCGAAGTGGCCTTCGGCCTGAAGGCGGCGCCGCGGGCCGGCATGAGCCTCGCCGAGCTGCAGGGCTGCATCGACTGGGTGGCGCACGGCTTCGAGGTCGTGCACACCCACTACGAGGGCTGGCGCTTCGCGGCGCCGGACACCGCCGCCGACTTCGCGCTGCACGGCCGGCTGCGCGTGGGCCCGCGCGTGCCGGTGGCCGACTGGCCGACGCTGGACGCCGACCTGTCGGCGCTGCAGGTGGAGCTGCTGTGCGACGGCGTCGTGAAGGACCGCGGCCAGGGCTCCATCGTGCTCGACGGCCCGCTGCGCGCGCTGCAGGCCATGGTGGAGGCGATGGCCGGCACCACGCCCGCCTGGCGCATCGCGGCTGGCGACGTCGTCACCACCGGCACCATCACCGACGCGTGGCCGCTCGTGCCCGGCCAGCGCTGGAGCACGCGGCTGTCGAACCCGCGGCTCGAGGCGCTGGAGCTGCGCACGGTGGCTTGAGCACGGGGCGCAGCGACGCTGCGCGTCCGGCCCGGGCGCAGGGCGCGCCAGCCCCTACAATGCACGCCTCCCGCCGACCCCGGGACCTGCAGGAAAGGTGGCAGAGTGGTCGAATGCGCCGGACTCGAAATCCGGTGTACGGTTTCACCGTACCGTGGGTTCGAATCCCACCCTTTCCGCCACCCTACGAGGGAAGTCCGCTTGGATTTCTTCTGTACCCACGTTCCGATCCACGCGGGCCGCTTCGTTTGGGCACACGGTCCGAGCTTGCCGGGTCGTTAGTGCAGACGACTCCGATCGGCCATCAGGAGACATTGGCGAAAGGCAGGTTTGTGGTGCGCCGCCTTGCCCATCTCACAATAGACCCAACCGGTCCAGCTTGCGGCGGCACAGGGGCGCGCGGCCAGGTGTTCCTTCGATCAAGCACCATCACAGACCGGTGAGGCAGTGGCAAGCGATCTACAGCTTCGACGCCCGTTTCAGGAACAGCAGGGAAGCGAGGCGCCGCTTGGCAGCAAGGCGTCGACTCCGAACTTCAACGCAGTTGCCTCAGCCGGCCAGCCCCCTCGTCAAGGCGGATCGCGTCGGCGCAAGGTCTTGCGCATGCACGCCTGGCCCGGCGACGTCGTCCGGTAGCGGCAGGCCCAGCAGCAGGGCCGCCGCAGTGCGTGCCAGCGAAGGGGCCATCTGGATGCCGTAGCCGCCTTGCCCTGCCAGCCAGAAGAAGCCCTCGGCGGCTGCGTCGTAGCCGACCACCGGCGAGCGGTCGGACACAAAGCTGCGTAGGCCGGCCCAGCGGTGGTTGAGCTTGCGCACGCGCATGCTCGTCGCAGTCTCGAATCGGTCCACCGCGATGGCAATGTCCATCTCGTCGGGTGTGACGTCGCAAGGGTCCATCGGGTCCTCGTTGGCCGGCGACAGCAGCAACTGCCCGGCATCGGGCTTGAAGTAGAACTGCTCGTCGACATCGATGACCAGGGGCCATGCGCGGATGTCCAGCCCCGGTGGTGCGGACAGCGTCACCGCGGTGCGGCGCATCGGCTGCAAGCCGACCGTCGGCACACCTGCCTGCCGGGCCACGCTGTCGGCCCAGGCCCCCGTCGCATTGACGAGGACGGGCGCCTCGTAGTCGCCGGCCCGAGATCGCACGCGCCACGAACCGGCGGCGCGCTCGATCGCGACCTCGTAGGCGCCGAGCACCAGCCGGGCACCCGCCTGCCGCGCCTGGCGGATGAAACCCTGGTGAATGGCGGCCACATCCATGTCGCTGCCCGATTCGTCGATGGCCGCAGCCGCAATCCAGTCGGGCCGCAGGATCGGGCACAAGCCCATCGCCGCTTCGGCCGACAAGGCACGCAGCGTGGCCGGCGCATCGGGTGCGTCGAGCATGGCGCACAGCGCCGCCAATCGCTGCGTGTCGCACACGAAGAGCGCGCTGCGCGGCGAGAGCAAAGGCGCTGCAGCAAACCCGGCCGGTGGGCGTTCCAGAAAGGCCCGGCTGGCTCGCGTCAAGGCGCGCACGGTGGCGTTGCCGTAGCTCTCGAAGAACATGGCCGCAGATCGACCGGTCGCATGCCGCCCAGGCTGGTCCTCGATCTCCACCAGAACCACCTTGCGGTGCGGCGCCAATTCGGCGGCCAGCGATGCACCCGCCATGCCGGCGCCGAGGATGATGACGTCGCTTGCCGTGAACATGGTCATGTGCTCCGAACGTCCCTTGGGATGGGCTTGCCCGTGGTTGTGGCGCCATCTTGCCCCGGCCCCATGATCAAAGACCCAGGCCCCGGCCCGACCCCACCAGCCTGTAGCACTGTGCCCCGTGGGCCAGCGTGACGACGATGGCTGGCCGGTTGCCGGCATGCACGGGGATGTCGAGGTCCAGCACGGCGTAAATCGTGCGCAGGCCCTCGGGCTGCGGATGCGCCACGAAGACATCCTGCACCACCGCACCCGCCGGTGCCGTGGCTGAAGGGTGCATTGAGTCCATCCAGTCGATGTAGAACGGCACCAGGCCGCGGTACAACTCGTGGTCCAGGTACAGGCCCTGCCAGCGCAGCGTGTGGCCCTGCGGCGTGACGCGTGAATTGGCCTTGCTCGGGCGCACGCCCAGTCCTGCTGCCAGCGCCCGCGAATGCACGGCCGGCAGGTCGGACGTGGCCACGGCGAAGCTGATCACGTCGCCTTCGGGCAGAGCGGCCACGCTCTGTGCGAAGGGCGGCCGCTCGGCGCCCGCGGCTGGCGCAGGGGCCAGCACCTCGAGGTAGCACCCCGGGCCCAGCGACAACAGCGCATTGCAGGTGCCGTAGTCAGCCGCGTGTTCGCCGCCGTAGAGCGGCGTCAAGCCCAGGCCGGCGGCCAGCGCGTCGTTGGCGGCCTGCAGGTCGGGAACGGCATGGACCAGGTGATCGAATTGCGGGTTTTGCATGGCCATCGGGCTTGGGTGGCGGTCAGGGTGCGGCGCTGCCGTGCAGCGCCGCAAGGCTGACACAGAATTTCACTTAAAGTCAATGCATCACATGCGAGGCCCGTTTCCATACCAGCGCCATTCGCATCAGCCATCCGGCCAGTATCTCCTGCAATTGTCGCAGGGAGTCCGCGATCCCGGCAGCCGCCAGATAGACTGAATCGCCACGCAACAACTTGACTAATAGTCAATGTTTGGTACCCTGCGCTTCCCGACTCTGCGCCCCGGGTACCGCATGTCAACAGCCATCGCCTTCGAGCACGCGACCGTACACACCATGGCCGGGGACGAAGCCCTGCAGGATCACACCCTGGTCGTGCGCGACGGCCGCATCGCGGCGCTAGGCCCCACGGCGGCGTTGGCAGTTCCTGCCGACGCGCAGCGCATCGACGCCACCGGCTGGCACCTCCTGCCTGGCCTGGCCGACATGCACGTACACCTGACGCCGCTGGGCGTGGGCGCGGCCGATGGCTTCGCCCCTGACGAAGCCGCCGCGCTGGCCCGCAGCGCCCAGGTGCTGCAGGTCTACCTGCTGCACGGCGTGACCACGGTCCGCAACATGGCCGGCACGCCCTGGCACCTGCAGCTGCGACAGGCCGTGCGCGAAGGCCGCGTGGCCGGGCCGCGCATCCACACCACCGGCCCCATCCTGGAAACGCGCTTCACCTTCGCGCAGCTGGCCGACTTCGGGCAGCTGGTGCGCACGCCGGAAGAGGCGCGCGCCGCCGTCATCGCTCAGCACCACGCCGGGTACGACGCCATCAAGGTCTACAACGACATCGACGCCGAGGTCTACGACGCCATCGTCGCCACCTGCCGCGAACTGGGCCTGCCGATGGTGGGCCACGTGGCCTACGCCAAGGGCCTGGCCGGCGCGCTGGCCGCCCGGCAGGATTCCATCGAGCACTTCCGCTCCTATGACTTCGCGCTTGACACGCGACCGGCACCCGATGGAGCGCGCTTCGTTGGCTGGCTGCACACCACGCCGGCACGCATCCGCGAGGTGGCCGAGCGCACCGCCGAGGCCGGTACTTGGAACGTGCCCACGCTGGTGATCGAGCAGGCCCTCACCAATCTGCCGCCCGCCGAGCCGCCACCGCGCCCGCGCTGGCTGCCCGCCTGGCTGCACGACGAACTGCAGGCAGACACCACACGCTCGGTGTTCAAGCCCGAGTTCCTGCAGGCCATCGAGGCCGGCCGCTACCGCCGCTACGAGCTGCTCTCGGCACTGGACCGCGCCGGCGCGCCACTGATGGCCGGCAGCGACTGCCCGGGCTGCGGGCTGGTGCCCGGCCAGTCCTTGTTGGACGAGTTGGACCTGTACGTCGAGGCCGGCCTCACGCCCCGCCGCGCGCTGCGCGCGGCCACCGTGGACGCGGCGCGTTTCCTGGGGCTGGGCGACGAACTCGGCACCTTGTCCACGGGCAAGCTGGCCGACGTGCTGGTGCTGCGCGCCGACCCTGGCGCCTCCCTGGCGGCGCTGCGCCAGCCGGTGGGCGTGGTGGCAGCCGGCGTGTGGCACCCGGCCGATGAACTGGCCGCAGCCATGGCCGCCAGCGCGACCTGACAGGCAGGCCCGGCCGAGCCGCCGCTTGCTCCGCTTCAACCCCTTCGCCGCTTCCTCCAAGGAGACATCCATGCACCCCACCCGCCTGCCCACCCAACCCGCGCCAATGCAGCGCCCCGGCCGCTGGCGCGGCTTCTGCTGCCCCATGCACATGGCCTGGGCGCTGCCCATGGGCATGGGAGCGGCCACCCAGGCCCCAGCCCCCACCGGCCCGGTGCCCAGCTTTGTCGACGGCACCGTGCACACGCTGTCGCCCTTTGCCACGCGCGGCGACGAGGCCACGCGTGACCTCTACGACACCGTGGCGCCGGGCCGGCTGCTGGTGATCAAGGGCGCCACCGTCATCCCTATGCGGGGTGCCCAGGCCCTGCCGGCACACGATGTCTTGGTGCGCGACGGCCGTATCCGCGCCGTTCAGGCCACCGGCGCGGCCGTGCCCGAAGGCGCGCTGCGCATCGACGCCACCGGCCTGACACTGCTGCCCGGCCTGGCCGACATGCACACGCACCCGGGCACCTTCACCTCGGCGCAGATGTGGGCCGGCATGCTGGGCGTCAGCGCCGACGTGATGACGCTGCCCTACGATCTGCAGATGTTCCTGTACCTGGCCGGCGGCATCACGCGCATCCAGGTGATGGCCGGCACGCCCGAGTACCTGGCGCTGCGCGAATCGCTGCGCAGCGGCCGCCTGCGCGGGCCGCGCATGCGCGTGGCCTCGCCGGTGATCGACGGCTACCCGGCCGTCTGGTCGCCCACCATCACCTGGCAAGTCAGCGACCCCGAAGGCGGCCGCACCGCCGCGCGCCAGGTGCTGCAGGCCGGCTACGACTTCGCCAAGCCCTACACCCGCATGCCCTACGAGGCCTATGTGGCCTTCAGCGCCGAGTGCAACGCGCTGGGCGTGGAGCGCACCGGCCACATCCCGGCCGAGGTGCGGGTGGAAGAAGCGCTGTTGCGAGGCCAGCGCGGCGTGGCCCACACCTTCGAGCTGTTCTACAACGACCCGCCCGAAAGCCGCACCAACCTGGGCCTGCTGGCCCGGCGCGCGAAGCTGTGCGCCGAGCTGGGCGTGACGGTGCAGACCACCTTCTGCGTGTCGCGCGCCTTCGAGTACGACATCGGCCAGGTCGGCCCCGACGCCTACCCGCTGCACGACCTGCTCGACCCCGTGCTGCGCTGGCTGATGCACCCGGCCTCGCCCTTCCTGAAGGCCTTCGGGCAGGACCCGCAGATGCAGTACCAGGGCCGCGACTGCATCGCCCACACGCTGAACATGCTGCGTGCGCTGCATGCCGAGGGCGTGCGGCTGGTCACCGGCACCGACATCCCCAGCAGCAACGCCGCCGGCCACCACAGCACGCACGACGAACTGCAGGTGCTGGTGCGCGACGTCGGCCTGAGCCCGCTGGATGCGCTGCGCGCCGCCACCGTCAACGCGGCAGCGCACATGAACGATGCCGAGTCTGGCACCGTCGTGCCCGGCCAGCGCGCCGAGTTGCTGCTGCTGCGCGGCAACCCGCTGGACGACATCGCCGCCACGCGCCAGGTGGAAGCCGTGCTGATGGGCGATGCGCTGCTCACCCGCGCCGCCATCGAGCGCGGCCTGGACCGGGTTCGGGATTTGTATGGCGCGATGCCGGTGCCGCAGCACCCGGCAACCGAGCCCTGACCAGAACCTGGAGAGCCGGCGTGTCACCCAAGACCCTCGACCACTTCGTCATCCTTGTCGAGCCACTGGAGCCGGCCGTGGCCGACTACCAGCGCCTGGGCTTCCACGTGCGGCCCATCGCACGGCACCTGAGCATCGGCTCCTCAAACGCCGTCATCCACCTGCACCACACCTACCTGGAGCTGTTCACGCTGGGCGATGCGCCAGCCCTGTTCCAGGACGCCTACCGCCCGCGCCTGCAGGCTGGGCCCGGTCTGTGCCATGTCAGCCTGGATAGCCAGAGCCTGGAAGCCGACCAGGCCCGCCTGCAAGCCGCCGGCCTGCAGCCCGGCGCCATCGCCAGCGCGCGTCGCCGCATGGTGCACCCCGATGGGCGCGAGGACGAGACCGCCAGCTCGTTCATGTACTGCTGGCGCGAGCAGCACCGCTACCTGTCGCTGTTCGTCTCGCACCATGCCAAGCCCGAAACCATCTTCATCGACGGTCACGTCAACCACGCCAACAGCGCGCAGGAGGTGACACGCTGCGTGTTCCAGTCGGAAGAGCCCGCACTGGACCTGCCCTACTTTCGCAGCCTGTACGGCCGCGCCGCGACCGACCGCACGGTGGACGGCTTCCGCTTCCTCGGCCCGCGTGGCGAGGTCAGCGAGGTCATCACTCCCGCCGCCGCGGCCGCCCGCTACGGCGCGGCGACGCCGGCAGCCGGCCTCGCCGGGCTGGGGGCGCTGCCGCTGGCGCTGCACTACCGCGTGGGCTCGATGGCGCAGTGCGAACAACACCTGCGCGGCGCGGGGCTCGACTCGGCCGCCGTGGGCGGCCGCTTGGTCGTGCCGGCCGCGCTGGCCTGCGGTGTGGTCACGGTCTTCGAGGCGGCTTGAGCGCAAGCCTGCAGCAACCCACATCACCCGCCATGACCGCCGTCGCCTTCAACGCCCGCATCACCGCCGAACTGCAGGCCCTGCAGGACGCCGGCGTGCGCAAGACCGAGCACGTCATCACCAGCGCTCAGGGCGCATCAGCGACGGCGTGTTCTCGATGGACGGCCGCATCGCGCAGCTGGCCGAAAAGCGGCGCCTGTGCGACGAGCACGGCGCGCTGCTGGGCGTGGACGACTGCCACGCCACAGGCGTGATCGGCCCGCACGGCCGCGGCACGGCTGCGCACTGCGGCCTCTTCGGCCGCGTTGACCTCATCACCGGCACCTTCGGCAAGGCGCTGGGTGGCGCCTCGGGCGGCTTCACCGCCTGCAGCCGGCCCGTGGCCGATCTGCTGCGCCAGCGCTCGCGGCCCTACCTGTTCTCGAACACCATGGCGCCACCGCTGGTGGGCGCGGCGCTGGCCGCGCTCGACCTGCTGGAGAGCTCGGACGCCGCCGTACAGCGCGTGCAGGCGCACGCGGCACGCTTCCGCACCGCACTGCAGGCACAGGGCCACACGCTCATCGGCAGCGGCCACCCAATCGTGCCGATGATGCTGGGTGACGAGCAAGCGGCCAAGGCGCTGGCGCTGAAGCTGCACCACGCCGGCGTGCACGCGGTGTTTTCCTACCCGGTAGTGCCGCGGGGCCGGGCGCGCATCCGCACGCAGCTCAGTGCGGCGCACACCGGCGCCGATCTCGACGAGGCCGTGGCAGCGTTCGCCGCGACGGGCTGACGGGCATCGGCCTTGTCTGGCTCAAGCCAGGGCCAACAGGTGTACGGACCCAGGCAGCAGGACCTCAGGGGATGCCGCGCGTGCCCTTGCCCAACTGCCCCGGGTTCATGCCCGCCGAGGTGAGCCAGCCCTCCACCGCGAGCACCTCCAGCGGCCCGGCGGGCAGGTCGACCATCTCGTGCGGCACCTCGCCGCGGTAGGTCAGCGAGTCGCCCGGCCGCAGGTGGTAGCGCCGCTCCCCGATCTGCATGATCAACTCGCCGTGGATCACGTGGTCGATCCAGAAGCCATCGAACTGCACGGGCTTCGGGAAACGGCAACCGGGCGCGGCAAGCATTCGCAGCAGCCGGATCTGCATGCCCGGCAGCTCCATAGAGCCCAGCAGGGTGAGCTGCACGCCGTCGTGCAGGTCGCCGCCCGGCAACACCGGCTCCTGCCCACGGCTCACCAGTTCGGGCTCCATCGACGCTGCCGGCCCGCCGAACAGGTCGGACAGCTCAATACCCAGCCCCTCGGCCAGCGCCAGCAGCACCGGCACCGAGGGCATGCGCTCGGCGCTCTCGATCTTCGAGAGCATGGCCTTGCTGATGCCCACGGTCTGCGCCAGCGCCGAGGCCGTCATGTGCTGGTGCATGCGGTGGGTGCGCAGCCGCCGCGCCAGGGTGTGGCGCAGGTGGCTCACGCGTGGGTGGCCGTCGTCGGCTACTTCGTCGATGGGTTCGGGGCGGTCGTGGTCGCTCATCACCCGCATGCTAAGCCGTGCCGCCCGCATGGCGTCCCGATCGCCGCTTCAGAACCGGTAGGTGCCCGCCACGCCAATGGTGCGCGGCCGCAGCGTCGACACCGTTTCCGGCCCAAACACGGTGGACGACAGCAGCGGCCGCTCGTCGGTGAGGTTGTTCACGAAGGCCGTCAGCGTCAGATCGCCGATGTCCACGCCGAAGCGCAGGTCCATGGCCGTGTAATCGCCCAGCGTGCGCCGGGTGGCCGGCGTGTAGCTGCTCTGGTAGCCGCCGACATGCTGCAGGTTGAAGCCCAGGTTCGCAGGCCGCCCCGCCACGTCGAAGTCATAGCGCACAGAGCCGTTGGCCGTGACGCGCGGGATGCCGGCGCTGCGCGTGCCGCCCGGCGTCACGCCGCCGGTGGAGTCCAGGCCCACGACGTTCTGGCTGAAGGTGCTGTCGGTGTAGCCCACGCCGGCTGAGAGACGCAGGTTAGACGAGGGCCGCGCCACCACCTCAATCTCGAAGCCCTGCACGTCCACCGAAGCGCCCGGGTTCAGACGGCCCAGCGAATCGACATAGGTGAAGCCCCCCACCGCGGGCGGCGAAGCAAGTGTCAGCTGCGGGTTCTTCCACTTCGTCTGGTACACCGCCGCGTTGAGGTTGACGCGGTTGTCGGCCAGCGAGAGCTTGGCGCCGGCTTCGTAGGTCCACAGGCTGTCCGACGTGGCGAATGGCGGCACGAAGAAGGTGACACCGGGCGGAATGGCCAGCGGGAAGTTGGTCTTGCCCAGCCGGAAGCCCTTGGATGCCTGCACGTAGTAGGTGCTGCGCGTGTCGCTCCAGCTCAGCGAGACGTGCGGCGTGGTCGGCGTTTCCTTGATCACGGAGCTGTTCACCGTGGTCGCGCCGAACTGCGTCAGGTTCACCTGGTCGTCGCTTTCGTAGCTCGTGCGCCGCAGGCCGGCGTTCACGGCCACGCCATTGCCAAACTTGTAGCCCAGCTCACCGAACAACGCCGTCTGGCTGCGGTCGATGATGGTGTCGCTGCCGAAGGCGTTGCCCAGCCCTGGCACCGGTGTGGTGCTGTAGTTCAGCGTCTTCTCGGTCGACCAGAACAAGCCAGCCGACCAGGTCAGCCCCGTGGTCGCCTCGGCCGACACCAGCCGCAACTCCTGCGCGGCCACGCGCGAGTCGAATCCGCCGAAGAGCACCCACTGCGTGTCGGCGGGCAAACCGAAGGCGGCGTTGAACGGGCCGAACGACGCCGTCAGGTCACTGACATACCGCGCCTTCTTGTCGAAATAGGACGTGGCCGACACGATGTCGAAGCCCGGCATCTTGTAGGTGATCGACAGGTTCGCGGCCTGCAGCTTGTCGCTCTGCGGTTCGAGCACGGCCTTGCTGCCAATCTGCAGGTCGGTGCCGACGTTGTAGACCGAGGTCGAGTCCTGCTTCAGGTCTTGCAGGTAGAGGCGGCCACTCACGCTGAGTTGCGGCGTCGGCTGTGCGAACAGCGCGATGCGCGCGCCGCTGGTGACGACCTTGTCGACGTCCTTCCCAAGTGCCCCGGCATCGATCACGCCGGCCTGCTCGGTGCGGTAGGCCGTCAGGCCCAGGGCCACGACGTCCTTCACCAGCGGCACCGAGACGCCCGCCACGGCCTCGCTGTTCCAGTCACTTGCGCCGTTCGTCTTTGACAGGCCCAGCCGACCGTACGACTCCATCGCCTTCAGGCTGGGGTTGCGGGTGGTGATCTTGATGGTGCCGCCCAGCGATGCCGAGCCATACAAGGTGGAGCGCGGGCCGCGGATGACGAGCACGTTCTCGATGTCGAACAGGCCCAGGTCGATGTTGCCGTTGCCCTGCACCACGCTGGTGGGGATGTCGTCGATGTACATGGCCACGGTGGACTGCGTCAGGCCGACGGCCGCACCATCCGAGACACCGCGGATGGCGATGCTGCGCGTCAGCGGCGAGCCCGCCTTGGTGAACACCACGCTGGGCTCGCCCGGCAGCGCCTCTTCGAGGCTGGACACGCCGCGACGCTCCAGTTCGTCGCCGGTGATCGCCTTCACCGACAGTGGCACGGCCTGCAGCGTCTCGGTGCGCTTGGTGGCGGTGATGGTGATGGTCTCGACGCCGGTGTTGGCCGCTGGCGCCTGCTGTGCCGCGGCACCCAGCGGAACCCCAAGGGCGGCGGCCAGACAGGCGCTCAGCGGCGACAGGCGCGGCGCGGAACGGACGAACGAAGACCGGCGGTGGGAGCAGATGCGGGACATGGAGACTCCTCGGGGGTTGAAGGGGGTGCAGACCGGAATGACAGCGATACAGGGCGGCGGGTTCGCCGCCCGTCCCGGCCCGTTCAGGGTGCGGCAGGGCGTGCCGAGACTGTTCCATCGAGTTAACCTATTGTCAACTTCTAGGAATCCCGGTAGCGTAGTCGCCACACGCGGCAGCAATGAGACTCCGCATGATCAGCACGGAGTCCGCAACCCTCGATGACGACGCAAAGTACATCCTCTGGATTGCCTATCGCACCCTCTGCAAGCGCCTGGACGGCGCGCTCGCTGTTCGGGCTGGGCGCGCTGCTGGCGGTGCTGCTGCTGTCCACCAACCTGCAGATCCAGACGCTGCTGGTGGAACCCATCCGTGCCGAGCTGAGCCTGACCGACTTGCAGCTCGGTCAACTGCATGGGCTGACCGTGCTGACGCTCGGGGCCCTGGCGGCCTGGCCCATCGGCTGGCTGGCCGACCGCTGGGACCGGCGCTGGGTGCTGGCCTTGTGCGTGGTGGTGTGGTCGACGGCCACCTACGGCGGCGGCCTCAGCCAGGGTTTCGACGGCCTGCTGTGGGCGATGGTAGGGCTGGCCATCGGAGAAGCGGCGTTGCTGCCCATCGTCTATGCGCTCACGCCGCAGGTGGTGCCGGCGAAGCGCCTGCCGGTGGCCAATGCGGCGGTGTACGCCACGCTGGTGCTGGGCAGCGGGCTGGCGCTGGTGGCCGGCAGCGCGGTGTATGAAGCGCTGTCCACGCATGGGCAGCGCCTGCCCTGGCCCGAAGGTACCCCTGCGTGGCGGCTGATGTTCTTCGTCACGGCGCTGTTGGGCGTGCCTGTGGCGTTCTTGGTGGTGGGGATGCGCCTGCATCCTGCCGGAGGGGCGGCAGCGGCGGACCCGGGCGCCGGGGCTGTTGCGCCGCCTTCGCTGTCGCACTATCAGTTCGGGCACTACCTGCGCGAGCACGGGCTGTCGCTGGTGATGGTGCAGGCCTCGTTGTCGCTCATCACGCTCGGCTGGTTCCAGCTGATGCTGTGGACGCCGGCCATCCTGGGCCGCAGCTTTGGCAGCACGGTGGGCGGGGCGGGCCTGGATTTCGGGCTGGTCGTCACCCTGGCCAGCGCCGTGGGCACAGTAGCCGGCCTGTACTGGGTGACGCGCCCGGCCAACCG
This sequence comes from Rubrivivax sp., assembly GCA_020248945.1. Taxonomy (GTDB): domain Bacteria; phylum Pseudomonadota; class Gammaproteobacteria; order Burkholderiales; family Burkholderiaceae_C; genus Rubrivivax. The sequence goes on from JADCGQ010000049.1 coordinate 26,196, forward strand.
AGACAACCCGGTGGGCAACTTCCGCCTCGTCTGGCTGGGCGGCCTGGCCGCGCTGCCGCTGGTGGTGGCCATGGCCTGGGCGCCTTCGGCCGGCCTGCTTCTGCTGCTGGCGGGCCTGGCCATGACCTGCCTGGTCGTCGGCGTTTCGCAGGCGCCCGCGCTGCTGCAGCAGATGTCGCCGCCAGCGCTGCTGAGCCGCTCGATCGCGCTGTTTCCGTTGGTGGCACTGCCGCTGCGCGGGTTGCAGGCGCCGGCCGTGGGCTGGCTGTCGGACCGCTTCGGCACGGCCGACCCCCGCGGCCTGCTGCACGCCATGGTCATCGTCGCGGCGGTCACGCTGGCCCTCGGCGTGCTGGCGCTGTGGCGGCTGCAGGGCCACTACGTCCGTCTGGCGGTGCATGCGCGCGGCGCCACCCCCAACTCCAACGCCTGAGCCCCATGACCGTTGCACTCCACCTGCGCCCCGCGCCCTACCTCTACAACGAATGGGTGCCCTTGCGCGCCAGCGGCCTGGCGCCGGGACAGATTGTCACGCTCGAACTCGAGCACGTGGATGACGTCGGCCAGCGCTGGCGGGCCACGGCCGAACTGAGCGCCGATGCCACGGGCGGAATCGACACCGCCGACGCGCCCAGCCGCCGCGGCAGCTACCTCGGCACCAGCCGCGACGGGCTGCTGTGGTCCATGGCCCCGGACGGCGTCACCGACCGCACCGCCTTCATGACGCAGGGCCGCAGCTTCATGCACATGGCCGGCCAGCCCGGCGGCGACAAGCTGCAGCCGCGCCAGCACACGCTGCGCGTGCTGGACGGCGGCCGCGTGCTGGCTGAAGGCCAGTTCAGCCAGACGCGCCTGGGCCCGGGCGTGCGTGTGCAGGAACTGGCCGAGGACCCCGTGCGCGGCCTGGCCTTCCACCCCGCGCCCGGGAACGCGCCAGCCCGCGGCGCAGTGTTGTCGCTCACCGGCTCGGGCGGCGGCGTCGAGAACAGCTGGGCACCGCTGCTGGCTTCGCACGGCATCCCGGTGCTCAGTGCGGCCACCTTCGCATGGCCGGGCAGACCCGAACTGATGCAGCACATCGACCTGGCGTACTTCGAGCAGGCGGCGTTGTGGATGCGGCAGCATTTCGGTGTGCAGCGCATCGCCGTGCAGGGCGGCTCGCGCGGCGGCGAACTGACGCTGGTGCTGGCGTCGTACCGCCCCGACCTGTTCTGCGGCGGCGTGGCCATGGTGCCCTTCCACAACGTGGTGGCCGGCTTCGACCACCTGCGCAACGTGCACGAGCAGCCCAGCTGGGTGCTGAACGGCCAGCCGCTGCCCTATGCCGACGTGCAGCTGACCCTGGACGGACCCAACGCGGTGTACACGCCCGATGGCCTGGCCGCCACACCCGACTATCTGCGTGACGCCGCGAGCGCCGAGGCCGACGCGCGCTGCGGCATCCCGGTGGAACACTGCAGCGGGCCGCTGCTGCTGATCTCGGGCCGCGACGACGCCATGTGGCCCAGCGCCTACGGCGGCGACCGCGTCATCGACCGCCTGCGCCGCCACGGCCTGGCGCACCGCGCCGAGCACCTGGCCTTCGAGAACGTGGGCCACTACCTGGTGCCGCCGGGCCAGCCCACGGCAATGTGTTCCTCGCTGTACCACCCGCTTGCCAAGATCACGCTGGCCTGCGGCGGCCAGCCGCGCGCCACGGCCGAGGCGGGCCGCACCGCCATGGACCGCATGCTGCGCTTCTACGGCGAGCTGTTCGCAGACTGAACCTCATCCACCTCGGGAGCCCCACCACCATGACTCCTCTGTCGCCACTGGCCCAGCAAACCGCCGCACGCACGCACGCCGCCGCACCCTGGCGCACCTGGTGCTGCCCGCTGCACTTCATGGGCGGGTTCTCTCCCGACCGCGACGCCCGGCGAGGCTGGCTCGCCAGCGCCCCGGGTGCGGCGGATGCCGCCGCCTTGCCCTCGTTCTCGGACCAGACGCCGAAGACCCGCAGCGCGATGTGCACCGCCGACGCCGCGCTCACCGCCGGCCTGATGCAGCGGCTGGACGCCGAGCGCGTGCTGGTGTTCCGCAACGCCCGCGTGCTGACGATGCGCGGCTGGCAGGCCCTGCCGGCACACGACGTGTGGGTCCAGGGCGGACGCATCGCCGCGGTGCAGCCCACCGGCGGCGCGCTGCCCGAGCACGCGCTGGTGGTCGACGCCAGCGGCAAGACGCTGATGCCCGGCCTGTCGGACATCCACGCCCACCCCTTCACCGCCCCCTGGGCGCAGGCCTTCGCCGGCATGGTGCAGGGCGGCGGCGACGGCCAGTGGTACGTGTTGCCTTATGCCCTGCAGCTGTGGGAGCTGCTGGCCTGCGGCATCACGCGCATCGAAGTGATGGCCGGTTGCCCCGACGCGCTGTGGCTGCGCGACAGCGTGCGCAACGGCCAGCTCGCCGGCCCGCGCATGGCGGTGGGCAGCCCGCTGGTGGACGGCGCGCCGTTGATCCACACCCCGCTGATGAGCTATGCCGTGGCCGACCTGGAAGGCGGCCGCCAGGCCGGCGAGCGGATCGCCGACCTGGGCTACGACTTCGCCAAGCCCTACAGCCACCTGCCGGCGGACGGCTACGAAGGCCTGATGCAGGTGCTGCAGCGCCGCGGCGTGCGCGTGATGGGCCACGTGCCGGTGTCGGTGGGCGTGGAAGCCGCCGTGCGGCGCGGCCAGCACGGCATCGCGCACAGCGCCGAGCTCTTCTACAACGAGCGCGGCCCCGAGCGGTACGACCCGGCGCGGCTGGAGCGCCTGGCGCGGCTGATGGCCGAGCACGGCACCTGGCTGCAGGGCACGGTGGTGGTGAGCGAACGGGTCGAGGCGCTTGGCGGCCGGAGGCCGCTGGGCTCGGTCGACGAGGCGCACATGCCGACCTTCCACCAGACGGTGTTCCACCGCGACAGCCCGATGATGAACATGATGGCGGCCAACCCCGAGAAGCAGTACCTCTTCGACGAGACCTACCGGCTGAGCTGCCTGGCCGTGGCCGCCGCCCACCGCGCCGGCGTGCGTGTGCTGACCGGCACCGACTACCCCAACCCCTACGTGGTGGCCGGCTACTCGCTGCACGAGGAACTGGTGCACCTGACGCAGCAGTGCGGCCTGCTGCCGCACGAGGCCCTGCACGCCAGCACCCGCCGCGCGGCCGAGTACCACGGCGGCGGCGCCGAAGACGGCCTGGTGGCCGTGGGCGGCATCGGCGACCTGGTGCTGCTGGACGGCAACCCGCTGGACGACATCCACCACACGCGCCGCGTGCACGCAGTGCTGGCCGGCATGCACTACATCGGGCCCGACGCGCTGGCCGCCGGCAAGGCGCGCATCGCGCAGGCCTATGCCGCGATGCCGCCGGTGGTGATGGCCATGCCGCCGCAGGCCGCAGCGCCGGAGGCCGCGTCGTGAAGCGTTGCCTCGACCACGTCATCGTCTCGGTGCGCGACCTTGACGCCGCCGCCGCGGCCTATCGGCGCCTGGGCTTTGCGGTGATGCCGCGCGCCGTGCACCATAACCTGGGTACGGCCAACCACATCATCCAGTTCCACAGCAACTACTTCGAGCTGCTGGGCGACTTCCACAAGTACGCCGACCCGGCGATGCGCGAGTTCATGAGTGCGCGCTTCCAGGGCGAACCGGGTGAAAGCGGCGAAGGCGGCCTGTCGATGCTCTCGCTGAGCTGCACCGACCTGGCCGCCGACCGCGAGCGGCTGATCGCGCTCGGCCACACGCCCTCGGCCATCATGAACTCGGCCCGCGAGGTGGTGCTGGCCGACGGCAGCCTCGACGCCACCGCCAGCAGTTCGATGCTGAACTGGCGCGCCGCGCCGCGCCGCTGGAGCACGCTGTTCTACAGCTTCCACGGCAAGCCGCACACCATCTGGTACGAACCGTGGCAGACGCACCCGAACACGGTGCACACGCTGGCGGGCATCACCTACTGCAGCAACGACTTCGCGGCCGACACGCCCTACGTCAACGACATGCTGTGCGCCGCGCCGGCTGAACACACCTCGCAGCGCTGCCTGTGGCCCACGCCGCAGGGCGAATGGCTGGAGCTGCTGAGCCCGGCCGTTCTGGCCGCGCGCTTTGCCGTGCCGGTGCCGGCCACGCCCTTTGCCGTGTGGCCGGTGGCGCTGCGCTACCGCGTGCAGGACCTGAGCGCCTGCCGGCAGGCGCTGCGCAACGGCGGCGTGCCCTTCGTCGAGCAGGCCGGCCTCATCACCGTGGCGGCCGAGCACGCGGCCGGCGCCATCAGCGAATTCACCGAGTCCACCGAAGCCCCAGCCCCTCCACAAGGACCGCAAGCATGAAGATCCTCAAGCGCGAACCCAGCAACAGCATCGCCCGCACCGAACTCTGGACGGTGCAGGGCGACGCCATCGAGTACCCGTTCCTGGTCTACGTCACCACGCCCATGCCGATGACGCCCAAGCCCGAGAAGGGCTGGCACGGCATCGTCGTCACCGACGGCAGCCTGGGCACGGGTGCGATGTCGTCGGTGGCCGGCTACCTGGGCATGGGCGAGATGCCGCCGGCCGTGGTGGTGGCCATCGGCTACCCGCTGGACAACGCCATCCCGGCCGTGGTGGCGCGCAACCGCGACCTGACGCCCGTGCCCTGGCCCGAGTGGGACGCGCCCTACGGCCAGATGCTCGGCGCGCCCGCGCCGCCCTCGGGCAGTGCCGAGGCGTTTGCCACCTTCGTGCATGGCGAACTGATGCCCTTCATCGAAAGCGAGGTTGGCGTGAACCCGGCCGAGTGGACGCTGGCCGGCCATTCGCTGGGCGGCCTGTTCGCCACCTACTGCCTGCTCACGCGGCCCGGCGGCTGCCGGCGCTACCTGGCCGTGGGCTCGTCGTACTGGTGGAAGCGGCCGTACCTCTTCGACCGCGCGCGCGAGTTCGCGGCGGTGGAGCGGCCGCTGAACGTGTCGGTCTACCTGGCCGCAGGCGACCAGGAAACCACGGCGGGCTTCAGCACCAGCTGGCACCGTTACCTGGACGCCGATCTGTGGAAGGACTACCTGACAGTGATGCGCGGCATCCCCGACATCGTGGCCGAGACGCGCGAGATGGCCGGCCTGATCGGCCAGCGCTGGGGCACGCGCGTGCGCTGCGACATCCTCGACGACGAGACCCACGGCAGCGCCGTGTTCGCCGCCTACAGCCGCGGGCTGCGCTGGCTGCACAAGGTCTAGCCGCCCCGCGCCTGCCCCTGCCCTCCACGAGAACCCCTCATGAACACACCCACCCTCACCGCCACGCCCGCCGTGGCGCTGCAGCCCACGCCCATCGGCATCGTCGCCGCCGGCTTCGTGCCGGGCCAGCGCGTGTGGCTGTCGTCGCGCCTGGTCGACGACGCCGGCGTGGCCTGGACCTCCCGCGCCGTCTTCGTGGCCGATGCCGCCGGGCGCATCGATCTGGAGGACGCGCCGGCCGAGGAGGGCCACTACACCGGCATCGACCCGGCGGGCCTGTTCTGGAGCCTGCGGCCCGAGCCGGTGAGCGACCGCAGCTTCATGCTGGGCGCCACCGAGAAGGCGCACAAGCTGGGCCAGCCGCACATCGCGCCGATGAAGTCGCACGTGTTCGAGCTGCAGGCCACCGTGGAAGGTCAAGCCACCCCCTGCGCCGCCACCATCGTGACGCTGCAGCGCCTGGTGGACGGCATCGAGGTGCTGCCGCTGCGCGACGGCCGGCTGCGCGGCCAGGTGCTGCGCTGGAAGGAACGCCGGCTGCCCGATGGCCGCGCGCGCGGCTGCATCTTCAGCTTCACCGGCTCGGGCGGCGGGCTGGAGCTGGGCTACGCGCCGGTGCTGGCCTCGCTGGGCTACGACGTGGTCAGCCTTGCCTACTTTGCCTATGAGGACCTGCCGGCCTTCATCGCCGGGATTCCGCTGGAGTATTTCGAGGAAGGCTTTGCCTGGGCACGGCGCGAGCTGGGCTGCGAGCGCATCGGCATCCAGGGCGCGTCGCGCGGCGGCGAGCTCGTCATTTCGCTGGCGAGTTACCTGCCCGAGCACATCCAGGGCGTGGTGGGCATCGTGCCCATGTACACCACCAGCATCGGCTGGGACCCGGCCAAGGGCATGGGCGGGCCCAGCTTCACCTTCCGCGGCCAGCCCGTGCCGCACAGCAAGCCCGGCGATTCGCCGTCGTTGGAGGAGATGAAGCGCCTGGGCGAGATCGAGCCCAACGGCTACGCCGCCACTCCCGGCTACTACGCCACGCTCAACGATCCCGAGACGCGCGCCACCGCCGCGCTGCCCATCGAGCAGTCGTCATGCCCCGTGCTGCTGATCAGCGGCGTGGACGACCAGATGTGGCCCAGCGCCTGGGGCAGCGACCTCATCGTCAACCGGCTGCGCGCCCAGGGCTTTGCGCACCCGGTCCAGCACCTGTGCCTGCAGGAAACCGGCCACATCACACCGCTGCCCAACACCGTGACCACCTTCTGCCCGGCGCTGCTGCATTCGCTGCTGGGCATCTTCCTGGCCTGCGGCGGCACGCCGGCCGGCAGCGCGCGCGAAAGCCGCCGCACCTGGGAGGCTCTGCGCGCCCACTACCGCAGCGTGTTCGGGCACTGAGCCGAAGAGCCCGTCGATGAGCGACACAAACACGCAGCGCCGCACCTGGGTGCGCAGCGCCATCCGGCGCATCGAGGCCGACTTCCAGCGCTCGGCCGACACCCACTTGCTGCCGTTGCCGCTGCCCGGCCTGCCGGGCGTGGACCTGTACCTCAAGGATGAGAGCAGTCACCCCACCGGCAGCCTGAAGCACCGGCTGGCGCGCAGCCTGTTCCTGCACGCGCTGTGCAACGGCTGGCTGCACGAAGGCAGCACGGTGGTGGAAGCCAGCAGCGGCAGCACCGCCATCAGCGAGGCCTACTTCGCGCGGCTGCTGGGCCTGCCCTTCGTGGCCGTGATGCCGCGCAGTACCAGCCCGGCCAAGGTGCAGGCCATCGCCTTTCAGGGCGGGCGCTGCCACCTGGTGGACGACCCGAAGCAGGTGTACGCCGAAAGCGAGCGCATCGCGCGCGAGACCGGCGGCCACTACATGGACCAGTTCACCCACGCCGAGCGCGCCACCGACTGGCGCGCCAACAACAACATCGCCGACAGCATCTTCCAGCAGATGCGCCACGAGCCGCACCCCGTGCCGCACTGGCTGGTGGCCAGCGCCGGCACCGGCGGCACGCTGGCCACGCTGGGCCGCTACGTGCGCTACTGCCGGCACGACACGCAGGTGTGCGGCGTGGACGCCGAGCGCAGCGTGCTGTTCGAGCACTACCGCAGCCGCGACCCGGCACTGACGCTGGACAGCGGCTCGCGCATCGAAGGCATCGGCCGGCCGCGCGTGGAGCCTTCGTTCCTGCCCGACACCATGGACGCCATGCTCAAGGTGCCCGACCGCTGGAGCCTGGCGGCCATGCTGGCGCTGAGCGAGCGGCTGGGCCGGCCGGTGGGCGGCAGCACCGGCACCAACTTGGTGGCCGCGCTGTGGTGCGCCAGCCAGATCCAGGCCGAGGGCCAGGCGGGCTCCATCGTCACGCTGCTGTGCGACGACGGCCACCGCTACCAGACCAGCTGCTTCGACGCGGACTGGCGCCGCGAGCAGGGGCTGGACTGCGCCGAGGCGCAGGCCCAGGTCGCGCGCTGGATGGACACCGGCGAGGTGCCCGACGAACTGCACACCGCCATGCCCCGCGCCGGGGCGGTGGCGGGCAACCTCTAGACCTCATGGAGACACACCGATGACATCCACCATGCGAGCCGCCGTTGTCCACGCTCACGGCGGCCTCGAGCAGACCGTGTTCGACCCCGCCTGGCCGCGCCCGGCCGTGCAACCCGGCTACGTGCTGCTGCGCGTACGCGCCTGTTCGTTGAACTACCACGACATCTTCACCCGCCGCAGCATGCCCGGCATCAAGGTGCCGCTGCCCATCATCATCGGCTCGGACATCGCCGGCGAGATCGCCGAACTGGGCCCGGGCGTAAGCGGCTGGGCCGTGGGCGACCGCGTGCTGATCGACCCGCTGCCCGTGGGCGGCGAAGGCGCGCCCAAGGGCATGATCGGCGAGATGTACGACGGAGGCCGCGCCGAATACTGCCTGGCCTGGGCGCCGCAACTCGTGAAGCTGCCCGACGACGTGGGCTTCGAGGTCGCCGCCAGCCTGCCGCTGGCCTATGCCACCGCGCACCGCATGATGGTGACCATCGGCCAGGTGAAGGCCGGCGAGACCGTGGTGGTGCTGGGCGCCAGCGGCGGCGTGGGCACGGCCTGCGTGCTGCTGGCAAAGCTGGCGGGGGCCAACGTCGTCGCCTGCGCCGGCAGTGCCGACAAGGCCAAGCGCCTGAAGGCCCTGGGCGCCGAGCACGTGGTGAACTACCGCGAGCAGAAGGTGATGGACGCCGTGCATGCGCTGGCGGGGAAGCCGCGCATCAGCGGCACCGGCGGCGTGGACGTGGTCGTCAACTTCACCGGAGGCAACAGCTGGCAGGAGGGCATCCGTTGCCTGAAGGTGGGCGGTCGGCTGCTGACCTGCGGCGCTACCGCGGGCTACGAAGAGCACATCGACGTGCGCTACGTGTGGACCTTCGAGCTCAAGCTGATGGGCAGCAACGGCTGGCGCCGCGAGGACCTGGTGGCGCTGCTGGAGCTGGCGCGCAGCGGGCGCATGTTGCCGGTCATCGACAAGGTGCTGCCGCTGGAGGACATCCGTGAAGCCGAGCGCCTGATGGAAGAGCGCCAGGTCTTCGGCAAGATCGTCGTGACGCCGTGAGGCCCTGCCGATGATGCCCTGACCGACTGCGCAGCCATCGTTCCCCGACCCCAAGGATTCGACATGTCCTCACCATCACCCGCCGTCGCCGCGCTACAAGCGCAGTGCGATGCCTCGCCCTACATCCGCTTCGCCGCCATCCGCGTGCTGAGCGTGGAAACCGAGGCGCAGACCGTGTGCTTCGCGATGCCTTTCCGCCCCGAGTTCGAGCGCGGCGAAGGCACCGGGCAGTTCCACGGCGGGCCGATCGCCTCGCTCATCGACACGGCCGGCTGCATGGCGCTGGTGGCGGTGGCCGGGCGCGATGCCGGCACGGTGGACTTCCGCACCGACTACCTGCGCCCGGCCGCCGGTGAACTGCGGGCGCAGGCGCGCGTGCGCCGCGCCGGGCGCACCATGGGCGTGGTGGACGTGGACGTGCTGGACGCTTCAGATCGCCTGGTGGCCACGGGCCGTGGTACCTTTTTTCTGGAGGCCAGGGCATGACGCCCCTCGACCAACGCACCGACCTGCCCGCCAACCTGGGCCTGACACTGGACGCGTCTCGCGGGCGTGAGGCGCTGGCCGTGATCGAGGTGCAGGCCAACGGCTCGCTGCTGCGGCGCTGGAGCTACGGCGAGTTCGACGAGCTCGTCAACGCGCTGGCCCGCGGCCTGGTGGCGCGTGGACTGAGGCGCGGCGACCGCGTAGGCGTGATGGCCGCCAACAGCGTTCACGCGCTGGCCGTGATGCTGGCCACGATGCGCGCCGGTCTGGTGAGCGTGCCGGTGAACCCGCGCGCCGGTGCCGAGACGCTGGCCTACATGGCCGAGGACTCGGCGCTGCGCCTGGTGCTGGCCGACGAGGAGTTTCTGCCGGTGGCGAAAGCGCTGCCGGGGGCTGTGGCCGGCACGCTGCCGGTGCTGCCGCTGCAGGGTGACGACTTCACGGCGCTGGCCGACCCTGGACCCTTCACCGCCGTGCTGCCGGGCCAGGACGAGGTGGCCCTGGTGCTGTACACCAGCGGCTCCACCGGCCGTCCAAAGGGCGTGCTGCTGTCGCACCGCAGCCAGGTGCTGATCGCCGCCGGCTACGCCACCGACTTCATGCGCCAGTGCCTGGACAGCGGCCCGTCCATCGTGGCCGCGCCGCTGTTCCACATGAATGCCACGGTGAACACCACGCACGTGTTCATGCTGCAGGGCGCCTTCGTGCTGATGCCGCGCTTCGACGTGCAGGGTTTCATCCGCGCGGTGAGCGAACACCGCGTGAGCGTGCTGTCGGGCGTGCCCACGATGACGGCCATGATGGCGCAGCAGCGTCAGGAGCTGGCTCAGGCCGACTTCGGCAACGTGAAGCTGGTGGTCATCGGCTCGGCGCCGCTGTCGGCCACGGTGCTGGCGCAGGTGAGCCAGATGTTCCCGGCCGCCAGCGTCATCAACAGCTATGGCACCACCGAGACCGGCGCGGGCTACTTCGGCGCGCACCCACAGGGCCAGGCGCGGCCGTTCATGTCGGTGGGCCATGCCCAGCCGCACGCCCGGCTACGGCTGGTCGATGGCGAAGGCCAGGAGGTGACCGGGCCTGATGCACAGGGCGTGCTGGAGATCCATTGCGCCACGCGCATGAACGGCTACCAGAACAGGCCCGAGCTGACCGCCGAGAAGCTGCGCGACGGCTGGATCCACACCGGCGACATCATGCGGCGCGACACCGACGGCTGGTACTACTTCGTCGGCCGCGCCGATGACATGTTCGTCTGCAGCGGCGAGAACATCTACCCCGGGCAGGTGGAACGGCTGCTGGAGCGCCACCCGCAGGTGCTGGAGGTGTGCGTGCTGCCTCTGTCCGACGAGCGGCGTGGCCACATCCCGGTGGCCTTCGTGGTGCCCAAGCCAGGGACTACGCCCACCGAGAAGCAACTGCAGGAACACGTGCTGGCCCTGGCTGCGCCGCACCTGCACCCCCGCCGCGTGTGGTTCATCGAGCAGATGCCGCTGGCCGGCACCAACAAGATCGACCGCAGGGCGCTGGTCGAACGCGCCGTGGGGTTGGCCGCCGCGGTTCCGAGCGGCGGTGGCGGGTAAGCTGCGCCTCGCCGACCCCGACGATCTGATGACCTGCTCCACAGGAGGCCGCTCTTGAGTCCCCACCCGAAGAGACCGGGGTTCCATTTCCGGGTGCGCTACGCCGAGTGCACGGCCCACGGCGAACTGGGCCTGGCCAGCTACATCAACTACTTCAGCGAGGCCGCGGCGCAGGCGCTGAGCGAACGCGGCATGGATCTGCGCACGTTGACGTCCCGCTCCGGAGCCCTGCGCGAGGCCGGCTACGAAGTGGCGATCCAGGCCTCGCCGGGCTACGACGACGAGTTGGAGGTCGAAGTGCGGCTGCACGCGCTGGACGAGCGCGGCTTCACGCTGGGCTTCGGGCTGCAGGCCGCGCGCGGTGGCAAGCCGCTGGCACGCGGCGCCATCCGCTACGACGCACGGCCATCAGGCCCCGATGGGGCCTGCCGCCTGCCTCTTGATCTGCACGGACTGCTGCAAGAGTGGCTCGTCTGACCTGCAAACCGACCGCCAGATCGGCGGGCGGAGTGCCTCTTCCAAACTACACCAGGCCGGAGCATCGTTCATGACACAACCCCACCTTCAGCTGCAGCAACTGGGCATCGTGCTGCCCGCGGTGAGCGCGCCGGCTGCTGCCTATGTGCCCTGGGTGCGGAGCGGCGATCTGCTTTTCCTGTCGGGCCATCTGGCCAAGCGCAATGGCCAGGTCTGGGTGGGCCAGCTCGGTGCCACGCTGGACACCGCCCAGGGCCAGCAGGCGGCGCGAGCGGTCGCCATCGACCTGATGGGCACGTTGGCCGCCGCGCTGGGGGGCGACCTGGGGCGGGTGCGCCGCATCGTCAAGCTGCTGAGCCTGGTCAACAGCACGGCGAGCTTCACGGAACATCACCTGGTCACCAACGGCTGCTCCAGCCTTCTGGTGGAGGTCTTCGGCGCCGACATCGGCAGCCACGCCCGCAGCGCCTTCGGCGTGGCGCAGATTCCGCTGGGCGCCTGCGTGGAGATCGAGCTGATCGCCCAGGTCGATCCGGCCTGATGGGCACTCACCACCAGACGGAGTCCGCATGAAGAAGCTGTTCATCAGCGCCGACATCGAGGGCGTGGCCTGCATCAGCGCGCCCGTGGAAGTGGACAAAGCCCACCCGGCCGAGTACGCGCCGTTCCAGCGGCAGATGACGGCCGAGGTGGCTGCGGCCTGCGCCGGCGCCTGGGCGGCCGGAGTCGAGTCCATCGTGATCAAGGACGCCCACTGGACGGCCCGCAACATCGACCCGCACCAGCTCGCCGTACCGGCCGGCAAGGAACTGAAGCTCATCCGCGGCTGGAGCGGCCATCCCTTTGCCATGGTGCAGGGCCTGGACGAGAGCTTCGACGCCGTGGCCTTCATCGGCTTCCACGCGGCGGGCGGCTGTGGGGGCAACCCGCTGGCACACACAGTCTCCAGCCGCGCCTTCGCGCGCGTGGAGCTCAACGGGCGCACGGCCTCGGAGTGCCTGATCTACGCCTACGCCGCTGCCAGCGTGGGCGTGCCGCTGGTGTTCCTGTCGGGCGATCAGCAGCTGTGCGACGAGGCCTCGGGCCTGATCGATGGGCTGCAGACAGTGGCCACGCTGCAGGGCTTCGGCGCTTCGGTGCAATCCATCCTGCCCGCCGAGGCCGTGCAGCGCATCCAGGCCGGCGTGCAAGCGGCAGTGCATCTCTCGGCCCGAGGCCCCGTGGTGGCACCACCGGCGCTGCCCGAGGCGTTCAACTTCAAACTGTGCTTCAACAAGGCCAGCGACGCCTACGCCAAGTCGTTCTATCCGCAGGTGCAGCAGGTGTCGGATACAGAACTGGTACTGGAAACACGGCGCTACTTCGACGTGCTGACCTTCTTGTGGTTCGCAGCGCAGTGACTTGCGCGGGCGAACCATCACTTGCAGGAACTGACCAGCACTTCGAGAGCCCGCTTTCAGTCCTCGAACCGTAGGAGCTGAACGACAGCAGTCGACAGCGTGAGTTCGCGGCTTTCAGATGCAGTCGTTCAGCCGGGATCTTCTCCCAGTCGATGCTGATCACCTGCGAACGACAGCCGTCGCTGTCGCTAAATTCTGGCTCTTCTGAATTTCGTGTGGGTTACCGGGCATGAGGGTTGACCGCTGCGAAGTCGAGCTTGCCTGCGATCAGGAAGACGACGGTCCTGATCGTGTCGAAGCTGGCGAAGCCGCGCGCTCGGCGCTTGGCGGCCTGGAAC